>NC_020054.1:2140812-2499865 GCF_000331105.1 Fibrella aestuarina BUZ 2 | reverse complement strand
TCGACCTGAATCGGTTGCGGGCAACGTACCCAGCCACCAACGCACCCGCCGTCACCGATAAAACCGACTGGTTCTTTAACCACACTCGCTACGCCAACGTACCGGACGGCAATACAACGGTGCTGTTCGACAAGCACCTCTACCGGTCGTTTCGGGTGACGCGCCAGTTAGGCGAGCTGCTGAACACGCCTCACTTCCGGCTCGATGCCATCCGCAAACCCGAGTTGATCGATATGCTCGTTGGTCAGGCCATTGTCTGCTAACCTCATCCCTTCCAGACCATGACAAAACCGCTACATTGGCTGTTGGGCCTCAGCCTGGCCCTTGGCCTTCCCATGCTCACGCTGGCCCAAAGCGATTCGCTCAGCCGCATCACGGGGCAGGTTATCGACGAATACAAACGTCCGCTCGAACTGGCAACCGTGGTACTGCAACGCGCCGCCGACTCGGTCGAAGTGGGCGCGGGCTACACCGAGGCCGATGGCTCGTTTGTCTTCAGCAAACCCGCAGGCACTTACCGCCTCGTCGTATCGGTGGTGGGCTATCGCCGCCAGACAATCGCCCTGCCCACGACGCTGGCCGGACAGACCACCAACGTACCTACCGTTGCGCTTATCCCCGACGTGAAGCAGTTGCAGGAAGTAAAGGTGGTGGACCAGAAACCGTTTATCGAGCAACTCAACGACAAACTGGTGCTCAATGTCGGCAACAACCTGGCGGTGAGTGGCGGCTCGGCCCTCGACGCGCTTGAGAAAGCGCCCGGTATCCAGGTCATCAACGACCGGATTTCGCTGGCGGGACGCACGGGCGTGGCCATCTACATCGACGGCAAACCCTCGGCCCATACCGACATGACCCAACTGCTGCGCGACATTCCGAGCAGCACCATCGACCGGATCGAGCTGATCAGTCAGCCCGGTGCCCGCTACGACGCGGCCGGCTCGGCGGGGATCATCAACGTGGTGCTGAAAAAGAGCGACCGCCAAGGCACGCACGTGCTACTGACAGGCAGCGTGGGCTACGGCACCTACGCCAAATCGTCGGGCGGGCTGTCGTTCAACCACCGCACCGGTCCCATCAACCTCTTCGGTACGTATAGCTACAGTTACCGCAAAACCTTCAACCAGAATACCTTCGAACGTGATCTGGTCGAAAATGGGGTGCCGTTTGTGCTGCGGCAACAGACCTACGAACCCCGCACCACGCAGGGCAGCACCTTCCGGCTGGGGGCCGACTGGTCACTGGGCAAACGGAGCCTGCTGGGCGTGTTGCTGAACGGCCTCGACAGCGAAGGCGACGCCAACGGCCAAACTGACACCGACGCCACCACGCCGGGGCAGACGCAGAACCTGCTCAAAACCCGCAACCAGACCGATCGCCGCTGGCAGAACCTGACGGCCAACCTGAACTACAAACTAACGCTCAACGACCGGGGTCATGAGCTGACCGTCGACGCCGACATGGCCCGCTATAACCTGCGGAATCACTCGCTGTTGACCACCCAACGCCTCGCCGATACGCTACCCGTGAGTCAGGCCATTCGGAACAACCTGCCCACAACGGTCAACTACAAGGCGGTCAAGCTCGACTACGTGCGGCCACTGCCCAACAGCTACAAGCTGGAAATGGGGTTCAAGCTCAGTGGTACGCTTATCGACAGCGATCTGGCCGCCGAGGTGCAGGTAGCCGAGCAATGGCAACCCGACCGCAGCCGGTCCAACCAGTTCACCTACAGCGAAGATGTGCGGGCGGGGTACGTGACAATGCACAAAAACTGGAAACGCGCCGATTTGCAGGTTGGTCTGCGGACCGAATACACCGATACCGAGGGCGTCTCAGGTACGTTGAACCAACGCAACAGCCGACAATACTGGCAGTGGTTTCCCAGCGTGTTTTTCAATCAGGCCTTGACGAGCATCCTGGGCGTATCGGTATCGTACAGCCGCCGCATCGACCGGCCGGGCTACCAGGACCTGAACCCGTTCGTGTACTACATTGACCCGTACACCTACCAGCGGGGCAACCCCAACCTGGTGCCGCAGCTGACCAACAATTGGAAAGCCACGCTGACGTACCAGAAACTGCCCCTGTTTTCGGTGGGCTATAGCGTCACCAACAACGTGATCACGCAGGTGACCGAGCAGGACCCCAACAGCCGGGCCGCCTTCTCGACGATGGCCAACCTCGACGAGCAGCACAACGCCTACGCCACGCTCAACTTCCCGCTTTCGTTTGCCAAATGGTTGTCGGGCTACGGTAGCCTGACGGGCTTCCGAAACAGCTACACCTCCACGTACCTGGATGGCCTCTACGCCGACGCTCGCTGGTCGTATACGGCCTTCGCCACGGCCACAGCCAAAGTAGGCTCGCGGCTCTCGGTCGAGCTGTCGGGCTCGTATCAGGGGCCGGGTGTGCTGGGGCTGGTGCGCTACAACGGTTACGGCGTGGTCAACATGGGCATGCAGTATAGCCTCGCCAACGAGCAAACCAAGCTGCGCCTGTCGGCCAACGACCTCTTCTACGGATCACGAATCGTGGGCACGGTCAACTATCAGCAGATGAACCTGCGCATTTTTTCGCTCTGGGAGAGTCGGCAGTATCGCCTCACCCTGACCCACGCTTTCGGCAACACCAAGCTGAAATCATCCCGCAAGCGCACCACCACTGCCGACGACGAACGCAGCCGCGTCAAGCTGGAACAGTAGGTGGTAAGGGTCATTTGCCTTCGGCGTCATTTGCTGCGCGTCATTGATAGTCATTCGTTGTAAAAACAATCAATAACTATTAACGACTACCAACGACGGCGCAGCCTAATGACTACCAATGACGCGCAGCAAATGACGCCGCAGCCAACTAATAACCAATCCCAACCAAACCCCTTTTCACCATGAAACGCATCCTTTTTATCTCGCTCTGTTTATTGCTGGCCACGCAGGTCAGCGCGCAGGAGTTGCCGTCTGCCGACGCGATCGTTGATCGTTACCTGAAAGCCTGTGGTGGCAAAGACGCCATCGACAAAGTGCAGGACATGAGCTTCAGCCTGAAAGCCGACACCCCCAATGGCCTCGCCGTCATCGACGTCGACGCCAAACAGGGGCACAAGTTTTCGCAGGTGATCTACATGGGTGGCACTGAAGTGAGCCGTACCATCTCCGACGGGCAGAAAGTCACGACCATCCGGGGCGGCAAGGTCATCAGCGCCAACGAAGGCGCGGCAGCCCTGCGGCAGTTACTGAGCAGCTCCCTCTTCGGCGAGCAGTATTACGCCCAATACAACGTGATCCGCCGGACGCTGGGCCGCGAGCCACTCAATGGGCGCGATATGTACAAAGTGGAATTCTCGACCGGAAACGGTGAAAAATGGCAGGACTGGTTCGACGTGGAAACGGGCCTGCGGATGCAGCGCGTACTCTACTACCGCACCGCCAATGGGCTGGCAACCAGCACCTCTAAATTCTGGGATTACAAAACCGTCAATGGGGTGGTGTTGCCCTTCGCCCGCAGCCAGACGTTTGGGTCGGTAGACGCCACCCTCGCGATTAGCTCCATCAAAGTAAACCGTGGACTAAACGACAAGCTCTTTAAACTACCCTGATTGGTCACTCATCGGGTTTACCAACAATCCCCGCCGCCTCTGGCAGCGGGGATTTTTTGGTTTGCGCCAGGTAAACCTATAAGGTTTTGGAAACTTTATAGGTTTGGTTCGTTCCACTGCTCCAGGTAGTCGGCTACGCGCCGGACAAACTGCCCGCCCAACGCGCCATCGACCACGCGGTGATCGTAGGAATGGCTCAGGAACATCATGTGCCGGATGCCGATCAGGTCGCCCTGCGGCGTTTCGATCACGGCGGGCTTCTTCACGATTGCCCCGAAGGCCATAATCGCCACCTGCGGCTGCATGATGATGGGCGTACCCATGAGGTTGCCAAACGTACCGATGTTGGAAACGGTGTAGGTGCCACCCGCCAGATCGTCGGCGGTGAGTTTGTTTTCGCGGGCGCGTTTGCTCAGGTCGTTGACCTTTTTGGTCAGGCCGATGAGGTTATACTGGGCCGCGTCGTGAATGACCGGCACGATCAGGTTACCCGTTGGCAGCGCCACGGCCATGCCCACGTTGATCGCTTTCTTCACCAGAATGCTGTCGCCCTCTACCGATACGTTGATCATCGGGAAATCGCGAACGGCCTTCACAATGGCGTCGATCAGGATGGGCGTGTACGTCAGGTTTTCGCCGGTCTGTTTCTTAAACGCGTCTTTGTTGGCCGCGCGCCACTGCACCACGGCGGTCAGGTCGGCCTCGACAAACGAGGTCACGTGCGGCGAAATCTGCTTCGACTCCACCATCCGCTGCGCAATCATCTTCCGCATCCGGTCCATCTGAATGATGTCGGCCGAACCATTCAGGCTTTGGGCGGGGACTGGCTTCACCGCAGGGGTAGCGGGGGGCGGCGGGGATTGGTGGACCGGTACGTTCCCGGCCATGCCCTGCGCCGCAG
Source organism: Fibrella aestuarina BUZ 2 (assembly GCF_000331105.1). Taxonomy (NCBI): domain Bacteria; kingdom Pseudomonadati; phylum Bacteroidota; class Cytophagia; order Cytophagales; family Spirosomataceae; genus Fibrella; species Fibrella aestuarina. The sequence continues at coordinate 2,495,369 of NC_020054.1, read as the reverse complement.
GCATCCCCTGCCCCTTGCTCGACGCTGCGCGGTCGAGCACATACGCCAGCATGTCTTTCTTGGTCACCCGGTTGTCGGAGCCGCTGCCGGGAATGCGATCGAGTTCGGCGCGGCTGATGCCTTCTTCTTTGGCGATATTCAGCACCAGGGGCGAATAGAACCGCCCTTCAAATGCAGGTACGTTGCCTGGTTGCGCCGCCGCCGATTTGCTGCTCATGGCGCCGATGCTGGCCTCCAGTTCAGCGGCACTCGCCACCGCTTCGGCCTCTTCCACGTCGTTGACCGCGGCAGCATCCACGCCCACCTCTTCCAGCGACGGCAGCGGGGCCGCATCGCCACCCGTTGGTGCGTTGGCGGGGGTATCATCTGCGCCTACCGCCTCCGACGTCTCGATGCGGGCAATGGGCTGGCCAATGGGCACCACGTCGCCGTCGTTAACCAGCAGTTCTTTCAGCACGCCAGCGTAGGGTGCGGGTACTTCCGTATCCACCTTGTCGGTCGCTACTTCCAGCAGCGATTCGTCGGCGTCAAAGCGGTCACCGGGCTTTTTGAGCCACGTGATGACCGTGCATTCCATAATACTCTCGCCCATTTTGGGCATTACCAGATCAATAAGGGCCATCGTTCAGGATGGAATCAAGAAGTAGGAGTGATGACTAAAAGCTATGAATGCTGTATTATGAATTGGTTTACGCGCACAGGACTCCTGCGTAAGCCAATCCATAATCCATCCTTGATAGCTCATAATTTAAAGTCCTTAATCGATGATTCCTTTTTCAGTTGTTCACGAAGTAGATTCAATACGTATGTAGTGGTAAGGGTAATGTTTTGCTCGCGGTATTGGCCAAGGCGCAGCAATTTGGCGGTGGTACCGGTCGCAGTGGCGCAGGCAATCCAGATGGTGCCCACGGGTTTGTCGGGCGTGCCACCATCGGGTCCGGCGATGCCACTCGTGGCAATGCCTACGTCGGCACCCAGCATCACGCGGGCCCCTTCGGCCATTTCGCAGACGACGGGTTCGCTCACGGCCCCAAACCGGGCCAGCGATTCGGAGCTGACGCCCAGCGCGATGTGTTTGATGTCGTTACTGTAGGCCACGACCCCGCCCACGAACACCGACGAAACGCCCGGCAGCTTGGTGAGGGTAGCCGCCACCTGCCCGCCCGTGCAGCTCTCGGCGACGCCCAGCGTCAGGTTTTTCTCCTTTAACTGGTTCACCACCACTTGCTCGATCTCATCGCCGTCGTAGCCATAGACGTGCTGCTCAATCAAGGGCAACACCGCGGCCACCTGCTCGTTTAGGTCACGGGTCAGTTCATCGGCATCGGTGCCGGTAGCAGTGAGGCGCAGTTTTACCTGCCCGAAACTTGGCAGGTAAGCCAGCCGGATATGCGGTGGCAGGGCATCCTCCCAGGCTTCAATGCGCTCAGCCAGAAACGACTCGCCAATGCCGATGGTCCGGATCATCTTGTGCAGGATCACGGGCATCTCAAACCGCTCTTTCAGCTTCGGCAGCATCCGGTGGGTCATGAGGTTTTTCATCTCGAAAGGCACGCCCGGCAGCGAGATGTAGACCGTGTCGTTGTGGTCGAACCACATGCCGGGGGCCGTACCCCAATCGTTCTGCACGTAGTCGGCATTCTCGGGTAGGTCCGCCTGTCCCCGGTTGAGGTCAGTCATGTCGCGACCCCGCTTCAGGAAAAAGCTCGTCACCAGGTCGAGCGCCTGTTCGTTACGCACCAGTCCCACGCCGAAAAACTGGCAGAGCGTTCGCTTGGTGATATCGTCTTTGGTCGGGCCAAGGCCACCAGTAATCACAACCACATCGGCGCGGGTCGTGGCCTCGCGCAGGGCGTCGAGAATCACGTCGGCCTGATCACCCACCGATGTTTTACGAACCGTTCGGATGCCGATGTTGGTCAATTCGGTGCTAATCCACTGGGTGTTGGTATCGGTTATCTGACCGAATAAAATTTCGTCGCCGATCGTGATGACTTCGGCACGGATAGTAGCTGGCATACAAATCAATGGACAAGGCACGTTATGAACTGAACAATGAGCCGGGTATTAGCCGTTACTCCCTGACAGGAAGAATTTTCTTCGGCCGACTTTACATTCTCCAGTCACAGCTGTCAAAAGTACATAAAACAACCTTGAGCGATGAAAACGTTTTATTCGGCGACCCGCCCTATCCTTCTTGCCGCGGCGCTGCTGCTGACCACCGGACTGACCTTATCCACTCAGGCTCAGGATACTACTTCGGCGCCCAAGCCAACCGAAACCCGGCGCAACCCGCTGGGCGGGCTGGGTAAAGTGCTGGAGAAAGTGTTACCCCCATCGAACGCGTCGGGCACGAGCACCGGGCTGACGGCCGTCGAGATTGCGTCGGGCCTGAAGGAAGCCCTGCGCGTGGGAATCGACAAAGGCGCCACGCAGGCGTCGGCCCTCGACGGCTTTTTCAAGAACAACCTTATTAAAATTCTTTTTCCGCCCGAAGCCCAGCGCATCGAGTCACGGCTGCGGCAACTCGGTTTTGGCAAACAGGTCGATCAGTTCGTGCTGGCGCTTAACCGCTCGGCTGAAGATGCCGCCAAGCGCGCCAAACCCGTGTTTTGGAAGGCCATCACGCAGATGAGCATTCAGGACGCCGTGGGCATTCTGCGCGGTAGCGACAACGCCGCCACGGAATACCTGCGCCGCACCGCCGGGCAGCAACTGGTAGCCGAGTTTACGCCGATTATCGACAGCACCTTGCAGAAAAACAACGCCACGCGCTACTACAACTCGCTGGCCGGTACGTACAACAAGCTGCCGTTTGTGCAGCCGGTGAATGCCAACCTGACCGAATACGCCACCAACAAGGCCGTCGATGGTCTGTTCATTCTAGTGGCGCAGGAAGAGAAAAAAATCCGCGAAAACCCCGTCGCCCGGGTAAGCGACATCCTGAAACGGGTATTCGGCAGCAAGTAAAGGGGCTAATTTTGGGTGGGCGTCGGCGCAATAATGGGCTGACGCCCACTTTTTTTATGATTAAATCGGGCTAAACAACTGACTTTTGTTACGTTCTTTCTCGCCGTAGTCAGGTTCACATTTGCGACCTTTGCAAGCTCGTTTACTGGCTCGCCATTTGTGGTAACATTTCCATGAATTTATCCTCTCTTTTCAACGAAGCGGCCACAGATGCCGAACGGCAGTGGTTACAGACGAAACAACAGGGCCCGTTGAACGCGCAGATGGCTGCTTTTGTCGCCGCACCGCGCTTCATCGACCGGCGTAACGTACCTGACAAACCCGAATGGACGATGGACCGGCTGGCGCGGGTCCTGCTGCTGCAATCGATCTGCGAGGCCGAACCGGTGAAAGGTCTACAGGCCATCGAGATGCTGTTCGACTCGGCCGAGTTACAGGAACTGGCCGCGCTCTATTCGGCACTGCCCCTGCTACCCCAGCCCAAACGCTGGCTCCTGCGGGCGACCGACGCCGTCCGGTCAAACATGGGGCCGGTATTTGATGCCATCGCCTTTGAGAACACGTACCCAGCCGATCATTTCTCGGAAGCCGCCTGGAATCAGCTGGTACTGAAGTGCATTTTCAACGATAAGCCCCTCACCCGCATCGTGGGCCTGCTCGACCGGGCCAACCAGACGCTGGCCAACGATTTATCGAATCTGGCGCATGAACGATGGGCCGCCGGCCGGAGCGTACCGGCCGAAGCCTGGCAATTGGTCCCCCGGTTTATGAACGAAACGCTGCTGGCTGATGTAACCAAATTACTCCAGTCGCCCAGCGAGGCCGACCGGGCTGCTGCCCGGCAGGTATGCCAGACGACGGACTATCAACCCGCTAAACAACTTATTTAATGAATAATGTATAATGCACGATGTACAATTTCTGCGCTAGCACCCATTGTACATCGTGCATTATACATTATTCATTTCAGCCTTATGAACCCCTCACACGCTCAGGAAGAAGAAATTCGGGTCGACGAGTCGGTGCACGAACCCGTTGATTTCATGACCCCCATCAAGGGCATGACCTTCTTCGATCCGCACATTCACATGACTTCGCGCACCACCGACGATTACCAGGCGATGGCCGACGCGGGTATTGTGGCGATTATCGAGCCGGCCTTCTGGCTGGGGCAACCCCGCACGGGCCTGGCGACTTTCAAAGACTATTACAGCAGCCTGGTTGGCTGGGAACGCTTCCGGTCGTCGCAGTTTGGCATTAAGCATTACTGCACCATCGGGCTCAACTCGCGGGAAGCCAACAACGAACCGCTGGCCGAGCAGGTGATGGAGTTGCTGCCACTTTTTGCCTATAAAGAAGGCGTGGTGGGTATTGGCGAAATCGGCTTCGACGATCAGACGGCGGCCGAAGAGAAATTCTACCGGGCGCAGCTGGAACTGGCCAAAGAAGCCAACCTGCCGGTGCAGATTCATACGCCGCACCGCAACAAAAAGGAGGGTACCGAGCGCAGCATGGCCATCGCGCTGGAGCACGGCCTCGACCCCGGCATGGTGATCGTGGACCATAACAATGAAGAGACGGTGAAGTCGGTGCTGGATAAAGGATTCTGGGCGGCTTTCACAATCTACCCGTTTACCAAAATGGGCAACGAGCGCATGGTCGCGGTGGTTGAGCAATACGGTCCCGAGCGCATCATGGTCAACTCGGCCGCCGACTGGGGCATCAGCGATCCGCTGGCGATACCTAAAACCGCAGCCCTGATGATGATGCGGGGCATTCCCGTCGAGCACATCCGGCAGGTGACCTACCAGAACGCCATCGACGCCTTCGCCCAGAGCGGTCAGATCAACGTAGCCGATTTTGAGTCGCCTTCCGAAATCGACCAAAGCCAGACGTTCAACGGCAACACCATCCTGCGCGGTGGCCAACAACCCCGCCGGGATAGCAAGTCGATCATTATCAATTGAGGGTATGAAGTCTTATTTGCAACTCATGCGCCCGGCCAACTTGCTGACGGCCGCTGCCGACGTACTGGCGGGTGCCGCGCTGGCCTTTGGCGCCACGGAAACGGCGCCCCCGTCGGCCCTACCGGTGAATCTGTGGCTGCTGGTGCTGTCGACTGTCGGTTTGTATGGCGGTGGCGTGGTGCTGAACGACGTGTTCGATGCCAAACTCGATGCCGTGGAGCGGCCCGAGCGGCCCATCCCAAGCGGGCGCGTATCGGTTGGGCAGGCGTCGGTGCTGGGCATCGGGCTGCTGCTTATCGGCATTGGGGCTGCCTATCTGTATAGCCCTATGAGCGCCTGGCTCGCCCTGATCATTGCCGGGCTGGCTGTTTTTTACGATCGATTTGGCAAACACCACGCCCTGTTTGGTCCGCTGAACATGGGCCTGTGCCGGGGCGTCAACCTGCTGCTGGGGATCAGCGCGGCCGGTACGTTGCCCATCAAGGTGTTATGGCCCGCGGCGCTGATACCGGTCATCTACATTGCCGCCGTCACCATGATCAGCCGGGGCGAAGTGCATGGCGGAAGCCGGACGACGCTGTGGGGTGCTGCCGCCTTGTTTACGCTCGTCAGCGGCCTGCAAATCGGGACGGCAGTGGAGCTGGGTACGTTGTGGCTGGCTATCGGTTTTGTAGCGTTGCACCTGCTACTAGTGTTGCGCCCCCTATGGACCGCCATTCAGCAACCCATCGGGCCCAACATCGGGCAGGCGGTGAAAGCAGGTGTGCTGTCGCTCATCGTGATGGATGCCGCCTGGGCCGCGCTCTCGGGCCACTGGCTACTGGCTCTCTGCCTGCTAGTCCTGCTACCCCTCTCGCTACCTGTAGCCCGGTATTTTGCCGTAACGTAGCGCCCGGGTCCAGCCGGGCTTTAAGGTAAAGGCCAGCTATGGTATGTTCCACCTTATAACCCGGCTCCAGCCGGGCTATACATTACTTCACCAGTTGGGCCAGTTCGGGGGCGGAAACGGTCAGCAAGCCTACTTTGGGGAGGCGGCGGGTGAGTTCACGCCAGTTGGCATCCTGGGCGTAGATAGGCTTTAGCAGCTGCACGGCTTTAGCGACCTGTTTGGTGTTGGCGAGCGCAATAGCCGTCCAGTATTTCATTTCGAGGTTCTTCGGAAAGAGTTTCATGGCTGCCCCGTAGGCGTCCATGGCTCCTTTCATGTCGTTTTTCTCCGTCGCCAGATCACCCGCGTTCATATACTCGTAAGCGCGGTGGGTACGTAGCAGCCGCCCCAGTTCAGCCAGCGGCTGTTCGGCATCGTCGACGCGCAGATCGACCAGGTGATTATCGTCCCAGGGGGCGTCTGTGGCTTTGCCTTTCACCACCAGCAACACCGCCGACTGCCGCCCGCGAATGTCGCCACCCGCTGCCTGCGCCGCGTTGAGGGCGCTCAGCACCCGCTCCGGCAGGGGCATCGCCTTGTTTTTCTCGAACGCCGCCGCCATCGCATCGGGCACGGTGCTGTTGAGCATCATGTTGGCCTGCACCGAATAAGTGGCGCCTTTGTGATGACCAGCGAAGTCGATGCATTTAGCGCCCGTGTGCACGGCTACGTTGCCTTTGGCATCGGCAATCGCTACCTGCCGGACGTCACGCCCTTCATCGGTCTGGAGTAGTTCGTCGAGGGTCTGCTGGGCCGTTTTGCCTTCTTTCAGCAGTCGCAGCCCCCGGATCCCGAACGATTTATTGGTAAACGACTGGGTAGCCACCACGCCAACGCCCGCCTCACCCCACGACACAGTGGTGCCCACCGAAAACCAGTGACTTTGCACGCCCACGGCCAGATCGCCGGTGGCTTCGTCGCGGGCCACAATGGAAAACGTATGAGCAAACGGCTCACCTTGGCGGGTACGTTGCGCGTGGGCAGTCAGCGACGCGCAGAGCAGAAATAGGGAGAGTAGACGCATAGAGGCGAAGATAACGCCTAGGTCGTCATGGTGTAGCGCTCGTAGCGGGTGGTAATGAGCACCGTTTTGGTGCCTGCGCGGGTGTAAATCGTCTTCCGACTCACCAGTTCAATGGTATGCTGCCCCACGATTCTGACCGACACGGGCTTTTTCCAGCGCACGGAGGCGTCGGCGTTCGGTTCGTCGGCGACAATGATCGATTTCAGATCAGGCGCGAACGAGATAGACCGGCTTGCCCCCTGCCTCGCATAGTTCACCGTTAGTTTCGGATCGTAGGCCAGCGGCTCCCAGTTCCATTGGTCGTTTCCTGACCAGATGTACTGCTCAGGCCAGGCCTCCACCATAAGCCGCACGGGTTGCGTGTTCCATTGGCCTTTGCCCCTGACGTGTAAGATTAATTCGCAACAGTATTCGGGGGCCAGTTCCTTGATCTCATCCAGCAGGTTCGTTGAGGCATAGCCGTCCATGTTCACATCGATGGCCTCATTGCTCACCGAACTGACAATACTGTACTTCCCGTGAAAGCGCTCGTGCAGCGCGTCGATATCATCGTTAGGGGCGACATCGGGACTAGCTGTGCAGCCCGCCAGCCACAACACGCCCATCGCCCCTAACAGCCAGTTCCTTTTCATACCAGTTGAGTCGATCTGATTTATAATCAAATATACCAATAACCTATATCATTGACTATACCGAGTTATCCACGGGCTTGCCGGGTAAGTAAACGACACAAAAAATCGACTTAGCCTTGTCAGCTGGCTAAGTCGATCCGGAGCGGGGTTGAGGTGCTACTGGTTACCCCCGGCTTCCTTTCCGATGCTCTTTGCGCTGGCGGTGGCGTTCCAGCACGCGCTCGCGCTGCTCGGGTGTCATGGCGGCGAGTTTGGCTTCCCGGCGTTCGCGGTGGGCCTGTTTGAACGCCTGGCGCTCGGCGGGGCTCATGGCGGCAAGCTTGGCTTTGTGTTCAGCTTTGCGGGCGGCGCGCTGCTGGCTGGTGAGGCGGTGTTTTTCCGACTGCGGAGCGGGCGTCTGGGCGTAAGTGACCAGGGTAGTCAAAACGGCAGCGCCGGTCAGCAACAGATGGCGTAGGTTCATGGGATGATTCGGTTTGTTTGGGCTTGGACAGACAGACCGGATAAAGGTTTAGTTAAAAATGAATCAAAACGGGGGCTGATTGCACCAAAACCGCGATTTCCCGTTTATTAAGAAAGAGACCGTAGCCGTGGGCCAATGGTGCTACAATACCGTCGATTTACCGTTCAGTCAACAAAAGCCGGGTAATCGTGGGTAATTTTGGCTTTTGGTTTAGAGGAGAAACCAATGTGATGAACCAACTTGAACAGTCGTTCAGCGTGCCGTTTACGTATACCGTATCATTTACCGAGCACCTGTTCGCTTCCGACAATACGCTTTTCCGCGACTGGCTGACGCAATCGGCCCGCCGTTCGGGCACCCAACTCACCCGTAAACTTCTGTTTGTCATCGATAGCGGTGTACTGGCAGCCCATCCCACACTGCCGGCCAACATCCAGACGTATTTTGCCGACGTACCTGGCCTGCGCGTCGTGGATGAACCGATGGTGGTACCGGGTGGCGAACTGGCCAAAAACAGCCCCGAACTGGTCGACCAACTGATCGACGCCGTCGACCGCTACGGGATCGACCGGCATTCCTACATCGCCGCCATCGGTGGTGGAGCCGTACTCGATCTGGTTGGGTATGCGGCGGCCATTGCCCACCGGGGCGTGCGGCACATCCGCATCCCCACGACGGTGCTCTCGCAGAACGACTCGGGCGTGGGTGTCAAGAACGGCGTCAACTGGGGCGGCAAAAAGAACTTCGTGGGTACGTTTGCCCCGCCCGTTGCCGTCTTCAACGACGCCGCTTTTCTGGGTACGTTGGACGATCGCGACTGGCGCTCGGGCATTTCGGAAGCCATCAAAGTGGCGCTCATCAAAGACCGGCCGTTTTTTGAGTGGCTCGACACCAACGCCGATGCCCTGGCCAACCGGGACGCCGAGGCCATGAGCTACCTCGTTTACCGCTGCGCCCAACTGCACATGCAGCACATTGCGGGGGGCGATCCGTTTGAGATGGGCTCAGCCCGCCCGCTCGACTTTGGTCACTGGGCGGCCCACAAGCTCGAATACCTCACCGATTTCTCGGTGCGGCACGGTGAGGCCGTCGCCATCGGCATTGCGCTTGATACGGTCTATTCGCAACTGGCGGGCCGCATTACCGCTACGGATGCCGACCGGGTGCTGTCGGTGCTGCAACGGCTAGGCTTCGACCTGTTTCACCCGGCGCTGGCCGAGAACGGGGGCGAAAACCTCCGCCGGGGCCTCACCGAATTCCAGGAACACCTCGGTGGCGAACTGACGATTACGCTGCTGGATGCGCTCGGGCAGGGCGTGGAAGTCCACGAGATGGATACCGCGCTGATTCAGCAGGCCATCGAGAAGCTGGAAAATACATTAATGCACAATGCCCACTGAACGAATGCACAATGTATAATGTACGATGCGGTCCGCCGCTGCGGCACAATGATTTTGCTTCAGTGGTGAGCCACCCGGCATCCATTGTGCCGCAGCGGCGGACCGCATCGTACATTATACATTGTGCATTACGCATGGTCCATTACCCCCTTATGCATTTCGGTTACTGCACAAATATCCACCCTGGTGAGGCGTGGGACGATCATTTTCGGCACCTTCGCGAGCAGGTACCGGCGGTCAAAGCGGCTCAGTCGCCCGATGCGCCGCTGGGACTGGGCCTGCGGGTCGCCAATCAGGCGAGCCTGGATCTGGCCCAACCCGAGCGGGTGGCTGCGCTTCAACGCTGGTTGACCGAGGCCGGTTGTTACGTCTTTACGATGAACGGCTTTCCCTATGGCGGCTTCCACGATCAGCGGGTGAAAGACCACGTGCACGCGCCCGACTGGACCACCACCGCACGCGTTGACTACACCATCCGGCTCTTCCGGCTGCTGGCGCAACTGCTGCCCGACGACCTGACCGAAGGCGGCGTGTCGACCTCGCCCCTCTCCTACCAGCACTGGTGGGAAACCCCGGCCGCGGCCTACAAGGCCATGTTGAAAAGCACGCAGCACATCCTGCTGGTACTCGATGAACTGATGCGGCTGCGCACGGAAACCGGCAAGGTGCTCCACCTCGACATCGAGCCCGAACCCGACGGTCTGCTCGATAACCTCGACGATTTTCTGGACTGGTACACCAACACGCTACGCCCCGCCGCCCGAACGTACCTGGCCGAGCAACGTGGCCTCAGCGCCACCGAAGCCGATGCGGCTGTGCACGACCACATTCAGCTTTGTTACGACATCTGCCACATGGCGGTTACCTACGAAACCACCGATCAGGCGATTCAGAAGCTGACCGAAGCGGGGATTCGGGTCGGAAAAATTCAGATCAGTTCGGCCCTGCACATCGACTTTTCGATGGATGGAGCGGCCAAGCTCGATGCCATCCGGGCGTTTGACGAACCAACGTACCTGCATCAGGTGGTAGCCCGCCTCGCCGACGGCACCCGTCAGCGCTTCGCCGACCTGCCCGACGCCCTCGCCGCCTACGATCCCGACACGCACCGCGAGTGGCGCATCCACTTCCACGTACCCTTGTTTCTGGAAACCTACGGGCTGCTGGGCTCCACCCAACAGGACGTGGTTACGACCCTTCACTGGCAACGTACCAAACCATTTACCGATCAGTTGGAAGTGGAAACCTACACCTGGGGCGTGCTGCCCGCCGATGCCCAACTACCCATCAGCGAATCCATCGCCCGCGAACTGGCGTGGGTAAAAACCTGTCTGGAGGGGTAACCGCGCTGTCTCTATTTCTACGCAAGCAACAGACGCTCAGCGTCGACCTTCGTTATGCAAAAGACCGTTGTCATTGATATTGTTGGCCTGAGTACGAGCGTGTTGGGTAAGCATACACCCTTCCTGACGCAGTACATCGCCAAGCGGCACCTGACCCACGTGCGGCCCGTACTGCCCGCCGTGACCACCACCGCCCAGAGCTGCTACATCACGGGCAAATGGCCGAGCGAACACGGGATCGTGGGCAACGGCTGGTATGACCGCCGCGACGCCGAAGTCAAATTCTGGAAGCAGTCGAACCGGCTGGTCGAGGCCGAGAAGATCTGGGAACGCGCCAAACGCGAGGACCCGAGCTTCACCTGCTCGAAGATGTTCTGGTGGTACAACATGTACGCCTCGGTCGATTATTCAGTGACGCCACGGCCGCAGTACCACGCCGACGGCCTGAAAATGCCCGACTGCTACGCTCACCCCGCCTCCCTCCGCGACGAGCTCACGGCCAAGCTGGGTACGTTCCCGCTGTTTACGTTCTGGGGCCCCAACACCAGCCTGAAATCATCGAAGTGGATTGCCGACGCGTCGATGTACGTGGATGATCAGCACAACCCGACGCTGACGCTCATCTACCTGCCCCACCTCGATTACTGCCTCCAGAAATACGGCGTCGACCTGGCCCGTATCGCGCCCGACCTGCGCGAGATCGACCAGCTTGTGGCCGAACTGGTGGCCTTTTACGAGAAGAAAGACACGCGGGTCATCCTGTTGTCGGAATACGGCATCAACAACGTTAACCGCCCTGTTTACATCAACCGGGCCCTGCGCGAAGCGGGCCTGATTGCCGTGCGGGTCGAGGCGGGCCGCGAACTGCTCGATGCGGGCGCATCAGCCGCGTTTGCCGCCCCCGACCACCAGATTGCCCACGTCTACGTGAACGACCCTGCGCAGGTATCGCGCGTGAAGGCGATGCTGGAGAAACTGCCGGGTGTGGCCGAGGTGCTCGACGAAGCGGGTAAAAAAGCCCATCACCTTGACCACGAACGGTCGGGGGATCTGGTCGCCATTGCCGAGCCCGATAGTTGGTTTGCGTATTATTACTGGCTCGACGACGCCAAAAAGCCCGATTACGCCCAGCTCGTCGACATTCACCGCAAGCCCGGCTACGACCCCGCCGAGCTCTTCATGGACCAGACCAACCCGCTCATCAAAGCCAAAGCCGGGTATAAACTGGCCCGTAAGTTGCTGGGATTCCGGTATTTGATGGATGTTATTTCGCTCGACGCCACGCTGGTGAAAGGCTCGCACGGCGGGGTCGATGTGGGGCAGGAATACTACCCCATCCTTGTCACCGACCAGCCCGCGTCGGCTTCCGAAATCGACGCTATCGACGTGTACGACGTAATCTGGAAACACCTGACCGAGGCAGTACTGACCGAAAAAGCGTAATTTTGATCAAAAAAAGAGTTGACGTTTGTCGTTTACGGCCTGACGTTGGCTGCCGCAGGCGTACTGCTGACGCGCAAGCTAACTTGAGACGGTAGACGATCAACGGCAAACAGTATAGCCAATGCGCCAGTCCGAAATCAACTTCACGATTGAATTAGACAACGAGAACGTACCCGACAAAATCTATTGGGACGCGACCGACAACCCCAACGAAGGCCTCAACGACACGAAAGCCATTTCGGTCGCCGTTTGGGATAACTACCACCGCAACACGCTGAAAATCGACTTGTGGACCAAAGACATGGAAGTGGGCGATATGAAGCGGTTTATGGTCGAGATCATGGGTGGTATTGCCAGCACCGTGCGCGGCGCGACCGGCGACGAAGCCATGGCCGATGATATCGACAACCTGTGCCGTTCCCTCAGCAAGCGAATCGAAGCCGAATTCCGCGCCGAGAACCAGAAATGATCAATGCGTTTAAGGGTTGACGATTAACCGTTTGCTGTTGACTTAAGTACAGGTAACTGCTCGTTCATTCGTTAACATCAAACGGTCAACCGTCAACCCTCAAACCACCCCACCTATGCCCATGCGCGTTTCGTTCATCTTGCTCTTTTGCCTGGCTACGCTCAACACGTTGGCCCAGAAGGGTATCGCCTTTCAGCAGGCACCCATCAGCGTTGTGCTCAAGACCGCGCAGAAAGCGCAGAAACCGGTCTTCGTGGAGATCTATTCGCCTGACTGCCATGTGTGCCAGAGCTTCATCCCGATTCTGGCCGACAGCCGGGTGGGCAAATCGTACAACAGCAAGTTTGTCAGCACGAAACTCGACATCGGGCAACCGGCCACGCAGAACTGGCTGAAGGCCAAAAAGTTATACGTGCCTTCGTTGCCTCTGTTTCTGTACCTCGATTCTAGCGGCGACATCATTCACTTCGCCATGAGCCAGAACAGCGCCGATGAAGTCATCCGCCACGGTAACAACGCCGTAACGGCCTCGGCCCGGAGCAACACCTGGAAGCAGCGGTTCGCGAGTGGGGATAAGTCGCCCAACTTCCTGATCGATCTGGCCATGTATAGCCGGGTCACCTGTGACACCAACACCAACATCGCGGCGATGGAAGCCTACGCCGCCCAGCAGCCCGCCAACACCCATGCCAACCAGAACAACTGGCTGGTGTTGCAGAAGCTGATCATCGACATGAACAATCCGCTGGCCAAAAGCCTGGTCAGCAACATCAACCTGTACAAGCAGCAGTACGGCAAACCGGCGGTCGACGTGGCCGAGAACATCCTGATGTCGTCGCTGTATAGCAGCAGGGGCCTGCGCTATTCCCCCGCCCAGATTCAGCAGGTGTACAACGGGCTGGTACAGATCGGTATCGACCCCAAAACGGCCTCATCGCGCACGTTGCTGCCCGAAGTAAACGCTTATTTCAAACTGGGGCAGGGCGCCCGCGCCGCCGAGCGGATGAACAACCACATCAACACGCATTCGTTGTCGGTGCCGGAATATATCTACGTGGCCCGCCTTTTCAACCGCGCCTCGCCCGACGCCGCCGACGTAACGTACCTGACCAAATGGATTGGTAAAGCGCTTTCGCTCAGAACCACTACCGGTGAGCAGGCCGACCTCTATTACGAGCAAGCCGACGCCTACCGCCGCGCTGGCAAAACCGCCGACGCCAAACAGGCCGCTCAACGCTCACTCGAACTGGCCCGCGCCGGTCAGATCGACACCAAACGAAATACAGACCAGCTTAACAAACTCAAATAGTGATGAGCGATGAATGACGAATTTGCCAACGCTGGACAAAGCGTATGTGCGTCAGCCAACTCATCATGCATCACCCATCACTCATCGTTCAAACCCTATGCGTACCGACTGGACTCGCGACGAAATTGCCGACATCTACAATAGCCCGGTGTTAGACCTCATCTACCGGGCAGCGACCGTTCACCGCCAACACCATGACCCGCAGGAAGTGCAGGTATGTACGCTGCTGTCGGTGAAAACGGGTGGTTGCCCCGAAGACTGCGCCTATTGCCCGCAGGCCGCGCGCTACCACACCAACGTGAAAACACACAAGCTGCTGGAAGTAGGCGAAGTGTTGGAAGCCGCTAGCCGGGCGCAGGCCTCGGGCAGCAGCCGGTTCTGCATGGGGGCAGCCTGGCGCGAAGTACGCGACAACCGCGATTTCGACAAGGTACTCGACATGGTGCGTGGCGTCAACGCCATGGGGATGGAGGTGTGCTGCACCCTCGGCATGCTCACCGACAGCCAGGCCCAAAAGTTGAAGGAAGCGGGGCTCTACGCCTACAACCATAATCTGGATACAAGCGAAGAATTTTACGGCGACATCATCACGACACGTACCTACGACGACCGCCTCGATACGCTCGGCCACGTGCGCGACGCGGGTATCTCAGTTTGCTCGGGAGGGATCATCGGCATGGGCGAATCGCACAACGACCGGATCGGTATGTTGCTGACGCTGGCTACGCTGCCGGAACACCCCGAGTCGGTGCCGGTCAATGCGTTGGTGCCGGTGGAAGGCACACCGCTGGAGGAGCAGGAACGCGTGTCGGTTTGGGAAATGGTTCGCATGATTGCCACGGCCCGCATTACCATGCCCAACGCGATGGTGCGGCTCTCAGCCGGGCGGGTCCGCATGACCACCGAAGAACAGGCGCTGTGCTTTCTGGCCGGTGCCAACTCGATCTTCGCGGGCGACAAACTGCTTACCACACCCAACCCCGACGTCGACGCCGATCAGCAGTTATTCCAGACGCTGAACATCAAACCCCGCGCTGCTTTCAAAAACGAGCAGGGCCAGGCAGCAGTTAAATTCGAGCAAATCCCGGTTTAAGGTTTCGGATACCCTACAAAAAAGTCTCCCGTTTTGAATTGTTTGACGCCTGAATCAGACGCCTCTATCAATTCGAAACGGGAGACTTTTTTGCCAGTAACGCCTTTTGTCAGCCTACGCTGGCCGTTGCCTCTAGCCCTTTGAAGCGTTTCTTAAGTTTCCCCCACGCGACGGCGTAAGCGTCTTTGTCGAAGATGGCCGAGTCGATTCGGGCTTGCCGGAGTAGGTACAGGCCAATGGGAAACAGCACCATGTTGGCCAGCCAGGCGCCCATCGGTACGGGCCAGGCGCCGTCTTTGGCAAACTTATCGCCCAGCAACGTCAGCACATAGAGGACGATAAAGAAGATGATCGACACCAGCACAGGCAGGCCAAAGCCCCCCTTGCGGATGATGGCCCCCAGCGGCGCCCCGATCAGGAACATGATAAATACCGAGATCGCCTGCGTGAATTTGTGGTGGCTCTCCAGGTCGTACTGATACGAGCTTTTCTCCTTCTCTTTCAGGTAAATAATATTCGACTGCGCGTAAGACAGCATGTTCTGCGCCTGCGTCACGGCCTGCGCTTCAATTTCAATGGGGTTCGACGTGCGCGGTGTAAAGGCCAGCAGGCTGTCGACCCACTTGCCGTCGCGCACCCGCTTGGCCTGCACGACCGCGTCGGCTTTGAAGTGGTAGTTGTAATAGTTACGCGACGAACCGGCCACGCCCATACTGGCCCGAACGGCGTCTTTTTGCAGCGAATCGGAAATGGCGCGCAGTTCCGACAGCGTTTTCATATAAGGGTGATACTCGAACTGCTGTTCGTCGGTGCGGTGCAGACCAAAGGATTCGAGGCTGATGACCAGCTTATAATGCTTGAAGCCGTTGCGCAGAAATTGAGTGGCTTTCGGAATACCGGTACCCGTATACGACACCGACCGGCCATCGTTATATTCCTGATAATCGTTGCCGTTATTCAGTTCAAAAACCAGATACGACCGGCTGGGATCGGTATACATCCGGCCCGATTTTGCCAGGATGATTTCCCGGTTACCCGTTTCGACGCCCGACGTATTGTGTTTGTAGATAACCAGGTTCGTTAGTGAGTCGCCAAACTTCCGGTCGACTTTAATGCTGTAGCCGGGCAGGTCATTGTAGAAAATCCCCTCCTTGATGTTGAGCGTTGCTTTGGCCGTCTTGATGTCGTACAGCAGGCTGTAGGCCTTGAGGTTGGCCCAGGGCGACACACTATTATTGAACCAGAACGAGAACCCCATGAACACAAACGCCAGCAACAGCAGCGGGCGCAGGGCACGCGTGAGTGAGATGCCCGCGCTCTTCATGGCGGTGAGCTCGAAGAACTCGCCCAGGTTCCCGAAGGTCATCAGCGACGACAGCAGCACCGCCAGCGGCAGGGCAGTCGGGATGGTCAGAACGGCAAAGAAGTAGAGCAGCCGCCCAAACGTGACCAGCGTAATGTCTTTCGAGACAAAATCGTCGATATACAACATCAGCAGCCGCATCAGGAAGATAAAGATGACGACGGCTAGCGTGAGGAAGAAAGGCCCGAAAAACGACTTGAGGATTAGTTTATCTATTTTTTTCACTCCACAAATGAACAGTTCGTGCGGCGGTGTGCCCACAGAAGGCTACGTACGTAACGACCGCCACAGGCTGCATTGTTCACGGGTAGGGCACTCATTAGTTATTTTTAACAGTCAGGACCCGACGATCTCCTTCAGTTTGTCGAGGAGGCCATCCCACATATCCTGCAATTCGTCTTCGTCAAGGTTGGTCGAGTAGTCGGTGATGCGTAGGTACGTTGCCTGCGTCAGTTCGCTCACGTCGAGGCGGAAATCGACGTAGTTGCTGTCGTGGCCATTTTCGCCGGTGTTCAGAAATTCGAAGCGTACGCTTTTGTTCTGGCGCAGTGAGGTCTGGCGGGCCGGGTGACTCTCGTTATCCCAGATGAAATCGTATTTATGGTCGGGTAAGGTATTGACTTTCGCGGCGAACCACTGCGATAGCCCCGAGGCAGTGCTGATGTAGGGGAAGAGTACTTTGGGAGAGGCCCGGAGTTCGTACTCAGTCACAAACTTTAATTTCTCCATGGTAGGGAGTCAACAAAAAACGTGATCAATCTAACCGTACTTGTTACCTGCAAGCCACTCAGTTTCACTTGGGAAACGGGCGCTGATCCGGGGGTGGTGCGGGTAAGGTTTTAGCAAGGTAACGGAAAAAATATACTAAATACAAGGCCCGGCCGTTGACCGAAAAAAATAAAAAGCGTACTTTTGCAGAACATTACGGCGGGGTAGCTCAGATGGTTAGAGCGTAGGATTCATAACCCTAAGGTCGGCAGTTCGATCCTGCTCCCCGCTACATGCTCAAGCCTGCTGCTCACCCAGCGGGCTTTTTTTGTGCCCGTCTCTACGTCCCGAAAGGGCGGCCTGGCCAAACGTTGGCCCATCCCGTACGACGCCTAAGATGGAAAAGCTCGGAGACCAGTACACCAGGCTCACGACTGCCCACTTCGTTACAAAACAGGCCCTCGGCGCCGGGAATGGGCCTAACGTAACGTAGTCACCCCGATAAGCCTGCTGCTTTTGGACTACCATAGGGTTGGTGGCAAGGCCCGATTCGCTATGATACAATCGGATCGTTTGCTGAGCCTATTCTTGCCTGAGCGGTCAAGTAACGGCCTTTTTGCGGTTATTGCCCGACAATTGACGGGCATAAAAGCCAATCTGGTTTGTACTAGAGACGCATGAAAACAACAGTTCGACTACTCTTCGTGATGGCTACGTTGCCGTTGGGCCTGCAAGCCCAACGCGCCGTATCGCCAGGCAAGTCCTTATCCATTGTACCGGCAGCCATCCCCTCATTGCCGCCCAAACAACCCATCGACAGCGTAGCGATAGCCGACTGGAAAACGTTTCCAGAAGTTAAGCTTACGCTGCCCATTGCGAGTGGTCCGTTCCAGCCAACCTGGGAATCGATCGAGAAAAACTACCCCGGTGTACCGGCCTGGCTCAGAGAGGCCAAGTTTGGCATCTGGGTACATTTCGGGCCACAGTCTGCGGGGCAAAGTGGCGACTGGTATGCCCGAAAGCTTTACGTAGAAGGGACTCCCGCTTATAAGAACCACCTCAAAAATTATGGTCACCCCTCAAAGGTTGGCTATAAGGAAGTGCTGCGCGACTGGAACCCAACGAAACTTAACCCGAACACACTGGCCAAGATCTATAAAGACGCCGGGGCCAAGTTCCTGTTAATTCAGGGCGTTCATCATGATAATTTCGATCTATGGAATTCCCGCTACCACCCCTGGAATTCCGTTAACGTTGGCCTCAAACGTGATCTGATTGGCGAATGGGCAAAAGCTTGCCAAAGCGAGGGGCTGCGTTTCGGCGTTACATTCCACCACGAGTATACCTGGTGGTGGTGGCAGGCGGCCTTCGGCAGCGACAAAGAGGGAAGTATGAAGGGCGTTCCCTATGACGCGAACCTGACGCTTGCCGACGGGAAAGGAAAATGGTGGCAAGGGCTCGACCCCCGCCTGTTGTATGGGATCGATCTTCGCGAGTATAAGGGCGTCTCTGAAGCTGCTTATTCGAAATGGTCACCACCGCCCGCGGGTATCTTCAGTAAGCACCTCGACTACGGCAAGTGGTACGCAACCCAATGGGCTCAGCGCATGATGGATGTCGTTGACCAGTACAGTCCCGATTTTATCTACACCGACGGCACGTCTGATCAACCCTTCAGTGGGAACGGTACGGGCGTAGGGTTAAAGGCGGATGCTATGCAGCGGGTCATTGCCGACTTTTACAACCGAACGCTTCAGCGCCGAGGAAAGGCCGATGTGTTCAGCATCGTCAAATTCCGTCACCATACCAACGGCACGGTGAATACGGAGGAATTTGGTATCCCCGAAGCGATTAATTCGTCGGAACCCTGGATCGCCGAAACGCCCGTGGGCGACTGGTTTTACGCCCCCAATTTTGTCTATGATTCAGGGATGATGCTGAAATACATCATCGAAGCCATAGCCCGGGACGGTAATGCCGCCATTTGTATTTCGCTGCTGCCGGATGGCTCACTGGACAAAGGAAGCCAGACGATGCTGAATGAAGTAGGAGACTGGATGCGGCGAAACGGCGAAGCTGTTTATGGTAGTCGGGCCTGGCGGATACCCGGCGAAGGCGAACAGGTTAACGGCAAACTTAACATGCTACCGGGAGGCGCCTTGGGCCGTCGTCACGCCGAATTTGTCTTTACGTCGGCCGACTTCCGATTCACCGTCGGCAAGAATGGCGCTTTGTACGCATTCAGCATGGTGGCGCCCCAGCCAAGCACCGAACTGCTCATTAAGTCGTTGGGGACTACTGCCAACCTGCTCGACAAACCCATCAAGACCGTAAACCTGTTAGGCTATAAAAAGGCCGTAACGTGGAGACAAACGGCAGAAGGGCTACGAATCACTTACCCCCAGGACGGGTCATGCAAGACATCGGCCGTGTTTAGAATCGAGTGATCTGTTCGATCGCGGGCCGGCGCAGTTATCGCCGTGCCAATGCGGCGATTAGCTAAAACGTAACGCTGCTCCATCGACCAGTCATGCATGTTCAGACTTATCGATGGAGCAGCGCTGCATCAGGCGCAGGCTACGCGCTATAGGCTGAGCCAATAGCACAAGTAGCGCGGTAGTATATCATAGGTACGTGGATTACCCACCACGGCTCCATAGTGGCCCGCATTGCCGGGCGCAGGCTTGTACGCCAAATATCACTCCTCGGCGGTTGGCAAGGCCGTAGGAGCATTCAGCAACGGACCATATAACAAGGCATTAACCAGCAACCGCGACGTACCGTGCCAGTACGACCGAAACGCCGGGTCGTCGGCAAACAGCACGACCCGGCCCTGCCCCTCGGGGCTAACGACGACCGCCGCCGAGTTGCCGATTTTCTTCAGGTTATCTTTTGATACGTACCCACTCACAAAGGGTGTAGCCGTGTACTTCACCACCGTGTTGTACGGGCTACTGCCCGATTTCAGGTACGTTGTTCCATTGCGGAAAACAAACAGCCGCCGGTCGGTCAAGCCAAAACCGAGGGGGTGGGTAATGTCCACATCGGCCGTGTAGATCGAGCCCGCCACAGCACGGGTGCCTTCCCGCTCACGTACCCGCTCAAAATCGACTCGCTCTGCGGCTTTGGTCGTATCGGGTTTGCTGGTAGCCAGCAGGTTCTCGCGCACCAGCCCCTGGCGAATGGCCCATTCCGACGCCGTTTTGGTAGTGATGAGCGTACCGCCGTTCTCTACCCAGCTTTTTAGTTTCCCAACCGTATTCTTGTCGATCGAATTGTATTGACCACCCACCAGCACGACGGTGTTGTAGCGGCTCCAGTCGGCGCGGGCCAGGCTACCCAGGTCGAGTTTGGTAACGGGCAGTTGCAGGTGCTCGCTCGTCAGAAACCAGACTTCGCCGGCCTCCGACGGGTTCACGCCCGGCCCCACCACCAGGGCCACCTCCGGCTTACGGAGGCTTCGGATATTGTTACTACCCAGATCGATACCCTGCGCACTGAAGCCCGTCGACACGCCCGTAAAGGTCACGCCGGCCTGCCGCCCAATGGCCGCTACCAGCCGATATAGTGAATCGGGCGCCTGCTTCTGCCCGGCTACCGGCACTATAATAGAGCCATAGCTATAGTCTGTGTTTCCAGCCGGTCGTGGTAACGACTGCGCCCCCGATCCGGTCTGCGCTACGGGTGACTGAATCCGAAACGGCTTGAACGATACCTTGGTGAGCACTCCGGCCTGCTGCAACCGCGATACGGCCTGCGCCGTATGGTAGTCGGCTCCGCTGACCACGTAGGCGACCGGCGAAGGGCCGCCCACCACGCCCCCGGCGATGGTCGGCAGGTTTTTGACCGGCTCCCCCTTCACCAACGACGTTTCTTTCAGCTTGGCATACGGCAAGCCATACCCGTGCACCAGCGACCAGCCCGTAACATCGTAAAAAACGCTGTCGTGGAAAGCGGTCACCTCCTCAAACAGCGAGTGCACCAGCCGATAGTGCGGCTGTGCGGTTGGCACCACGTATGCCGCGCCCGGCGCGAATGATTTACCACCAGCCTGCGCAGCCTGTTGCAGGGCATAAAACTGGATGTTGTGTTGCAGCAATACGTCGGCAAACCGCCGGGTCAGGTTGGGATCGGTGGCGGCCCCGAACACGTAGGCTTTGGTAGGAAACTTAGCCGCGTCCGTCAGCGCCGAAGCAAAGAAATCGCGCTGGTGTTTCAGGTATAGCTCTTTCTCTTCGACGGCACCCTGCACGGCAGCCAGTCCGGTGCGCAGGTGATTGCGGATGGTAAACGGAAATGTAACCGTACCGTTGCTCCCCTCCTGCGCCAGCCCCCGCGAGCTGCCCACTTCAAACGTAACGCCTACGCCGCCCGTGAAGTCGGGGTACGTTGAGCCGTAGATGGGCGAGAGGTTATCAAATTGTTCTTTGGTCCAGTAGAGCGAGCCAACGCCGTCGAGCGCGCGGGCGAAATACCGGGCCAGCCGCACGTTCAGCACGTCGTAGGTAGCCCGGGGAATCAGGTCGTTTTCGGTGCTGAAGGGCTTCGACGGCTCAAAATAGTACGTGCTGCTCGTCCCCATCTCGTGAAAGTCGATCATGACATTGGGGAGCCATTCGTGATGAAACTTCATGCGGTTGCGGCTCTCCACATGCGCCAGCGGCAGCCAGTCCCGGTTGAGGTCGTTGAGGTAATGGTTATACCGTCCGTTGGGCCAGCCTTCGTTATGCTCCCTGTCAGCGGGGTCGGTTACGGCCGGAAACGACTTGTGCTGATTGAACCATTGCGTAGCCCGGTCGCGCCCGTCGGGGTTTTCGGCGGGGTCGATCGTGACCACGGCTTCCGACAGCCAGCGCGTCACCTCGGCGTTGGTGGAGGCGGTCAAGTAATAGGCCGTGAGCATGGCGGCTTCGCTGCTCGAGCTTTCGTTGCCATGTACGGTATACGCCAAATGCACCACCACGGGTAGTTTGGCGTAGTCGGGGGCGGGCGTTTTCGGGTCGGCCAGCGTAAGGTGCTGCTGCCGCAACTGCGCCAGATTACGTTGGTTGGCGGCCGACGTAAAAAACGCAATCACCTGCGGCCGTTCTTCGTACGTTTTCCCGATGGGCTGCAAACTGACCTTATCCGACAGCCGATCGAGCTCTTTCAGGTAGTCAACGATACGGTCGTAGCGCGTAAAGTGGGACCCCACGGGGTAACCCAGAAATTGCTCCGGCGTCGGAATAGCCGGGTCGAAACCACCCTTTTCGTCGGGAAAATAGTAGCTGGTTTGCGCCTGTACGCGCGACGCCACACCCCACAACACCAGCAGGGCAAGGCAACGTAGTAACCTGTTTGTCATTGTCGTATTCTGTTTTTGGCTTAAAAAGAATTCCTAAATCGCTGACCAGATCATGACCGGTTCGAGCTACGCCAGTACCCGGATGACCGCTTCCGAAAAGCGTTCCATCTCTTCCAGTTGCGGGCTGCATTGCAGCAGCAAAAAATCAACGCCGACGGCCTCAAACTGGGCTACCCGCGCCGCCACCTGATCGGGTGTACCCGCCAGACCGGAACGCAGGCCCCGGTTAGAAACGGAGTAATCTTCCAGCGACGGCTTTTTCTCCAGCTGCGTGCCGGCCAGCCATTGCTGGTAGTTTTTGTAGCCCGCAGCCGAACCGTTGACATTCGTGATTCGGTCGATTTCCCGTTTCACTTCGGCTTCCGTGTTCCGCACAATCGAGTAAGCCGCCACGCCGAATTTCATGGGCGGCAGGTCGGGCCGGAGCCGCTCGCGCCGGTGGCGAAGATCCGCAATGCGCCGACCGATGCCTTCCGGATCGTCGCCGTGCATCACGTACCCATCGCATTGGGCGGCAATCAGGTTTTTAGCGGCTTCCGATTCCCCCCCGGCGTAGATGAACGGGCGGGGCTGCGCGATCGGTTTGGGTTGCAGGATGCTGTCCTCAACGCGGTAATACTTGCCCTCAAACGAGAAATGGTCCCGCTTCCAGAGGTTATCGACCACGTGCAGCCACTCCGCCGTGCGGGCATAGCGGTCATCGTGCTGCTCAAAATGCACCCCGTACTTGCGGGCTTCGTCCTGCCACCACGACGAGACGACGTTCAGGGTCAGGCGCCCCCCGCTGATGTGGTCGATGTTAGCGGCCTGTTTCGCCAGCAAGGCCGGCTGGTGAAACGTGGGGCGAACGGCGACCATCAATTCGATGCGCTCCGTGACGGCGGCCAGCGCAGCCGCCGTAGACCAGGCGTCGAGCGACGGGGCATCTTCGCCCTTGATGTCGTTGAGGTTCAATTCCGCAATGAGCGTCAGGTCGTAGCCCCAATCTTCCGATTTCCGGGCCAGTTGTTTCACATACGACCAGTCGGGGCGCATCTGTTCGTCATCGACGTTGCGGAGCCAGCCGCCAAAAACGGGGAGCCAATAGCCAAATTTCATGGAGCGTAGGTATGTTTAAATGAAGCGATGGTATCGGCCTGCTGGTCCGAGCCAGCCTGCCGATACGTCTGGCGTTGTGTTTCGAGGTAATCGACAAAGCGGGCATACGGGTCGAACCCCACCACGTTGACCGCATCGGCCACGAAGTTTGACAGCGCGTTGATATCGTAGAACAGCACCGACCCCGTTTCGTCGGAGATCAGGTACTCCACCCCACCCACGTCGATCTGAGCGGCTTTCGCAATACGCTCGACGTCGGCAATAATGGCCGAAGGGGGCATATACACTTCCACCTGAATGCCTTTTTTGGGGGCGTCGGTAAGGCAGAACTCAGCGGAAGGAGCTTCCGGTATGGCGCAGATTTCGGCGGGGCACAGGTTAAAACTTTGCCCGGTGGTGAAGACCTTCATGGCGTACAGAAACCGGCCGTTCAGTGTCTCGACCCGCACGATATGCCCGCCACGCGGCTGCACAAATTCCTGCACCAGCGCCGTCTGGTCGATACCCAGATCGATCTGACCGGCCTCGACAGTTGCCTGCAACCCCTCCGGCGTGTCGAAACGGACAATCCCTGCCCCGGCCCCGCCGATATTCACCTTGACCACCAGCGGGAAGCGCAGTTGCGCCGCCGCCAGCGGAATCTGCGACACGTGGTTGACCACGCGGCTTTTCGGGAAAGCCAGCCCCAGTTGGGCCAGCAGCGAAAGCTGGCGGGCCTTGTTGGTTTCGATGCTGGTAGCGACCGTTCCATTGATGACCCGCACGCCAAGGCGTTCCAAATGAGTCAGGTAACCCGCCGTGTGAAAAATACCCTGCCCATTGCCCCGCAGGTAGGCCGACGAACTCATCCGGTTCACGACCAGGCTATACGGGCTACTCGTCTCCGACGGGTCATATTGATGATGTGCCGCGTCGATGCGGTCGTAGGAAATACCCCGCCGATCCAGCTCGGCGAAGAGTGGTTTAAACCATTCCGGGTGTTCGTAATAGATGCCAATGGGGCGGTCCACGCCCGGCGTTTGTTGAGTACTCATGTTCTTGGGATGAAAAATTGGTTCAGTACCCCGGGTTCTGTTCCAGATCGGGGTCGGCGGCAATATCGTTGAACGGAATGGGGAATAGCCACTTGCGCGCGTCGGTAATGCCCAGCACAGCGCCGGCGCGGCCCGTGCGGACCAGATCGAACCAGCGGTGGGCTTCAAAGGCAAATTCAACGCGCCGCTCGTCTTCAATCGCCAGCAACACCGCCTCAGCCGTAGTGGCCGTTGCCGCCGGCACGCCGGCCCGACTACGCACCGCATTCAGGTCGGCCAGCGCGTCAGCTAGTTTACCCTGACGCGCTCTGGCCTCTGCCCGGATCAGGTAGACCTCGGCGATACGGATAATGTAGGCCGGGTCATCGCGCTGGGCGGCCCGGTTGTAAAGGTTTCCGTACACAAAATCAGTCGAGCCAACCCGCACGGTAGCCAGCAGGGCAGCACTGCGGTTGCCCCCTGCGCTGGCGTTGTTAACGAGCGTTATGAGTTCCGGCGTGGGTTGCAGGGTATACTGGCCGCCCAGCGCACTCGGATACCAGTTGTTCCACTGGTTGTTCTGGTCGGCGATGCTGTAGGTCAGTTCCAGCACCGATTCGGTACTCCCAAACGGGGCCGCTGAAAAGGCCCGGTATGGGGTAACCAGCCGGTAATTGGTGTTGCCCAGCACCTGCGTGGCGTAGGTTTCGGCCTCGGCCCACTGTTGCCGGTACAGGTGCAGCCGCGCCCGCAGGGCACGCGCCGTGTTTTTGGTGGCCCGGTTGCGGGTGGCAGCATCGGGCAGTAGGCGTTCGGCTTCGGTCAGGTCGGCCAGCACCTGATCGTAGGTTTGCGCCACCGTACTGCGCCGGATACCTCGCCCATCGGCCGCCGAGCGGGTGGGCTTCAGCACCAGCGGCACGCCCCCCCAGCCCCGTGCCAAGTCGAAATAGGCCAGCGACCGGATGAAGAAGGCTTCGCCCAGCAACTGGTTTTTCTCGGCCGTCGGCAGCAGCGGATCGGTGAGGTCAGGCAGGGCCGCCAGCACGTTATTGGCCGAATTGATCGTCTGGTAAAGCTGCGTCCAAGTGTCGGTAATAATGACATTGTCGGCACTCAGCGCATTCTGGTCGAGCTGGTTAAACTGGTTGAGCGTACCGTTGAAGCGGACATTGTCGCCGGGCAGATACCCCAGCACCGGGTAATTCAGCTGGTAGTAATTCTGTACCTGGCTATACGTACCCAGCAGCGCCGCGCGGGCGCTACCGGCATCGGTAATGGCCCGATTATCGGGCAGTTGCTGGAACGGTTGTACGTCGAGGGTGTTGCACGACGCCAGCGCGACCAACAGGAAGAGGTAGGCAAATGCTTTCATACACTAGTGGAGATGGGTTATAAGCCAATGGTCAAGCCGACCTGTAGCGTGCGGGGTTGCGGCACGGTGGCCCAGTCGAAGTTTTTGGTGTTGCCGACGCCGCTCTGTGAATTCACCTCAGGATCGAGCCCCGAGTAAGGCGTCAGCGTGAAGAGGTTGGTCGCCTGCACGTAGGCCCGCACCGACGCAAGCCCCAGCCGACTCACGACGGGTTGCGGCACGGTGTAGCCCAGCGACAGCGTACGGAGTCGCACAAACGATCCGTCTTCGAGATAGCGGTCGCTCAGGTTCTGCACAATGCCGCCGTAGTTATTGTTGTTTGGGTTAGTGGTCAGGCGGGGAACGGTCGTCACGTCGCCGTCCCGCTGCCAGCGGTCGAGTTGCTCAGGGAAGTAGCCGATGTTTCGCTGCGTGCCGCCATGCACCAGAAAAAACCGGTTCATGTTCATGATTCTGGCTCCCTGCTCGAAATACAGGTTCAGCCCCAGATCGAATCCTTTATAGGTCAGATTATTGGTGAACCCACCGAAGAAATTAGGCCAGGCATTGCCCACCAATCGTCGGTCGGCCACGGTCAGCGCGCCATCGCCGTTCACGTCCTGGTATTCGGCATCACCGGTTTGGGGGTTCACCCGCGTCTGATGATACAGCCAGAACGAATAGAGGGGCGCTCCCTCTTCGAGCCGGAAAATATCGCGGGAGCCAGTGGTAATGGGGGCCGCGAGCGTTTCGATCCGATTGATGTTGCGCGACAGGTTGAGCGTGCTGCTCCACGTAAACCCAGCCCGGTTGAACCAGTTACCGGTTAGTTGCACTTCAACGCCCCGGTTGCTGACCGCCCCAAAATTCTGCACCACCGAACTGTAGCCCAGTTTGCGCGGTACAGGTACGTTCAGCAGCAGCCCATACGTGTATTTATCGTAGTAATTGAGTTCGACAAACAGGCGCCGTTTCAGCACCGCCACGTCCAGACCTACGTTCCACTGGCGGGTCGTTTCCCAGCTCAGGTCCGAATTGGCCAGTTGGAGCGGGGCCGTGCCGGGCAGATCGAGGTAGTTGGCCCCACCCTGCCATAGCCCCAGCGAGGCAAAATCGCTGATGCCGGCCTGGTTGCCGGTGAGCCCCCAGCTCGCCCGAAGTTTCAGTTCATCGAAGGTATTCAGGTCGCGCACGAACGCCTCTTCGGATAACCGCCAGCCCAGCCCGACCGACGGGAAATAGCCCCACCGCCGCGACACCCCAAACCGGCTCGATGCATCGGCCCGCAGGCTGGCATCGAGCGAGTAGCGGTCTCGGAAGCTGTAGTTAGCCTTACCGAAAAACGAGAGCAGTCCAGCCTGTGAGCGGGTCGACGAGCCCGTCTGCGTGGCCGAAGAAGCAATCGTTTGCAGATCATTTGACGGAAACTGCTGTCCGCTGAGCGTGGTCCGTTGAAAGGTGTTTTGCTGAATCGTGTTGCCCACCAGCACCTGTACCGAATGCCGGTCGGCGAAGGTCTGGCGGTAGGTCAGCACCTGTTCGTTGAGCAGCGTTATGTCGCGCGACAGAAACGACGTGGCCGTGCCGCGCGGTTGCCCGGCCAGCAGCAGCGTGTTGTTGTAGTTGTTTTCATACATGTCGTTGAAATCGATGCTCCAGCTGCTCCGCAAACTGAGCGTCGGCAATAGGTCATAGACCCCAAACACGTTGCTGATGATGCGCGACCCAACGGCGTTGTTATTCAGGTTCTGAATCAGCGCCAGATGGTTGTCGAAGTTGCCATATTTGGCATACGACCCGTCGGTGTTGAAAACGGGCAGGTTGGAGCGCGGGTATAGCGCCGAATTGATCACGCCCGCCGGGTTGTTGTCGTTGCTGCTCACGTTCCGAACCGTTCGGGCCAGGGCCGTGCTAGTGCCCAGCCTGAACCGGTCATTCACGCGGTTATCCACGTTGATCCGGAGGCTATACCGTTCGAAGTTGGACGGCCGAACGATCGACTCCTGCCGGAAGTAGCCCCCGCCCACGTAAAACTGGGTTTTGTCGTTGCCACCCGACGCCGAGAGTTCGTAGTTGCTCGTGCGGGCGGTGCGGAACAGGTCGCTGATGCGGTCGTAGGTGGGCTGCTCGTCGGGCAGACCCAGCCCCCCGCTGGCCACCGACCGGTAAGGAACCTGAGCAGGGTTGCCCCCGTCGTTGATGAAGCGCTCGTTTTCTAGCAGGGCCAGTTGGGGACCGTTGACCAGCGAAAACACCTTCGCCGCCCGCGACCAACCCTGGTAGGTGTCGAAAGTGAGCCGCGTCTTACCAGATTTGCCCCGTTTGGTGGTGATGAGCACCACGCCGTTGGCCCCGCGTGAGCCATAAATAGCCGTGGCGTTGGCATCTTTCAGAATCTCGATGCTCTCGATATCGGCGGGGTTCAGATCGGCTATCGGGTTGGAAGGCACCTGGTTGCCCAGCCCGGTCGCTACCAGGTTGGTGTTGTTGATAAACACCCCATCCACCACATACAGGGGGTCGTTGCCCGCGTTGACCGAGTTGGTACCACGTACCCGAATGAAGATGCCGCCCCCAGGTACGCCCGAATTGGCCTGCACCTGTACGCCCGGCGCCCGCCCCTGCAACAGCTGGTCGGGGCTAGCCACGGGAATGGTTTTGAGGTCGGCCCCTTTCACCGTCGAGATGGCGCTGGTCAGCGACTTGCGGCTTTGCTCGCCATAACCCGTAATGACCACTTCAGAGAGCTGCCTTACGTCGGGCTGCAAGGTAAGCGTCAGCGTCGTTCCTACGGGATTGACCTCTTGGGTAACGTACCCAATGGCACTGACAATCAGGGTTGGATTCGTACCGGATAACGAGAGCACAAAACGCCCCTCGGCATTTGTCGTCGTTCCCTGATTGGTGCCTTTGAGGGCAATCGTGACACCGGGTAAGGTTTCCCCGTCTGCCGTCTGTACGATGCCCGAAACCGTCGCGTTCTGTGCCAGCAAACCACGACTCAGTAGCAGTAAAACCACTACCAGTTGATAAAACTTGTGCATTCTTTTGTGTTGGTTACGTGAAAAATGGGGTCGGACCAACGCTTCAGTTGCCAGACCCTTGCTTAGTGCCAGCCAGACCGGTTGCCGCCGTTTTGGCTGGTGTTGACACCACCTGTTCCTTTGCCGAAGACCAGCTGGCGCTACTCGTTTTTACGTCGCGTGCGAATCGGATTAGTTACCGCCGTGAGCCGTTTCGGCAGTCAGTGGTTCGTTCCGAAGCAGTTTGTCAATCGTCTGGTTGAATTCTGCCACGTACTCGTCGTAATACGTACCGGTAGCCGGGCCGGTATAGCCCGTGTGGATCTGCGCGACATTCCCCTGCCGGTCCAGAATGATGGTCGTGGGGAAGGCCAGTACTTTGTTCAGCGCGGGCAGGGCGGCAGACGCCACGTTCTTATCGGCTAGACCCGCAAACAGAATGTCATACTGCACGTCGTAGCGGTTGATGAGCCGGGACAGGGCCGTTTTGGCGAAGGCCAGGTCATTTTTGCGCTCGAACGCCAGCCCGATCACTTCGACACCCCGTTGCCGGTTGGCCTTGTACCAGGGAGCCAGAAAAGCGGTTTCGTCGATGCAGTTGGGGCACCAGCTCCCTAAAATCGTCACGATGACCACTTTGTCTTTGTACTTGGCGTCGGTCAGCGACACGGGTTTACCCGATTCGTCGCCACGATTCACGGCCGGAAAAGTAAAGTCCAGTTTCTTGTAGCCGGGCTTCAGGTACGTCAAGCTGTAGAGGTCGGGCAGTTTGGCCGCCGGATTCTTAACCCCTGTTGCCGGAGAGGCGCCCCGCACGTACCGAAACTCACCCGTCAGCTTGCCATCCGGGCCGATTTCGCCTTGAAAAACGGCGGGCGACGCGCCCGAAAACGCCGATAATGCAAACCGATTGCCCGTTACGTGGCCGTCGAGGTAGCGATAGTCACCCGTGGTTGTCAGGATGGTGCCCGTCACGCGGCTTCCCTGCTGCGAGAATACCCCGACCGTCTGGTTAACGTCGGCCGGATTCCCCGCCGACCGCTGAATCCCGATGTCCCATTTGCCCTCCAGGCTGACCGTGGGGGCTGCCCCCTGCTCGTAGCGATCGCTGCGACCGAACTCGGCTGTGACCGGAATCGGCTGCCCCGACCCGGCCCGGTAGCTGCCCGTCAGGCGGTTGCCCTCCCGTTTAAAGCGGAGTGTCGCGTCGTAGAGCGGAATGGCAATAAACACCGAGTCACCCTGCTGCCGAATACCCGGCAGCGCTTCTCGCTCGCCCGCGTTGAGCAGATAGGCCGTTGTGCCCTTTACCGCAAAGTTGAACGGTACCTTGCCGGTGGCCGTCTGAAACTCGCCCCGGTAAGGGCCCTCTGGCAGCGGCGCGGCCGACTGCGCACATACCCCGGACGATAGCCCGATCAGGCCAGTCAGCAACAGGCTGGCCGAGCGAAAACGTGTTGAGTTAGCATACATAACAGATTGTATTTATCGTGTTCAATGAAAGACGGATTCGGGCTCGTGGCGCAGGCCGGGGCGCTAAGCCAGCCGGGGCGAGCCGTAGAGAAAGGTGAAATAGTAGCGCCGAATGGTGGTCTGGTACACCCACCACGACAGGCCCCCGATGTAGGCCAGCACAATCAGCATCTGCACGCCTGACGCCGCGTAGAGCAACCCCCAGAGTACCAGCAGCCGGGCTAGCTCCAGGTTCAGCACCCACCGCCGTTGTTCCAGCAGCGCCCCCATGTTGATGAGCGTCAGGAGCATAAACAGCGCCGTCAGGGCCTGCACCCAGCCGGGGATGTGCTGTTCCAGCAGCAGAAACACAAACAGAATGAGCAGCACCCCAACCAACTGCCCCAGCACGTATCCCCGGAATCGGCCCCGATTGGCCACGATGGTCGACCGTTGCAGCAACCGCGCTTCCAGCTCGGCCCGGATGCCCGCGTCTACCGTGTCGGGGCGGCCAACGAGCAGTTTTAGTTTGGGGCCAAAGCCCGGCGTTCGCCAGACCGCCACCAGCAGTTCGAGCAGAAAATGAAACTGCTGCCACAGAAAGCTGTGGCTTTTCAGTTGCTTGGTGAGGCCGTAGGTCGGCTCGTCCGTTTCCTCGGCAAACGTGCCAAAGAGTTTGTCCCAGATAATGAACACGTCGCCGTAGTTCTTGTCGAGGTACTGGGGATTGTTGGCGTGGTGAACCCGGTGGTGCGAGGGCGTGACCAGCACGTATTCGAGCCAGCCCAGTTTGCCAACCGTGCGGGTGTGCAGAAAGAAGGGATACAGGCCATGCACCAGCAAGATCGTGGTGATCATCCCCGCCGGAAAACCAAGGATGGGCAGGACACTCCAGAAGCCCGTGCGGATGATCGCCTGAAACACGGTAATCCGGGCCGAAACGGTGAAGTTGAACTCTTCGCTCTGATGATGCACCACGTGAGCCGCCCAGAACAAATTGACCTGATGCCCCAGGCGATGGTACCAGTACCAGACGAAGTCCGTAACGAGGAGCAGGGCAACCCAACTCCAGACGGTGGGCCGGATCGCAAACAGGGCGAACCGCTGATGCAGGTAGTCGTAGAAGCCGTAAATGAGCCCCGCCGCAAACACATCCAGCAGTCGCTCGGCAATGCCGGTACTCAGGTTGGCAACGGTTTCGTTGAAGTGGAAATACGCTTTCCCTTGTCGTTTCGTCAGCCAGTATTCCAGCCCAATCAGCGCGAGGAAAAAAGGAATAGCGTAGGCAAGCCAGTTCGTATCCATAGTCAAGTCAGCAAAACGATACCTGTGTACTAGTGCCCGTTGTCAGTGGGTAGTTAGCACTTATATTCTATCGATTTAGTGCATCTTAAAAGTCCAAGCGACGCCGTAGTGGGCATTCGCCTCCCCGTTACCCGATTTACGTCGATCCGATCCAGGATCAGGAGTCGCCCCGGTTGCTGGCTGGCAGCTTCCCACCTTTTCGCCACCGTCGCAACGGCGCCAGCAGGTTATCGACAGTCAGCACCCCAAACAGCACGTGCGCGTGATCGAACTCCTTCCCGGAATTGCGTTGCTGAATCTGATTGATGTAGCCGATGCTGGCACGCACACTTTTGGTGAGCCCATAAGTAATGCCCCCGTAGAGCCGATTCTGGTCGAAGACATTCGGGTTGGCGCGCACCGCTTCCCCAAACTGAAGAAATAACTCGTCGGACACCGACACCGTGAGCCCGTACTTCACCCAGCTGGCCCGGATGGGTACGTCGAAGCGAGCCTGGTAACGTACCCGCCAGTTGGGCAGGAACACCCCGTTGCTCGCCAGATCGCGCCAGCGCCGTTCCAGGCTGTACCGGTTGGTGTAGCTGAACCGGCGAAAGCGCTGCTCCTGATCGAGCCGGAGGGCAATCCGCCATTCCGCAACGGGCTGCCGTTCGGCCTCGGCGGGGTTGGCAATCAGCAGCCAGCTCTTAAAATAGCCCACCGGCGACAGCCCAACCCGCAACGTAGGACGTACCGCGTAGGTGAGCCAGGGCCAGTAACTGACAAACTGCGGGGCAGCAAACGCATTGAGGCTGCCGGGCTCCCGATTTTGCAACCGTCCCTGTAGGTAGAGTTCCCAGCGCAGTCGGCTGTTGATGGTGTCGGTCAGGGCCAGCCGCCCCCAGACAACCCGATGCTGGTAGTGCGCCTGCCCGAAAGCAGGAGCGCTGATACCCAGCCCAAACAGCCACAAACCAACCAGGCGAGCCAGCGCGTTACCTCGTTTCATTGTCCATGCGGCCAGTCAGCCGTTTTGGTGCGAATCCGTAGGCGTTGGCAACGTACCTGAGTGCTCAGGTACGTTGCCAAAACCAATCGATCGGCGGGGCAACCGTAGCGCCCCTCGCCTGCCGCAATGTCTAGAACGAATAGCGCACCGTTATGCCGTAGGTACGTGGGTCGCCCAGCACCGCTCCATACTGCCCGGCGTTGCCGGGTGCCGGCAGCAACTGCTCAAAGTAATTCTGATTCAGCAGGTTGCGGCTCCACACGTAAATCGACGTGCCGTTGGAGGCCCGGAAGCCAACGCGCGCGTTCACCAGCGAATAGCCATCAATGTTGAGGAACTGCGACGGCGACGGACTCGACGAAAATGACGACCGGGCGTAGGTATCAGCCGCTACGAAGTACCGCCCCTCCTGCGACAGGAATTTACCCGCACCGCTTACTTCGCCACCCAGCGAACCGGCCCATTTCGACACGCCCGGCAGCGCCCCGCCCGACACATCCTTGAATGCCTGCGCCGCCCCCGTTTCTTCGAGTGGCACCGGCGCGTTCCGGAACGTAACGTATTTGGCATCGGTGTAGGCCAGCGCCCCGTAGAGTGAGAACGCGTTGCTAACCCGCAGGTTACCATCCAGTTCTACGCCCCATACCCGCACTTTTTCGGCATTGGCCAGGTAACCCCGATTCACGCCGGGCTCGGGCGTTTGCACCTGCGTCTGGTAGTCTTTGATGTCGCTGTTGTGAACCACCAGATTCAGCACCGAACTCGGCGACGGTTTGGTTTTAATGCCCACCTCGTAGTGCGTCACAAATTCAGGGTTCACCCGCGCCAGGTCGGTCAGTACCTGCCCGTTGGCCGTCGGCAAGCCACCAATATTAATCCCGATGGGCTTGTAGCTGGTCGAATAAGTCGCAAACGCGTTGAGGCGTTCGCTGGCTTTGTATTGCAGCGTGAGCTGGCCCGAAAAATTGGTTTCGTCTACGTTGGCGTCGAAGGCCTGGTTGGTATAAACGGCATTCTTGAGCGCCAGCAGCGCCGGATCGGTCGTTTGCAGACCGCCGTAGGTTTCGCGCTTATAATTGGCGATTTTCTTGTCGTAGTTGTAGCGGATACCGGGCAACACGTGGAGCTTCTCGGTAATGGCCCAGTCGGCCTGTGCAAACAGGGCGGCGCTGGTGCTGCGAATGCGGTTGGTGGTGCGGATACCGAAGTTGTCGAACAGACCGGGCGTCTTCCAGAGTGCGCTGGTTGAGCTCTGGGCAAACCGCCATTGCGCCGAACCGGCTTCTTCGGTCTGCACGGGGTCAGACTGCAAATCCTGGTAGAGGTAGAACGCCCCCACTACCCCACTCAGCCGCGACGACAGGCTCCCCGCGTAGCGGATTTCCTGCGAATACTGGTCGTGTTTGGAGTTACCGGCCGAAATCGTGAACACAGGCAACCCGATGTAATCCCGGTCGTTGAGCGGGTCCCACTTCCAGTAGCGCCAGGCCGAAGTCGAGGTCAACGTACCGTTGCCAAGTTTAATGTCGGCGTTGAGCGAAACCCCACCCAGCTGGTTACCAGCCCGCGAGGGCGTGTCTTGGTCGGTGATCCGGTCAAACGGATTCGTAGAGGGTAGTTTATAGCCCAAATCAGCAATAATGGCGTTGAACTGGCGATAGGCAGGCCGTTGGGTCGTGACGGCCCCGGCATAGATCACCGAATACCCCACCGGCTTTTGGTCGGTCATGTCACCGGTCAGCGTCAGCTTAACGTTGTCGCTGGGGGTATACAGCAACTGGCCCCGGACGCCGAGGTTGTTCAGCGTATTGAGCGGTTGTTGCGTCCGCACGTTGTAGATGACTCCGTTACGCTGCG
Source organism: Fibrella aestuarina BUZ 2 (assembly GCF_000331105.1). Lineage (NCBI taxonomy): Bacteria > Pseudomonadati > Bacteroidota > Cytophagia > Cytophagales > Spirosomataceae > Fibrella > Fibrella aestuarina. Next base: position 2,460,823 of record NC_020054.1, on the reverse strand, counting down.
TGCCGGAAAACGACAGGCGGGCCGCCAGTTTGTCGGTCAGCGGACCGGTAATCGACGCCTTGGCCTGTATGTAATTGTAGTTGCCGTAGCTCACCTCGAAGGTGGCACCCGGCACAAAACTGGCGGGGCGGGTGGTGATGTTGAATGCCCCGGCCGTTGTGTTTTTACCAAACAACGTACCCTGCGGCCCACGCAGCACCTCAATCTGATCAATATCGACGAAGTCGAGAGCCGTAGCCGCCGGGCGGGCGTAGTACACCCCATCGACGTAGAACCCCACGCCAGGGTCGATGCCGTCGTTGGTCAGCCCGAAGGTTGAGCCTAAGCCCCGGATGTTGAGCGTGGTGTTACGGGCATTCGACGAGTAGAGCTGCACCGACGGCACGATCTCTTTCAGCCGGTTGACGTTGAACGCCCCGGCATCTTCGACCAGCGCCCCCCGCACCACCGAAATCGGGATGGGGACGGCTTGTGCCGACTCCTGCCGACGGCGCGAGGTAATGACCACGTCGGCCAGTTCGTTGGTTCCTTCTTCCAGCTTGATCTCGATGTTATTGTCTGAGATAACCACGTCGGTCGTTTTGTAGCCAACGAAGGAGACGGTTACCGTGAAGGGAATTTTTTGACCCGTAAGCAGTGTAAACCGGCCATCTTCCCGGGTTGGAGAGGCGTTGGTGGTGCCTTTAATCGCGACGGTCGCGCCAATCAGTGGTTTTTCGGTACTGGCATCGACGACCCGCCCCGATACGGTGGCATTGATAACGGGCGCATTCTGCGCAACGGCCCACCAGGGCAATAGCAACGTAGACACCAAAAGAAGCGCAATAGCGTACTGTTTCATAAACGAGTAAAATGTAGTTGTATTCATTTGAGTGGACAGATGGGTACGGAACAGGCGTATCTCACGCCGACGGCACCAATCGACAGCCCGAGTTTGTGGTGTGGATGACTATAGTGGCTGGTTGCCGACAGGCTGACGCTGCGGTGCTGAGTGGTCCGTGAATGAGTTCATATCAGGTGTAAATGGAGGCAGTTGGCTAGCCCAAAACGTGTTCATGTTGATTAGTCCTAATACTCCCGGTGTTAGATAGACTATTAGTACTTATAGTCTATTGATTTAATAGGATTTTCAAAGAAAGTAGTAGATTGCACTCGTTTCCAAATTCTGAGCAATAATTTTTTAGCTGGTTATGATATCGAAGCGAGCTAAGTATGCCTTAAAGGCCCTAGTAAAACTGGCTGAGCAGTATGGGAAAGGCTCGGTGCAAATCAGCTGGTTAGCCGCCCAGGGCGACATTCCCCAGCGTTTTCTGGAGACCATTTTGCTGGACCTCCGGAACCACGGTTTGCTGCAAAGCCAAAAAGGAAAAACGGGCGGCTACATGCTGCGGATTGATCCCGAGAAAATTAATCTGGCGCAGGTACTACGCATCATCGACGGCCCGATTGCCCCCACCCCCTGCGTCTCCAAACATTTTTACGTCCGTTGCGACGATTGCGTCGATGAGGAAACGTGCCGACTCCGCCCGATCATGGAACGTGTGCGCGACGCCAATCTGGCGGTCTACGAAAACGTCAGCCTGCGTGAACTAACCGAGACCGAGAACTCCTGAGCGTAAACGCTAACCTTCCTCTTTTTCAGAATTCTTTCCTTAAAATTTGGAAGTCCGCCCATCGGTCTACTTTCTTTGCAAAGTCTACAATATCAATAGATTATAAGTACTATTAGTCTATCTACACGAGGGATTAATGGTCTATTCGAAGCTACCGCCAATGCCTGGTCCCTGCTGGGCGTCGGCGAGGTCGGCATCGTCAATGGCACTAACTGCAACACAGCGCATGGCAACACGCACCAAACGAACGTACCTGAATCAACTGGCCGACCAACGTACCTGAACCGGTCTGGTCCCGTTGCGCGAACGTACCCCGGCCTGACTGGCCGCTGCGGTGCACACGGCTTACTCCTTGGCGACACCACCCCAGTGGTTTACCCAAGGAGTTAATAACCTCCTGTCTGGCGGCAACCAGCGGGGGGAATAAAAAAGCCGAAACGGCGGCAACCGTTTCGGCTGGCACTAAACAAGGGCCTGGCAGCCCTCATTTTTCACGTAACCACTACAAAATAATGACAAAAGGTATATTCCTGCTGGGATTAAGCCTGTTTATTTCGTTTATAGCCCAGGCTCAGCCCAATGGGCCTGTCATTAATGCGACCGTTTCGGGTCGTATTACCGATGAACGAACCAACGAACCCCTTATCGGCGCTACGGTGGTTATCAAAGGAACCACCAACGGCGGAACGACGGATGTCGACGGCCGTTTCAATCTCCGAACCGGCCAGAAGCTTCCTTTCACGCTGGTAATCAGCTTCATTGGCTATGAACCAAAAGAAGTAATCGCCGAAACGAGCACGATTCAGGTCAGCCTCACCACCGACTCCAAGCAACTTAGCGAAGTGCTGGTGGTGGGCTACGGCACCACGGAGCGAAAAAACCTGATCGGCTCCATCACCAAAATCGACCCCGCCGAAACGAAGAACATTCCCGTCGGTAGTTTTGATCAGCAGTTGCAGGGTAAGGTGGCCGGCGTACAGATCTCATCGGCCACGGGCGTGCCGGGTGAGCGGACCAACATCCGGGTGCGGGGCGCTACCTCCATCAACGGCAGCAATGATCCGCTCTACGTGGTGGATGGGGTGTTCATCAACGGCAACAGCCTCCAGACCATCGGCACGGGGGGCAAAGCGACCTCGCCCATCGCCGACATCAATCCTTCCGACATCGAGAGTGTCGAGGTGCTGAAAGACGCCGAAGCCACCGCGCTCTACGGGTCGCGGGGCGCCAACGGGGTTATCCTGATCACCACCAAACGGGGTGCCTTTGGGCAGAAACCCACCATTCGGCTCGACGCCTCGGCGGGTGCCGCCAAAGCCCAGAAACTCTGGGACCTCACCACCGGCCCCGAGCACGCCACGCTGGTCAACGAATGGTGGATCAACACCGGCAAGGACGATCCCACGCTCAACCGCACCTTCGCCAACCGCCCATTTCGACCCGTAGCGGAAGGGGGTCGTGGTCTGCCCGAAGAGCAGCAGACCTACGACCGGCTGAGCGAACTGTTCCGCACGGCCCAGCTCCGCAACTACGACCTGTCGCTGAGTGGTGGCACCCAGACGACCAAATACTACATCGGAGCGGGCTACAACAGTCAGGAAGCCATCATCCGGCCGGTCGATTTCAGCCGGGCCAGCTTCAAGGTCAACCTCGATCAGCAGGTGAGCGACAAGGTGCAGGTGGGCGTCAGCAACACCTTTACGCGCACGTACCGCAATCAGGCCCGCGCTGGTGATGGCCCCGCCGGAGGGCTGCTTCAGGCCGCGCTCCACACGCCAACGTACCTGTCGCCCGTCAATGAGCAGGGCGTGCTGGTCGGCCGCGCCGGCTTCGATAACCTGACGCTGCTGCTCGACAATTACAACATCAACACGACGAGCCTGCGCTACATCGGCAACCTGTATGCCGACGCCCAACTCCTCCCGAGCAATTCAACGGCCAGCCTGAAGTTCCGTACCAGTTGGGGCATCGATTACAACAACTACAACGAATCGGAATACTGGAATTCACTCCTGATCGCGGGTAGCCCGAATGGGTTGGCCACGTCGAGCGTCAGCCAGTACACAACCTGGCTCAATGAGCAGACGCTTACGTACCGGCAGCGGCTCGGAGCCCGTCATTCCGTCGGCGTGCTGGTCGGCAATACGCTGCAAAGCGACGTGCTGACCCGTACCTACGCCGAAGGGCGCGGCTTTGCCAACAACAGCTTCACCCAGATTTCGTCGGCGGCGACCACGGCCGCCTCGCAGAACTGGAGCAAAAGCACACTGGCGTCGTTCTTCGGCAAGGTCGACTACAATTACGCCGGGCGCTACCTGGTTGATGCCAGCCTGCGGGCCGACGGCAGCAGCCGGTTCGGTGCGGCGCGCAAGTGGGGCTACTTCCCCTCGGTGGGAGTTGCCTGGCGGGCCAAGCAGGAGTCGTTTTTGCAACAGGTCGGCTTTCTCAGCGAGCTGAAAATCCGGGGTAGCTGGGGCGTCACGGGCAACCAGAACGGCATCGGCAACTTCGCCGCGCAGGGCCTCTGGACGGGTGGCGCGGGCTATCAGGGCAGCGCGGGCATTGCACCTCAACAGCTTGGCAACCCGGATTTGCAATGGGAACGTACCCAGCAGTTCAGCGCGGGCGCTGACATCGGCCTGTTCAACGACCGTATCCGGCTGGAGCTGAACCTATACGATAAATACACTACCAACGGCCTGATTCAGCTGGCTTTGCCAGGCACCACGGGCTTCAGCCAGTACTGGAGCAACGCCGCCGAAATCAGCAACCGGGGGTTTGAGTTTGCCATCAGCACGACGAATATTCAGCGCGGCGGCCTTACCTGGACCACCAGCCTGAACCTGGCCCGCAACGTCAACAATATCGAGAAACTGGCCAATCCGCTCCGCTATGGCAGCCGTGAACTGATTCTGCAACAGCAGGGCTCACCCCTCTATTCGTTCTGGGTCTACAAGCAACTCTACGTCGATCCGCAGACGGGCAACGCGGTGTACGAGGATGTTAATAAAGATGGCAAAATCACCGTCGATGACCGGCAGATCGTAGGAAACATCTGGCCCAAACTGTTTGGCGGATTCACCAACAACGTCACTTACCGGGGCTTCGACCTGAACCTCTTCTTCGCCTTCCAGTACGGCAATTCCATCTATAACCACAACCGGTTCTTCGGCGAAGGCGGTGGCGCGCGCGATGCCGCCCGCATCATTTTCGCCTCGAATCTGGCTCGCTGGCAAAAGCCCGGCGATATCACCAACGTACCCCGGCCCGATGGCATCAACGTCAACAACTACCGCGACGGCGGCAGCCGCTGGCTCGAAGATGGCTCCTTCCTGCGGCTTCGGTCGCTGACCGTAGGCTACACCCTCCCCAACACCCTCACGCAGAAGGTGGGGATACAAAACCTGCGCGTCTACGCCGTGGGCACCAACCTGTGGCTCCTCACGAAGTACACCGGCCTCGACCCCGAGTCGAGCGCCAGCAGCGACCCCAACGCCCAGGGCATCGACCTGGGTACGCCCCCGCAGCCCGTTGGCATTCAGGGCGGTATCAGCCTGACGTTTTAAGCGAATCATTCTTCTGCCAATTAGACCTGTAAGGTTTTAGACGGGGCCGCCCAGGCCTTATAGGTCTTAACTCCCATAGATTATGCTTTTCAAATCCTATCGCCTGCTGGTGCTACTCACATTAAGTACCAGCAGTTGCACCAACTTTCTGGATGTCAAGCCCCTCGAATCAATTGCGGACACCCAGACCATTACCGACCAGAACTCAGCCCTGACCGCGCTCCGGGGCGTCTACAGCGCGCTGGCCAGCAGTGATTATTACGGTACCAGCTTCCAGTCCATCGGCTACCTCTCGGGCGACAATATTCAGTGGACGGGATCGCAGTCGCAGGTACAGGAGTTTATCAACAAGCGGGTCAACGCCGACAATTCGACGATCAGCGCCGCCTGGATCGCCATTTACCGGACCATCAACCGGGCCAATAATGTGCTGGCCAAAGTGCCCACCGTGACCGACCCAGCCCTGACTACGACCCTGAAAAATGGGTATCTCGGCGAAGCCTACGCCATCCGGGCGCTGGCCTATTTTGATCTGGCCCGCACCTTCGGCGGGGTGCCGCTGATTACCAACCCGACGATTCTCCCAACGGATAATCTGGGCATAAAGCGTAGCACGGTGGCCGAGACCTACGCGCAGGTGCTCAAGGACCTCGACGCGGCCGAGCCCCTGCTGCCCACCACCACCGACCGCTACCGGGTCACGCGCAAAACAGTGTATGCCCTCAAAGCCCGGTATTACCTCTACCAGCAGGACTGGGCCAAAGCCGAGGACTTTGCCGGGCGACTCATTACCGATGCCACGAATTACCGCCTGACTAAACCCTACGGCGCTTTTTTCCTGGCCGACGCCCGCGGCACGACTGAGTCGGTCTGGGAGCTTTTCTACAACGGCACGACCGAGGTAAACAGCCACCGGGGGCAATGGCAACCGCAAACCAACGGCGGCACCCGGCAATGGGCACCGAACGACGCCCTCGTGGCCCTGCTGAACGACCCGGCCGTGGGCGGTAATCGCTCGGTGCTGGTGGCCAAAGACAACCAGAACCGCTGGTATGGCACGCTCTATTACCGGAACCCGGCTTCCGACCCGTCCTACATCTTCCGCATCGCCGAAGCCTACCTGATACGCGCCGAAGCCCGCGCACAGCAGGGCAAAACAACTGATGCCCTCGCGGACCTGAACGCTGTGCGCGACCGGGCCGGGCTGACCGCGCTCACCAGCACCACCACGGCCACTAAAGACGCCCTGTTGCTGGCCATCGAAAACGAACGCCGCGTCGAGTTTGCGCTGGAACCCCACCGCTGGTTCGACGTCGTCAGAACGGGCCGCGCCGGCGCTGTTTTCGGCCTGACCGACCCCAACCGCTACATCCTGCCTATTCCGGTGCAGCAGCTGCTATCCGACAAAGCATTAACCCAAAATCCAGGCTATTAACCAACGCACGATCATGCCAAAACGAACCAGCGACACGATCGCGGAGGAATGGGCTTACAACGAGCCCCACCCCGCCTGGGAAGCCCGAACGGCGGCCTCCCTTCCCCAGCCCAGCGAGGGCAGCGTACCTGAGACTATTCTACTCCGGTTTATCCTGCTGTACATCGGTATTCAGCTTCTGCCGATTGATGGTACGTTCGTCAAAAACCTGTTCCGGTTAGGCGAACAGGGGCCATTCAACTATACCAGTTACCTGTTTGGCCTGTCGAAGTACGCGCCCCACTTCGTTGGCGATGCTCCTTCCTTTACCGACTGGGGCGTGGTGGCGCTGCTGGCGCTGGCCGGTACGTTCATCTGGAACGCCGTTAGCCGCAATCGCCAGATCGACAATCAGGTGTATGCCTGGTTGCGGGTGGCCGTGCGGTATCGGCTCGCGCTGGCGGTGTTGGCCTACGGGTTCATCAAGTTGTTCCCGATTCAGGCCCCGCTACCCTCACTGAGCAACCTCAATACGGCTTATGGCGATCATTCGGCCTGGAAACTGTTCTCACTCTCGCTGGGTGTCGTACCGGGTTACGAGGCTTTTCTGGGCGCGGTGGAAGTGCTGGGTGGGCTGCTGTTGTTGAACCGCAAAACGACCGTGATCGGCACCCTGATTCTACTGCCGTTTCTAGGTAACGTCTTCTTCTCCAACCTGGCCTACGAGGGCGGCGAATACGTCTACAGCGGCCTGCTGCTTACGTTCGGGCTGTTTCTATTTGGCCACGATGCCGTTCGGTTATTCCGGCTGGTCTCGCTCGAAGCACCCGCACAACCCAACCGGCTGACACTCGCCCTGACGCAACCCCAGCAAACAGCCCGACTATTGCTCAAAAGTGCCTTTCTGGTGCTGGTAGTCGGCCTATATGGCTTCACTACGGCCCGCAGCGGTCAGCTTCGGTTGCCGCAGACACCGGGCCTGCCGGGGGTGGCGGGCCTATACCGGGTCGATGCGTTTACCACCGACGGGCAGTCCATTCCGTATTCGAAAACCCACCCGACCCGCTGGCAGGACGTGGTGTTTGAAACCTGGAATACGCTGAGCATCCGCTCCAACCAGCCGGTTGCGTTGCTCGCATCCACTACCGAAGAACTCCCAACCAGCGATGCACAACGCGACTACGAACGGGCGGGTTCGCAGGGGCGGCATTACTACCGCTACACCACCGGGCCAACCCCGCAGGCCAACCAGACGACGCTGACACTGACGGGACCCAATCCGGCCGATGCGCTACTGGTGGGCACCGTCACGATGACGCGACCCAACGAGGGCACCCTGCTGCTGTCGGGCACCGATGCGAAGGGGCATGCCATTGTCGCGAAACTGACCAAAGTGAACAAAAAATACCTGTTGCAGGAGGCCGCCAAAGCGGGTCGGCGCGGGGCTCTCACCCTCTAATCCACGTGTTTATGGCTACGTACAACCTTATTCCCGAACAAATTGAGTTGGGCAACCGGCCCACCGACGCGCCAACGTACCCAACCCCGGCCGCTACCAGCGAACCCGTCACCAGACGGCGGTGGACCAACACCCAGAAACTACTGTTCCGCATCGCCTTTGTGTTTTTTGTGGCCATGTCGCTGCCCAACGACTGGAGCTGGTACAAAAACGTGCTGTCGCTCGATTGGCTACACCTGCACTACCGCGACCTCTACGACGTGGCCCGCTTTGGCTCCGGTCTCAACCTGTTTGGCAACCGGCTGTTCGGCTCTACGCTCAACGGTTACGCCACCTGGCTCATCACGCTGGCCTTTGCCATCGTTGCCGGTGGTGTCTGGACGGCGGTGGTAACCTGGCGGAAACGCGACGTGCTGAACTACGAACGGCTCTATTACTGGCTGCGCGTGGTGGTGCGGTACCGGGCGGGCATCGGCATCATCGGTTTTGGGTTTACCAAGCTTATGCCCACTCAGTTACCCTATCCGTCGCTGGGCGTTCTCAACACCGATTTTGGCGACCTCACCGCCCAGAAAATCTACTGGCTAAGCATCGGCATCGTACCTTGGTATGAGGTCTTCACGGGCGTGGTCGAAGTGGCAGCGGGGGCGCTGCTGTTCTTCCGGGCCACCACCTTCTGGGGTGCCGTGCTGCTGTGTGGTGCGCTCGCCGACATTGTCTACGTCAATTTCGCCTACGACGGGGGCGTGCACGTCTACAGTTCGTACTTCGTATTGCTCAGTGCGTTTTTGCTGATTTATTACGTAAAAGACCTGTACAAACTGCTCATCGAAGAGCGGCCCACGATACCTGCCTACTTCGCCCCCGTCTTTACCGGCTGGCAGCAATACGTGCGCGTGGGATTGAAAACGGCCACGATCGGGATCTTCCTGGGTCTGCTTTTCTGGCTGCAATGGGTCAATTTCCGCTATGATCCCTACAAACAACCCGCCCAAAAGGGGCTGAAAGCCCTGCGCGGTAACTACGCCGTCAGCGAGTTTAAACTCAACGGACAAGCCTTGCCCGAATCGGCTACCGACACCACCCGCTGGCAGCAGGCGACCTTCGAAAACTGGACCACGCTGACCTTTAAAACGGCCAAACCCGTTGAACTTGACCTCTCCAACGGCGGCGGCGCGCCCATGCGCGACATCAACCGGACGTTTGAGCTGACGGGCGTAGCCGGTGGACAGCGGGTGTTCTACTACGAAGCCGACACGGTTCATCACGTTCTCTATTTGCAGGACAAAAACCGGGGCGCCCGCAACCAGGAGAATCGGGAGTTTCTGGTGAACAACCGCGATCTCGGCGGGCCGCGTCCGGTTGGGCAGGGCGCGCGGCCAGTTGGGCCCAATGAGCCATCGGTAAAAGCGGACAAAGCCGCAGCCACGCGGGATTCGCTGGAAGCGGTTGCCTTTATCCCCAAAGACGTACAGGCCATTATCGGCCCCGAAGACCCGAAGATTGACCCCATCGCCCGCTCGACGCGCCGGACCAAAGGCATCAAGGCCGAAAGCAAGCCGACCAAACGCAATCGGATGGTGCTGGCCTACACCGTTCAGGATGGTGGTAACCGGGTCATTCTGCGGGGCTTGAACGAGCGTAAGGATTCGATCTACGTGGTGCTGGACCGTTACAAACGGAACTACGCACTGACCGAAAGCACGCTTAAAGCAGGCTTGTATGAGTAAGCGATGGCTCATGGCCTTGCCCCTAATGGGCCTGTCGGGCGGCTGGCAAATGCCGTCGCCCGGCAGGTACGTACCCATGCCGGCCGATACACTTATCCAGAACGTACCTGATCGGTTTGGCTTTGGCAAACCAGCTTCCCCCGCTCAGATTGCCCGACTCGACATCGACGTTCGGCCCGATGGCGTCGGCCTGCCTGCCGGGTCAGGTACGTCGGCGCAGGGGGCGGTGCTGTTTGCAGCCAAATGCGCCGCCTGCCACGGCCCCGGTGGTGTGGGCGGGCCGAACGGTTCGCTGGTGACCACCAACTCTACCGCGGGTAAGCGCCCCGAAAAAACCATCGGCAACTACTGGCCCTACGCCACCACCGTCTTCGATTACATCCGGCGGGCTATGCCGTTCAACCAGCCCGGTTCACTAACCGACAAGGAAGTGTACGCTTTAACGGCTTACCTGCTGCATGCCAACGGGTTGATCGACGAAAAAACCGAACTGGATGCCCGCCTTTTACCGACCGTAAAGATGCCCGCCCAACCCCGTTTCGTTCCCGACGACCGGCGGGGCGGCCCCGACATTCACTAGCACCAAATGACTACCGAGCCCTCCCGTAACAACGCCCCGAAACTAACCCGCCGAACGCTGCTGGGCGGGGCGGCCACTGCGGCCGTCGCCGTCGTGCAGACGTCGTTTGCCCGAGGGCTACAGATTGGCCTGCCCGACGTACCCGACGACCCGACCAAACGGATGGGTGCTCCGCCGGGTCAGGTAGGCACCCGGTCGGGCTTTGAAAAGCTGGTCAAAAGCCCGTCTGACATTTCGTCCCGGTCGCCCCTGCAAGATTTTCACGGCATCATTACCCCCTCCGACCTGCACTTCGAACGCCACCACAACGGCGTTCCGGTCATCGATCCGGCCAAGTATGAGCTGATCATTCACGGGCTGGTCGAGCGCCCAACAGTTTTCTCACTGGCCGATCTGAAGCGGTTTCCGGGCGTGTCGCGCATCGCGTTTCTCGAATGTTCGGGCAATTTCCGCACGGGTAAGGAAACCATGACGCCGCAGGAGATCTGCGGCCTCACCAGCCAGAGCGAATGGACGGGTGTTCGGCTGTCGACCCTGTTTCGGGAGGTGGGCGTTAAACCCAAGGCGAGTTGGTTTCTGGCCGAAGGTGGCGACGCCGCCGTTATGACGCGCAGCATACCCGTAGCGAAAGGTTGGGACGACGCCATCATCGCCTACGCCCAGAATGGCGAGGCCCTCCGCCCCGAACAGGGTTATCCCGTCCGGCTGTTTCTGCCCGGCTGGGAAGGCAACGCCAGCGTAAAGTGGCTCCGGCGGCTGGAACTCGGCGACGCCCCCTGGCAAACGCGTGAAGAGACGGCCAAGTATTCCGAACCCATCAAAGAGGGAAAAATTCGTCAGTTCAGCTTCGACATCGACGCCCGCAGCATTATCACGTACCCAGCCTACCCCGTTCAGGTGCAGCGCGGCTGGATCGAAATTCGCGGGCTGGCCTGGAGCGGGCGCGGCAAGGTCGCTCGGGTGGATGTCAGCACCGACGCCGGCAACAGCTGGCAACTGGCCCAGCTGGATGAACCGGTACTTGACAAAGCGCACGTGCGATTCCGGCACCTATGGCAGTGGAACGGGGCCGCTACCGAAATCATGAGCCGCGTGACCGACGAAACGGGCTACGTGCAGCCCACCTTTCGCCAACTGCTCGACGCCCGCGGACCCGATATGGGCGGTTATCACCTCAACCCGATCACGAGCTGGCAGGTGAAGGCCGACGGGCAGGTCCTGCACAAACCGGAAAACTGGCGATAAGCGTTTTCCGTCAGAAAACAATAAACCCTTTGCTCCAATCAGCGGGGCATAACCGTCAATAAGCATACCTATGAGCGTACCAACCACCTTGCCTCAGACAGACCGCCGGGGGCCGTTTCTTACCGAAGACTGGACCGTAGTGGCGCTGGGTCTGCTGATTATTGCCGTTTCGCTGGCGGGCGTGATCGTTCCGGCACCAGCGTTCGGCTGGAACCACCCAAGCGAATTACTCACGAAAGTCTTCGCGCCCGGTAACCTGCTGGCGGTGCTGGGGCAGTTTGCGGTTACCTACAGCATCGCACTGGCGGGGGCGGCGCTGCTCCGCAAACCCCTACGAACCATGCTGCTGGGCTTCCCGGTCGTGTTTGGGCTGACCATACTGGCGCTCCTGCTCGCGGGCAACAAAACCCTGAAAGACCTTAACCTCGAAGCCGTCATTTTCAGCCTTACGATCGGTCTGGCCGTAGGAAATCTGGCCCGGCTTCCCGACTGGCTCTCGGCAGCACTATCGACCGAACTCTGGGTGAAAATTGGCCTGGTCCTGTTAGGCACGAGTGTCATCTTCGGCGACATTCTGAAAGCCGGATCGCTGGGCCTGATTCAGGCGCTATTGGTGGTACTATCCGTCTGGTACTTTGCCTTTTGGGTGGCTAAACGTCTGCGCGTCGATGAGGAGCTGACCATGATGCTGGCGTCGGCGGTGTCGATCTGTGGCGTATCGGCGGCCATTGCTACGTCGGGGGCGATTCAGGGCGATTCCAAAAAACTCTCCTATGTCATCTCGCTGGTGTTGATAACGGCCATTCCTATGATGCTGCTGATGCCCTGGGCCGCGCAGGGGCTGGGCCTCTCGCCCGAAGTGACCGGGGCCTGGCTGGGTGGCACCATCGACACAACGGGCGCGGTAGTCGCGTCGGGTTCGCTGGCGGGCGAAGCGGCCCTGAAAATCAGCACCATCGTCAAGTTTTCGCAAAACGTATTGTTGGGCGTAGCCGCGTTTGCCATCAGCCTGTACTGGACTTACACGAAAAAAGGAACGGCCAATCCGGCCACCCAACAACCCACCGGCACCTCGGCGCAGTTTGGGCTTATCTGGGAACGCTTCCCCAAATTCATTCTCGGTTTTGTGGCCGCCTCCCTGCTGTTTTCGTTCGTACTGCCATCCACGACAATCGCGACGGTGAAAGACAGCCTGAAAAGCCTGCAAGGGTTGTGGTTTGCGCTGGCGTTCACCAGTATTGGTCTGGAAACCCGGTTTGCCGATCTCATCAACGCCGATAACCGACGGCCCCTCTGGGCGTTTCTGATCGCGCAGGGATTCAACATTATCATCACCCTCGCCATCGCTTATGTGCTATTTGGCTAGATTTAACCACCCGTAGCGACCATCTGTAGCCCCGGAACGAGTACCTTTAAGCTGACGCCTGCTGCCAGACGTACCCAGCTTGTCGGGCACACGTTGTCTTATACTCTCTCTGCTTTTGTCAGCCAGTTCAACCCCGCCGAGTCTAGTGCGCGGCATTCGCCGATTCGACTTCATCGCGCTCATCATCAACATTACCATCGGCGCGGGTATTCTGGGCCTGCCCGCCAAACTCTATGACTTGGTCGGCACCTGGAGTCTAATCGCGTATGTCGTCAGCGCGGCCGTGGTCACGCTGATTATCCTGTGCTTTGCCGAGGTCAGCAGCCGGTTCAGCGGTAGCGGTGGCCCCTATCTGTATGCCCGTGTCGCCTTTGGGCCACTGGTGGGTTTCGAAGTGGGCTGGCTGTTCTGGCTCTCCCGGATTGCCAGCTTTGCTTCCATCTGTAACCTCTTTGTCAGCTACGCCGCCCTGTTTCGGCCGCAACTGGCCCAGGGGATCGAGCGAACGCTTCTGATGACGGGGCTTGTTGCGGGGCTGGCCGTACTCAATTATGTGGGTGTGCAGCGGTCGGCGCGGGTCAATACGCTCTTCACCATTTGCAAGCTGCTTGCTATCGGCGGCTTTGCCCTTGGTGGCCTGTTTTTCGTGCAACCCACCGCCTTCAGCCTGCCCGCCCCGCCCGATTATGCGCCTTTTTCAAAAGCGGTCTTGCTGTTGATATTCACCTTTTCGGGCTTCGATGTAGCCGCGATTCCAGCCGGTGAAGTACAGCAGCCGCAGCGTACGGTTCCCTTTTCGTTGCTCGTGGCGATCGGCACGGTGGCGGTGCTGTTCATCGCCGTGCAGATCGTATGCATCGGCACACTCCCGAATCTGGCGCAGTCGGAGCGCCCGCTGGCCGATGCGGCCGGTCAATTTATTGGCAGCACCGGAGCTTACGTGGTGAGTGTGGTGGCGCTGCTGACGGCACTGGGTACGCTCCACGCGCTGATGCTGACGGGACCCCGCCTCCTGTATGCCATGGCTGAGCAAGGGCAGCTTCCGCGCTGGCTGGCCGCTACGCATTCCCGATTTCACACCCCACACCGGGCCATTCTGGTCACGGCGGCGCTACAGCTGGTACTCGCCCTGACAGGTACGTTCCTGTATGCCCTCACCCTCAGCACGATCATCCGCCTGGCTTATTTTACCCTGACCAGCGCGGCTCTGCCAATGCTCCGCTGGCGCGACAGGCAGAAAGGCAACACGGACGCCCCGGCGCTTCCCCCGGCGCAATTCCGGGTGGTGGGCGGCTGGGTCATTTCGGGGCTGGCCATAGGGCTGTGCCTTTGGTTGCTGAGCAATAGCTCGATCCGCGAAGCCCGCGACGTAACCATCACCGGCGTTGCGGGGTTGCTTATTTTTGTGACCATGCGCCGGGCCAACCGTCCCGCCTGACCTGCCCGACGCTGTCTTTTTTCTCGTTTGTATGCTTCATCAACCCATCACCGCCGTACCGACCCGAACAGCGGAACGCCTTTGCGAGGTAGCCTGGTTTTCAGACCTGTGCGGCGAAGACACTGAGTTTCTGAGTATCCGTGACCCGGCCAAAGCGACGTTTAGCCACTGCCGCGACATTGCGCTGACAGCCGAGCGACTAGGTTTCAGCAACCTGCTGCTGCCAACATCGTTTATGGTGGGGCAGGAAGTCATTCCCTTTGCCGCCGGGGTGGCCCCAGCGCTCCACCAGATCAAGCTACTGACGGCGATTCGCTGCGGAGAACTGCACCCGCCGATGCTGGCCCGTACGCTGGCTTCGCTCGATCATATGCTTCAGGGTCGGCTGGCCATCAACATCATCAACTCCGATTTGCCGGGGTATCGGGAGGCGGCCGAGCTGCGGTATCAGCGCTGCGCCGAAACGATTCAAATTCTGAAACAGGCCTGGACCCAGCCCCGCATCGAGCACGATGGGCCGGTGTATGGCCGGATTAGCCTGGATGCGGCTCCCGCCAAACCATACCACAACAACGGAGGGCCGATGCTGTATTTTGGCGGTACGTCAGACGGAGCCCGGGACCTCTGCGCCCGCTACTGCGACGTGTTTCTGATGTGGCCCGAGACGGAAGACATGCTCTACGAAACCATGCAGGACGTTGCCCAGCGGGCCGCCAACTACGGCCGTACTATTGATTTTGGGTTACGCATTCATGTGATTGTGCGCGAAACGGAGGAGGAAGCCCGCGCCTGGTCGCGGCACATCATGTCAAAATTTGACCCGGTTCGTGGACTGGCGCTGAAAAATGCGTCACAAAGTGCCTGGTCGCTGGGGGTTCAACGGCAGAATCAACTACGTACCCAGGCCGACGCCGATGGGTTTGTTGAACCGCTGCTCTGGACCGACATCGGCAAAACCCGCTCGGGCGCTGGCGGGGCACTGGTAGGTAGTGCCGGGCAGATCATCGAGAAAATCAACCGCTACATGGACATGGGCATCCGAGCCTTTATTTTCTCGGGCTACCCGCTCATCGACGAAGCCGACTGGTTTGCCCGGCTGGTATTGCCGCACCTACCCAACCGCCCGCTTTCGCCCCCAGAACCTAACTGACAGCACCGTACAAACGCTATCAAAATAAGCCAAGCCAAGCGCCTGCAAGGCAATCAGTTACCAAGCCATTACCACCCGCTTGCCTCGCTGTGCGCACATAAATCTGCCTAGTCTGCCCAACTAATCGACCGATCGGCTTTACTTTTGCGGCGGTATGAAAACGGCGCTGGTTTATCTCCTGCTTATCGCGACGATGCTTCCCAGCATCAGTCCGTGGGGAACCATTGCCTATTACCAGCTCAATAAGGATTACATCGCCCGCGTGCTCTGCGAAAACCGCAGCCGCCCCGATCTGCATTGCGACGGTAAGTGTTACCTCGCCAAAAAGCTGAAAGCCCAACAGGATCGGCAGGATAAGGAGACGACCGAACGGGTGCAGAAAATCCCCGCTCTCCAGCTGTTCTGGGACGATGTCGTTACCTTCTCGTTCGCGCCAGCCGCCCCGGTCCGGCAGCCCAAGCCCCGCTTCGCCTATGCCTTGGGTACGTATGGCGTTTGGCTGGCACCTCTCTTCCACCCGCCCGTCGGCCTGGCCTAACTCCTCTTTGCTACGGTTGCCGACCAGGCAAACCTCGGCTCCTGCTATCCCTGCTCAGGGATAGCCCTTCGCTGCACATCCGTCCGGTACGTTCAGGTACGTTGCCATAGGCACTTTCGTAGCCTATAGGCCGCCTCGTAGCGTGCTGCTCCACAGGCGATCTGTCAGCCCGAAGCCGCCGATTCGCGACCGCGAGTCAGGCCCTTTCCGCGCGTTCTTTTTCATTCACAATCAAGTATTTCTCTTTCGTATCTAAATGATTACCAAGTCATTTACTCAAGTACTGGGCACCGCACTTGTGGCCGGTGTTCTACTAGTTGCCTGCTCAAAGGAGCGCATCGACACTGTTGATCCCAACGTAAAAAATAAGGTTTCGCTGGACTTTGAAAACCGCGTCGGCGATCAGAAACTGGTGCTGGGCACCCCTGCCTATAAAAATGCCGCGGGCGAACCGTTTGCCGTGACCCGATTCAACTACTTCGTCAGCAACATCAGGTTGAAAAACGAAAACGGTACGGTGCTCACATTCCCGAACCAGTACTTTCTGGTACGGCAGACCGATGCCAGTTCGCAAAAGATCACGCTGAACGACGTGCCATCGGGCAACTACACCGAGCTGTCGTTTATGGTGGGGGTCGATAGCCTTAAAAGCATCTCGCCGGTAGCCGAGCGGACGGGCGTGCTCGACCCAACCAGCTACGGTGATGATGGCATGTACTGGTCGTGGAATTCGGGCTATATCTTCATGAAGCTGGAAGGCACATCGACGGCCATTCCGACAACAGCCAGTGCCAATCAGGCGTTTGCGATCCACGTGGGTGGTTTCGGTGGCGGCTGGAATGGGGCGGCCAAAACAGCCAATAACCTGCGCACCGTTACGGTTCCCATCACAACCCCGGCTACCGTCCGCGGCAACATCGCGCCCGAAATTCACCTGTTTGTCGATGCCCTGAACATCTTCGACGGCCCCACTAAACTGAGCCTAGCCAAAACCACCGCCATCCATAGCCCGGCGGTGGCCGGCCCGGTGGCCGACAACTACAAGACCATGTTCCAGGTCGACCACGTCCACAACGTCAACCAGTAACGCCGATGCCCCGGCCAGTAATGGCCGGGGCCTTGCCTTTGGCTTATGCAAGCACACAAGCGGGTGTTCATGGTAGCCTGGTTTACAGCCAGTTGCCTATGGCTGATGGGTTGCCAGCCAACGGAGCCGGCCGCGCAACCGGAGGTGCTGTTTCAGCAGCCGGCCAATTTTCCGAAGCCGGTGTATGCCCTCGATCAGAACCAGCCCACGGAGGCCGGTTTCCGGTTGGGTCGGGCCTTGTTCTACGACGGCCTGCTCTCGCGCGACGGCTCCATTGCCTGCGTCGAATGCCATAACCAGGCCTACGCGTTTACGCACCATCAGCACGACGTGAGCCACGGTATCGACAACCGGGTAGGCACCCGTAACTCGCTGCCGCTACAGAACCTGGCCTGGCAGTCCAGCTTTTTCTGGGACGGTGGGGTGCACGATCTGGACCTGGTGCCGATTGCGCCCATTGAGAATCCGGTGGAAATGGATGAGCAATCGACAAACGTCATCGCCAAGCTGCGGAAGAGCCCGAAATACCCGCCTCTGTTCAAGGCGGCGTTCGGGACGGACGACATCAACGGACCCCGTTTCTTGCAGGCGCTGTCGCAGTTTATGCTCACGCTGGTGTCGGCCAATTCGCGCTACGACAAATGGGTCCGCAAGGAACCCGGCGGCACCCTCACCGACGATGAACTGGCGGGCCTTACGGTTTTCCGGGCCAAGTGTAGCGGTTGCCACGCGGGCGAGTTATTTACGGACAACAGCTTTCGCAACAACGGGCTATTCATTCAGGGCAGCCAGGATCTGGGGCGCGCGCACGTCACCGAGCGGGCGCAGGACCGCTACCGGTTCAAGGTGCCCAGCCTGCGCAACGTCGAGAAGACGCTGCCTTACATGCACGACGGCCGGTTTTATTCGCTCGAGGCGGTAATGAACCACTACGCCGACAACGTGCAGCCGACCGAAAACCTCGACCCACTGCTGCAACCCGCCGGGCAGGCCAAACCCGGTATTGCACTGACTACCAACGAGAAACGTCAGCTTATCGCTTTCCTCAAAACGCTGACCGACGATCAGTTTTTACGCGACTCCCGCTTTGTGGAGCCTTAACATCCTTCGTATGAAACACTACTTCTTTATGCTGCTGCTGGGGTGCCTTGCCCTACCCGTTCAGGCCTGCGATCTGTGCGGCTGTAGCAACAGCGGTTCTTTTTTCGGCATTCTGCCCCAGGCACACCGCGGCTTTGTGGGGGTACGTTACCGCTATGGTTCCTACAACTCGCACCTGAGCAGCCTGAACCTCAGCAGCCGCGAGACCTTCCGGACCACCGAACTCTGGGGGCGCTTTTACCCGCTGAAACGGGTGCAGGTGCTGGCCTTTGTGCCGTATCAGTTCAACGAACAAACGCTGCTTAAAACAGGGCAGAAACTGCCGTTGCGCGGCCTGGGCGATGTGTCGGCGCTGGTGCAGTATAACCTGCTGAACACGTTTATGGATACCGACGCCCTGCGGACGATCAACCACAACCTGCTGGTGGGCGGGGGCGTAAAATTGCCCACGGGCCGGTATCAGTACGACGAAAACAGCCTGACCGAAGTCGCCAACGCCAATTTTCAGCTCGGCACCGGCAGCACCGACTGGATGCTCAACGCCATTTACACCGCCCGCTACAAAAATTGGGGTGCCAACGCCGACGTCTCGTACCGGCTGACGACGACCAACCCCAACGGCTATCGGTTTGGCAACCGGCTCAATGCCTCGGCCTCGGTGTTTTACCTGTCGGGCCTCGGTAGCCGGTCGATCATGCCCAACGCCGGTTTGTTTGTCGAGCAGGCCGGGCACGACAGCAGTCAGGGCGTGATGAACAAACGGACGGGCGGCTACGCGGCGCATCTTAACTTGGGCACCGAAGTGTATATTAACAAAATCTCGGTGGGCGTCAGCTACCGTCACCCTATCGCGCAACATCTTTCCGAAGGCGAGCTACGCGCCAACGATCAGTTGAGCACACACATTACCTTTTTGTTTTAAACGAACAATCATGAACCATGTCATCATCGGTTGCCTGCTACTGGCCCTAACAGGTACGTCGGCAGTTGGGCAGGAGGTGCCCAAAGGCAAGTCAGCCGCCGCCCGGAGCCCCAAGCCCACCAGTGAACTGGCCTCAACCGTCGACCCGGTTTGTGGGATGTCGGTGGTCAAAACCGTCGCCGACACGGCCCACTACGCCGGCAAACACTACGGATTCTGTTCAAAAGGGTGCCGGGAGCGCTTCAAGCGGCAGCCAACGGCCTACCTCAACACCCAAGGAAAGCCAATCCGGTAGCAGACCAGACAATAAGTATCCTCAGCGAAACGCCTTATTCCTAGCGACTTACGAGCTACTTCGCGGGCACGATGGAGGGAGTCTGCCCATCCCCTTCTATCTTCACGAAGTCATTACTCAACACCATCCCTACAGACAAGTCGTTTTCCATGATTCTCATTGTTGATGATAGGCGGGAAAATATCTTACCCTTAAAGAAAATTCTCGAACTACATCGGTTTTCTGTCGATACGGCCGAGTCGGGTGAAGAAGCGCTTCGAAAGGTGCTCAGTACCCCCTATTCGGTGATTATCCTGGACGTGCAGATGCCCGACATGGACGGCTTCGAGGTGGCCAATGCCATTGCCGGTTTCAGCAAAACGCGCGATACGTCCATCATCTTTTTGTCGGCGGTCAATACAGAGAAACGATTCATCACCAGGGGATATACGGCCGGGGGCGTCGATTACCTGACCAAGCCGTTCGACCCGGATATTCTGGTGCTGAAAGTAAAAACGCTCCAGAAGCTCTACGAACAGCAGCAGGAACTCCGGGCTACGCAGGAGTCGCTGCGGGCCGAAGTAGCGGTGCGCAAACAGGCGCAGCAGGCGCTGGCGGCGCAGGTAGCTCAGTTACAGACGTTGCTGGCCTCGCTGCCGCAGATCGCCTTTACCACCACCGCGAGCGGGCAGCTCGAATACGTCAACGAGCACTGGTTTCGGTACGCAACCACGGCCACGGCCTTTCCGGAGACTCATCCCGACGATGATCCCTGGCACCACTGGGAAACGGCGCTGGCCAACGGCACGGAGCTGGTGCGGGAGGTGCGGCTGAAAAACCGGGACACGGGTACGTTTCAATACCACCTGCTGCGGGTGCTGCCCATCCGGCAGGCCGAGGCGGTAACGCGCTGGATCGGTACGTTTACCGACATCCACGCGCAGAAACAAACCGCCGAGCTGCTGGAGCAGGAAGTCGCCCTACGTACCCACGAACTGCGGCTGAAAAACGGGGAGCTGGAACGCACCAACCACGAGTTGCAGCAATTTACCTGGGTGGTGTCGCACGATTTGAAAGAGCCGCTGCGCAAAATTCAGCTGCTCAACGACACCATCAAGGCCATTTACCTGAAAGACAACCCCGAGGCGATCACCTACCTCGACCGGTCGATCCGGTCGTCGGCGCGGATGACGAACCTGATCAACGACCTGCTGGCCTATGCGCAGCTGTCGGTACCCGAGCCGTTCCACCCCACTGACCTCAACGTGGTCGTTGATGAGCTGCTGGCCGACTACGACGACGTGATCACCCGCAAAGGAGCTACCGTGTCGGTGGGGTCGCTGCCGGTCATCGACAGCATTCCGACCCGCATTCGGCAGGTGCTTCAGAATCTGCTGGGCAACGCCCTCAAATTTGCCCGGCCGGGGGTGCCGCCCCACATCAATATCTCCGCCGAGCGCATTGCTACCAAGGCGATCGACGGGCAGCCCACACCCGACGGGCCGTTCTGTCGCCTCGTCGTGCAGGACAACGGCATTGGGTTCGATCAGAAGTTTGCGGATCAGATCTTCATCATTTTCAAGCGGTTGCACAACCAGAGCAGCTACGAAGGCACGGGCATCGGGCTGGCCATTGCCAAAAAGAATATCGACAAACACAACGGGCTGATCTCGGCCCGCAGCCGCGCGGGTGAGGGGGCCAGCTTTATTGTAGTCCTGCCCGTCAGTCAGCCGTTACCCATGTCGGCCGGTAGCAGTACCTAGCCCTTTTCTCCTCTTTTTTATGCCGCAATTAGCCAACTCGGTTATCCGACAACTTCAGGTTGTTTTTTCCCTCTCCACCCTGCTGCTGCTGATCAGCCTGGGGGCCTCGTTTTACAGCATTCGACAGCTGATCGACAACTCGCAGCTGGTCAACCATACCAATCAGGTACTGCTCGAATCGGAGAACATCATTTCGTACATGAAAGATGCGGAAACGGGGCAGCGGGGCTACCTCGTGACGCTCAACCGCAACTTCCTGCAACCCTATACCGGCAGCTACGAGAAGGTGCAGAACAGCTACGAAGAGCTGCGCGCCCTGACCCGCGACAACGACGTGCAGCAGCAGGCCCTCACCGACATAAAGGCCCTCTATGATGCCAAATTCGCCCAGATGCGGCGCACGATCGAGCTGACGGAACGCAATCCGTACTTCGGCCGGGATACCCTGAACCGGAACAAAGAGATGATGCGGGGCAAGCAGATCATGGACGACCTGCGGCTGAAGATCAACCGGATGAAAACTGAGGAGCAAACGCTGCTTAAACGCCGGACCGAGCAACAGCAGACGTACATTCTGTTTACGCCTTACCTGCTCGTTCTGACGGCGATTATCTCTATCCTGATTACCCTCTTTGCCTACGTGCGCATCAAACGGGACATGGACGTCCGGCTGGCGCAACAGTTGGCGGCCGAAGCCGAGTACCGCCGCACCAACCACCGCATTACGGTGATGGAAGGCATTACCCGCCAGATTGCCGACGGCCACTACGACGTGCGCAGCACCGACGAGCAGGACGACGAACTGGGCCGGATTGCCAAAGCCCTCAACGGAATGGCCGCCTCGCTCGAACAGACGTTTACCGACCTGAAAACCAAAAACTGGCTGCAACAGGGCGTGGTCAGGCTGGGTGAAGCCATTCGGGGCGAAAAGGGACTCGATCAGCTGGGCGCCCGCCTCATCGACGCCATTGCCAGCTACCTGAAGGCCCCGCTGGGTACGTTGTACCTGACCGATACCGACGGCACCTTCAAACTGGCGGGCAGCTATGCGGCGCAGCAGCCACCCGCAACCGTAGAAGCCGGGGTGGGGCTGGTCGGTCAGGCGATCGCCACCCAAAAAACGACGGTCGTGTCGGGACTGCCCGCCGACTACAGCCCGATCAATTCGTCGCTGGGCAGCAGCGCGCCGAGCACCGTGGTCATCACGCCGCTCGTTTACGACGGCACCTGCGTGGGTGCGGTGGAGCTGGGTCTGTTGCGCGAGCCCACCGAGCAGGAGGTTCATTTTCTGGAACAGAACAGCGAGATGATGGCCATCGGCGTCAACGCCACGCTCGATTTTATCCGGCTCCAGAGTTTGCTGGAAGAGACTCAGACCCAGGCCGAAGAATTGCAGATGCAGCACTCGGAGATGGAGAACCTCAACGCCGAACTGGAAATGCAGGCCCAGAAACTCCAGGCGTCGGAAGAAGAACTGCGCGTTCAGCAGGAAGAATTGCAGCAGACCAACACCGAACTCGAAGAGCGGGGGCTACTGCTGGAAGAACGCAACAACGACATCCAGAAAAAGGCCGACGAACTGGAGCTGGCAACCCGCTACAAGTCGGAGTTCCTGGCCAATATGTCGCACGAGCTGCGCACGCCGCTCAACTCCATACTGCTGCTGAGCCGCCTGCTGGCCGAAAACAACGAAGAAAACCTGACCGACGATCAGATTGAGTACGCCAAGGTCATTCAGGGGTCGGGTAATGGCTTGCTGGGGCTCATCGACGAAATCCTGGATTTGTCGAAAATTGAAGCCGGGCAGATGAAGCTCGAATTCCAGGACGTGGCCGTGGCCGACATCACCGACGAACTACAGGCGCTGTTTGGGCTGCTGGCCAAAGAAAAGGGGCTCGACTTCGCGATCACCGTGGCCCCCGACGTACCCAGCCTGATCGAAACCGACCGGATGCGGCTGGGGCAGATCCTGAAAAACCTGCTCTCGAATGCGCTTAAGTTCACGTCGGCGGGGCGTATCGGGCTGTCGATCAGTCGGCAGGCACCCGATGCGGGCGTACTCTGTTTCAGCGTATCGGATACGGGCATCGGCATTCCGCTCGAGAAGCAACCCCTGGTGTTTGAAGCCTTTCAGCAGGCCGACGGCTCCACCAAACGGAAATACGGCGGCACGGGACTGGGGCTGTCGATCAGCCGCGAACTGGCTAAACTACTCGGCGGCGACCTCACACTCAAAAGCACCGTGGGCGAAGGCAGCGAGTTTACCCTGCGCCTGCCCCTCACCGACGACGTCACCGTGGCGCCACCCGCTCCGCCGGTTCAGCCCGCCTTCCCGGCACCGGCCACACCGCCGCCCCCCGCAGTCGAGGCCATACCGGCCCCGTCCGACAAGCGGTACATCAGCCCGACCATCCCGGAGGCCATCCCCGACGACCGGGCTACCATTGCCGAGGGCGACAAGGTTATCCTGATCATCGAAGACGACACCAATTTCGCCAAATCGCTGCTCGACTACGCCCGCCGCAAAGGCTACAAAGGGCTGGTGTCGGTGCGGGGCGACGAGGGTCTGAAGCTGGCGGCGCAATACAAACCCCTGGGCATTCTGCTCGATATTCAGCTCCCCATCATGAGCGGCTGGGAGGTCATGGACGCCCTGAAGGCCGACCCACGTACCCGGCCCATTCCGGTGCACATCATGTCGTCGCACAAGCTGAAAACCGAAAGTCGGCTGAAGGGCGCCATCGATTTCGTGGATAAACCGATGGCCTTCGAGCAGTTGCAGGAGGTGTTCAAGAAGATCGAGTATGTGCTCAACCGCGACCCCAAAAAGGTGCTCATCATCGAAGACAACCCCAAGCACGCCAAAGCCCTTGCGTACTTCCTGGAGACCTTCAACATCAATTCGGAGCTGAAGAGCAACATCAACGAAGGAGTCGACGCGCTGAAACGCAACGAGGTCGACTGCGTGATTCTCGACATGGGCATTCCCGACCACAAGGCCTACGAAACCCTCGAAGTCGCCAAGAAGAACCCCGGCCTCGAAAACCTGCCCATCATCATTTTCACGGGCAAGAGCCTGTCGATGACCGAAGAGTTGAAGATCAAGCAGTACGCCGACTCGATCATCGTCAAAACGGCCCACTCCTACCAGCGGATGCTCGACGAGGTGTCGCTGTTTCTGCACCTGGTGGAAGAAAACAAGCAGGCCAGTAACAACGGCCCCACCAAAAAACTGGGGGCCCTTACCCAGGTGCTCAACGGCAAAACGGTGCTGGTGGCCGACGACGACGTGCGGAACATCTTCTCACTCTCGAAGGCCCTGGAGCAGTACAACATGACCGTGATTCCGGCGTTGGACGGCAAGGAAGCCCTGCAGAAACTTCGCGAAAATCCGGGCATCGGCATTGTGCTGCTCGACATGATGATGCCCCAAATGGACGGCTACGAAACGGCCCGCACCATTCGGGAGCAGTACCAGTGGAAAAATCTGCCCATCATTGCCGTAACGGCCAAAGCCATGATGGGCGACCGCGAAAAATGCATCGAAGCCGGTGCGTCTGACTATATCACCAAACCCGTCGACATTGACCAGCTCGTATCGTTACTGCGCGTCTGGCTGTACGACCGGTCTTAACGCCGAGCCATCGGCTTCGCAAACCATATGACCAGGAAACGAGTCTTGATTATCGACGATGATGCGCGGAATATTTTTGCCCTGACCGCCACGCTGCGGGCCAAAGGGTTCGATTGCCTCTCGTGCCTGAATGCCCAGGATGCCCTGCATCTGCTTCAGACCGATGAAGTGGTTGACGCCATCCTGATCGACATGATGATGCCCGACATGGACGGCTACGAAGCCATTCCCCGTATCAAAAACATCGACAGCCGCCGCCAGCTGCCGATCATTGCCGTGACGGCACAGGCGATGGTGGGCGACCGCGAAAAATGCCTGCAGGCGGGTGCTACCGATTACGTCGCCAAGCCGATTGACGTGGATCGGTTGTTGAGTTTGTTACCACGTAGTTAACCAGCTTTATGATTGAGGAAGAGCAAGTTGATGTACTGCTAACGGACGTCATGGACCTGTCGGGCTATGATTTTACGCGCTACACGCGGGCTTCGCTAAAACGGCGGATCAACCGGCTGTGGCTGCTCGACAAATTTCCCAGTTTTGCCGAACTGCGCTACCGGGTCCGTTCCGACGCCGATTACTTGAAGCGCTTCGTGGCCGAACTGACGGTGAACGTCACCGAGATGTTTCGCGACCCGTCATTCTACAAAAGCCTGCGCACCGACGTGCTGCCTACCCTGGCGGCCAAACCGTTCATCCGGATCTGGCACGCGGGCTGCTCAACCGGTGAGGAGGTGTTCTCGATGGCCATTCTGCTCCGCGAAGCCGGGTTGCTGCACAAGGCGCTGCTCTACGCCACGGACCTGAACCCCGACGTGCTGACCGTGGCGAGCAAAGGCATTTTTGCGTTGTCGAGCATGAAACAGTATTCCGAAAATTACCACCTGTCGGGTGGCAATCGGGACTTCTCGACCTATTACACGGCGCACTATGGACACGCCAAATTTGATGAGGAACTGGCCACCCGCATGGTCTATTCAACCCATAACCTGGTGTCTGACGGCTCGTTCAACGAGTTTGACCTCATCCTGTGCCGCAACGTGCTGATTTACTTCGACAAAGACCTGCAACAACGGGTCCTGACGCTTTTCGACGACAGCCTGAGCACACTCGGCTACCTGGCGTTGGGGGCCAAAGAAACGCTCCGTTTTTCGAGCATTCAGCCCAAGTACAAGCAAGTGGGTAGTGATAAACTATGGCGGAAAGTGGGGTGATGGAACGTACAGGAAAAACGGGCTATCGGGTCGTTGTGATTGGGGGGTCAACGGGGAGCATCGACGTGCTGCTTCAGCTCCTGCCCGCCCTGCAACTGCCCCTGTCGGTCGGCATCGTGGTGGTAGTGCACCGCAAAAACACCGCCGACTCCACCCTCGCCGACTTGCTGGCACTCCGAACGAAGTTGCCCGTTCAGGAGGCCGACGAAAAGACCGAACTGTTGCCGGGCCACATCTACCTCGCCCCTGCCGACTACCACCTGCTGCTGGAACGCGACGGCAGCTTCTCGCTCGACGATTCAGAAAAAGTGCACTACAGCCGCCCCGCCATCGACGTCACCTTCGAGTCGCTGGCCGATGTCTACGGTTCGGCGGTGGTGGGCGTATTGCTGTCGGGGGCTAACGCCGACGGCACCGAGGGCCTCGACGCCATCAAGCGGGCGGGTGGCCTGGCGCTCGTTCAACACCCCGATACGGCGCAGGTCGGCTACATGCCTCAACAGGCCATTGAGCGCGTAGCCGTCGATGCCGTGCTGACCATACCTGAGTTGGCGCAGTATATCAATCAGCTCAACGCCCGGAATCGGCAGACTACCTAACACAATCGTGGCCTCGATCGGGCAGGCAACGTACCCAGTCCGGGTCGATGGTGCAGAGAAACGGGGTGAGCAGCGTCTACCAGCGCCTGGGTCATTACACCTCTAATTGCCTGACAACTAGCGCATTGCTACTATCCGAAGCATCCGCATACTCAACCAGTTAACTTTTTACCGCACGCTGCATCCCTATACGCGCCCCGCTGGCCGTAGCCAGTCACTATATTTGATCATTATCAAGTAAAGTGTCGCGTTATGATGAGCAATTCTACAAATTTTCGATACATTTTAAGTATATATACCCTATGTAGTTTAGCGACACTATTTCAGTTAATTGGTTGTACAACAAAGAAAAAGGACTGGCTGATTACCCTGCCCGGCGTCCAGGCAACGTCGTCGCCGCGGGTCGCAGATCTGACGGGCGACGGCGTCAACGATATCATTCTGGGGGGCGGTGGCCCCGAATGGGCGCACTCCGACTCGGCGGTACTCGCCTTCGACGGACAGGATGGGCACCTGCTCTGGCACACGCCGGGCCGCAATCAGGTATTTGGTTCGGCCACGTTTCTCGACATCAACCGCGATCAGACGCCCGACGTCATTATTGGGGGCCGCTCGGCGGAGTTACAGGCCATTGACGGCAAAACGGGCCACCTGATCTGGGAATTTTTTACGGCTACCGACAGCATGGCTCACAAACGGGCTGGGTGGTTCAATTTCACCAATGGGCAGCTCATCCCCGACCAGGACGCCGATGGCCTCGACGACCTACTGATTGCCAACGGCGGCGACGCCACCATCATGGACACCAAATCGCCCCGGCCCGTTGGTCGCCTGCTGCTGCTGAGCACCCGTACGGGCCACATTCTGCATCAGGCCCGCGTGCCCGACGGCAAAGAAACCTACTGCTCGCCCGTGATCAGTAAACGGGGTAGCGACCCGGCCCAGTGGCTGGTTTTGTTTGGTACGGGCGGCGAAGCCATTGGTGGCTGCCTGTATAAAGCCACACTAGGAGACCTCTTCCACGACAACCTCGCCAACGCCAAACTGCTGGTGACAGAAGCGAAAAAAGGGATAGTAGCGCCCCCGCTGGTGTGTGACCTGAACCGCGATGGCACGCCCGATTACCTCGTCACAACGGTGGCGGCGCGTACTCTGGCCATCGATGGCAAGACCGACCGCGTACTTTGGACCTTTTCGGCGCCGGGCGCCGAAACCTACAGCATGCCCGCCGTCGGGTATTTTACTGGCAACGATTCCATCCCGGATTTCTTCGTCTCCTACGCCGTGGGTACGTACCCGGTTTATGGGCGGGGCATCCAGTTTCTGCTCGATGGGGCTACGGGCCGGCCGGTACATGAATACGCTACGATGGGGTTCTCCTACGGCTCGCCGCTTACGCTCGATATGAACGACGATGGTTTTGACGACGTGGTCCTTAATGTGAACGAAGACGACGACCCGCACGGACCGCGGTCGAAGGTAGAAAGCAAGCTGATCGGGTTTGATTTTAGAAATAACAGCCAATCGCGCATCAGCGACGCCCTGCCCGGTGCCAATTTCGCCATCACGCCCTACATCGGCGACCTTGACAACGACGGCTCGGTCGACGTACTGTATGGGTCTTTGGGCGCCACGTCGGTCAACTACCCCGGTGTGGATGTCATGCGCCCGCTGCCAGCGCCCGTCACCTATTTTGCACGCCGCTCGCTGAGTGGGTTACCCGCCAAAACGGTTCGTTGGGGCGCCTACATGGGCGAAAAAGGCGACGCCTGTTTTACCAATTGACCCGTTCTGGGTACGTTCCAGGAGCCGTCAGTGCAGGATGGCGAAGACCAGCTCTTTCAGGATATCGGCTTCGGTCATCGTGGCTGCGTCGATGCCTTTGCTCTGGGCGTCGGCGCGGCGAATGGCGTGGATGATGTCGGCCACTTTCACCAGTGGGTACGTTCGGGCGGCGGCCAAGTAATCCTTCACGAAGAAGGGGTTTACGCCCAGCACGGCTGCCAGCCCACGCTCACTCTGGTCTTTGCTAGCCTGCACCAGCAGCACCCGGCTGAAATACTGGTACAACTGCGCCAGGATCACCACGGCGGGGTTGTCTTTGGCGTTTTTGCCGAAATAATCGACAATACGGTTGGCCTTGACTACGTCGCGCTGGGTGAGGGCCTTTTGGAGTTCAAACACGTTATACTCCTTACTGATGCCCACCAGCCGCTCGACGGTCGTGGCCGAAATCTCCTCATCGACGCGCAGATTCAGCAGGATTTTGTCGACCTCGCCGGCCATGCGTTTGAGGTCGTTCCCGATGGCGTCGACCAGCAATTGGCAGGCTTTCGGGCTGATTTTGGCTCCGCGCCCCCGGCAATAGTCGCCCACCCAATCGACAAGCTTATTATCGTATAACTTCTTGGCATTCAACAGTACGCCTTTATTGGCAAAAGCTTTTACCCAGGCCTTTCGCTCGTCGAGCGGTTCATTGTGGAAGATGGCCAGTACGGTGCTGCCCAGCGGCTCCATGGCGTAGCTTTCGAGCAGTTGCTGCCCCGGTTTTTCCTTGATGCCCGCCAGTTGCTGTGCCTCCTTTACCACCACCAGTTGCCGCTCGGCCATGAACGGATACCGGCGCGCGTTGTTAAGCACGGCCCCCACGTCGGCATCCTTTCCAAACAGCACAAACTGATTGAAGCCCCGTTCGGCAACCGGCACAACCACCTTCTCCAGTTCGTCGGCGATGCGGTCGAGGTAATACGGCTCGTCGCCGTGGATGAGGTAAACGGGGGCAATGCGCTTATTGCGAATGTCTTTCAGAACGGTGTCGACGGTGGCACTCAAGGCAGTAACGGCTAACAGCTGGTGCACCAACCGGGCACCGGGCTGCAAAGATACGCAGTCGGGCTTCGCGGTCGGGCCGCTGCCGTTTTCGGCGTAACCAATTTTCGACCCAATGCCGCGTCCGGCCCGAACAAATGCGCCGTGGCCCCGTGTTGGTACGGCAGACCCTTCACCCGTTGCCTGTATGTCGCGCGCGCTACTGCTCCTGTTTCCGGCCCTGTTTCTGCTGATCACCTGCCAACAATCCGACGATAAAGCCCAGAGCCTCATCGAGCAGGCCATCAAGGCCCACGGCGGCGATGCCTGGCAAAACAAACAGATCGCTTTCAACTTCCGGAATTATCATTTGGTACTGGCGCACCAGAAAGGGCATTTCCACTACGAACGGACCCACCGCGACTCGACCGGCACGACGGTGCGCGAGGTACTGACCAACGAGTCGTTCCGGCGCACGCTGAACGGCCGCCTACAGATTCTGGACACGACAGAATACGGGCGCTACAGCCGGGCGGTCAACTCGGTGGCCTATTTCGTGCTGCTGCCGTTTAAGCTCCGCGACCCGGCGGTGATCGCCGAACACGTGGGCGAAAGCACCGTCGACGGGCAGCGTTACGACAAAGTTCGGGTTCGTTTCCGGGCCGAGGGTGGCGGCAAAGACCACGGCGACACCTTTTATTACTGGTTCAACCAGAAGACCCACACGATGGATTACCTAGCCTACAGCGAAGGCGGGGCGCGGTTCCGCAAAGCCATCAACCCGGTTGTGGTCGGGGGTATCCGGTTTCAGGATTACATCAACTACCAGGGTGCTAAGAACGGTACCAGCTCGGTCGAACATTACGACCAGCAATACGCCGCCGGTAAACTCACCGAATTGTCGCGCATCGAGCAGAAAAACCTGCTGGTAACGCCCCTGCCGTAACGCCCCACCTAGGTGTCCCCGGCAGGAGCCGGGCGTTACTTGAACACCCGCTTGGCAACGCGCCCTTTGGCGCCGACGACGTAGCAGGTATTCCCCACGCAGGCTACCGAATAATAAGGTTCGGTGTCGAGTTTCTGCCAGGTACGTCCTCCATCGGCCGACAGCGTCGTTCCCGACGAGCCAACCACCAAAATGCGGTTGCCGGGCAGGAAAGCCACGGATTCTTTGAGCCCCGCCGGGTCGAGTTGCGTGACTGGCTGCCAGGTACGTCCGCCGTCGCGGGTGATGGCGGCGTTGGGCTGGGGCTGTTCGGTTTGCGGTTTGAAGGTGCCGCCGACAATCATCCCCACGTCTTTGTTCTGAAACTGCATCCCAACCGGGCCCGTCATCTCGCCGCCGGGAATGGGCGTGGTACTGACGGCCCAGGTACGTCCTCGATCGGTCGACCGGAACACGCGCCCGGCCGGTCCTCCACCCGACACGAGCCAGACGTGCTGGCTACCCTGCACGATGAGGTTGGTACCACTGGCCGCAAAAGCGGCTTCGTTGGGTTCCATGGGCGGTAAAGCAGCAGCGGGTATACGCTGCCAGGTACGTCCTCCATCGTCGGTTTTGACGATAAACCACCGGCCTTCCACGGGGTCGCTCACGGCCATGCCGTGCTGCCGATCCCAGAAATCCATGCTGTCGAAAAAGACGCCCGGCTGCTCGGTCTGGTACTGGATGGTCCAGGTCTGGCCGCCGTCGGTGGTTTTGTAGATGCGGGCCTGACCCTTTTCGGCGGGTCCGGCGCTCATCAGGAAGGCGGTCTGGCCGTCGAAGGCTTTCACATCCCGGAAATCACAGGCGTCGGCGTTGGGTACGTTGCCGGCCTGCCAGGTACGTCCCCCATCGATCGTTCGGACGAAGGTGCCTTTGGTACCGCCGATCCAGGCCACCGTGGCGCTGGGTACACTGATGGACCGAAAGTGAGCCGTGGTGCCAACCGATTGGGGTTGCCATTGCGCAAACCCGTTCAGCGTGAGGAACAGGCCAGCCAGCAAGGTGAGGTAGCGTGCGTACATAGGTTTGGTTTGAGGGTAACGGGTTGATGATAGCGTTTTTGACATCTGGCTGCTTTTGTCATCCCGACGATAGGAGGGATATTGAGGTTCCCTTGTTTGAGCGTTGTGGTACATTAATATCCCTCCTATCGTCGGGATGACAAAAGCAGTCAGTACAGTAGCTTACTGGCTCGGAAGGGGGTGTCGGCGGCTTGCAGCAGTTTCTCGCGCAACCGGGTATTATAGGTGGGGCGTTCAGCCAGAAACCGGCGTATGAGTTGGGCCGTTTCGGGGGTCTGGTAAGCGCCCAACGTCGATTGCAGCCACGAGGCCGGGAAGAAGATGTCGCCTGTGCGTTGAATCTCTTCCAATAGAGCCAGGCTTTGGGGCAGGTACCGGGCCGACGTGGCGGCGCGCAGGGGGTGGTGCAGGTAGCCCAACGCCTCGGTCACCCAGGCTTCGTGCTCGCGGTTGGTGGCACTGGCCAGCGACGCAAAAAACGCATCCCTGTCGGCTACGTTACCGGATAAGGCGGGCAGCATGAATTGCAGCCGCTTGCGGCGATCCGGGTTTTTGATCCGCGCCAGTTGCTGGGCCAGCAGGCCATCGGCGGGGTAGTCGCGCACGGCCAGTGCGAGGGCTAGCGCCGTGTAGTCGTCTTCGGTGAGGGTAACACCCGCCGGGGCTTTCTGGTCGCGCCAGATGGCATAGAGCCGGTCCTGCGCGGGTTTACTGAGTGCCACGCGCTGGTAGAGCCGAAACAGCAACTTGCGCATGCCGGGAGTGCGTTGCGCCTCCATCGCCTGCCAGGCCCTTTGTTCCACCGACGTCGCCAGCGCCAGTCGTCCTTCGGGGCGGGTGAAGCTCCAGACAAGGTTGCCAAGGTGGCCCGTTAGCAGGCGCAGGTTCAGTTCTTCGGTTTCGGTCGTCAGCAGCGCCTGTTCCAGTTCGGCCAGTTGCGCCGGGCTGATGACCTGCCCCGCCAGCATATTTTCGTAGAGATTAATGTAAGCTGACGCCCGCATCACCGGGTTTTTCAGCGTGGGCAGGCGGCGCAGCATGGCCGTATCGACCTGAAACAGCCCGTAGCCCTGCCCCGACGAATTGAGCAGCACGAAAGCGGGCGCTGCTTTACCAACAGCCTCGGGCAGGCTGGCTTCCGCCCCGTTCAGGGTCACGCTCAATTCCTCGACGTGATCGGGGTACACAAGGGCGACTTCGAACCCCTGCGGCCACTGCCGCGGCGAGCCGTCTTCCCCCGATTGCCGGAGCACAAAGCGACTGATTTTACCATCCTGCTGATCGAGTTGATACGTCACCTTAGGCCGACCCGTTTCGCGGACCCAGATGTGGTTCCAGGCTTGCAGATCGACGGGCGTTCGGGCGTCCAAAATGGCGATGAGGTCGGCCCAGGTGGCGTTGCCGAAGGCGTAGGTCTTCAGGTAGTCGCGCAGGCCATCGCGCAGGGCGGTTTTACCCATAATCCGCTCCAACTGCCGCATCATGATCGGGGCTTTGTGGTAGATGATGCCGCCGTAGAGCGACCCGGCCTCCTGCAAATTGGCCAGCGGTTGCCCAATGGGGTTAGCGCCTTCCGTACGGTCGACGGCGTAGGCAGCGGGCAGGTGATCGACCACAAATTGCAGGTCGTAGTTCGACCCCGGCATGGCCGTTTCCACGATCTTATCGGCCATAAAATTGGCAAAGACCTCTTTCAGCCACACATCGTCGAACCACCGCATCGTGACCAGATCGCCAAACCACATGTGCGCCGTTTCGTGGGCGATGAGTGTGGCCCGCGCCATCTGCTGATCGCGGGTGGCGCCGTTGTCGAGAAACAGGCTCGATAGCTTGTAGTCGATGGCCCCGGCATGTTCCATTCCACCATACTGGAAGTCAGGGATGGCGGCAAAATCAAACTTGTGGAACGGGTACGGCCGCGCGGTATAGGCCTCCAGAAACCGCAACGCATCGGCGTGCAACGTGAACAGGAACGGCACACTCAGCCGGATTTTGGTGGTGTCGGTTTCGCGGTGAAAGAGCGTCATCGGGCGGTTGCCGGGTTTGTCGGTCACCACCGTGAAACGCCCCGCCACAAACGCAAACAGGTACGTGCTGATGGCTTCCGACGGCCGGAACGTCATCGTTTTCCGGTCGCCCGCTACGACTGAGTCGCGCAGGGCGCCGTTGGTCATCGCCTGCCAGGGGCGGGGAAGCGTCAGCGTGAGTTGGAACGATGCTTTCAAATCGGGCTGATCGAAGCAGGGAAACACCGTGCGGGCGCGGTCGGGCACGAGCAGCGTGTAGAGGTAATCGTCGTTGCGGTTCAGCGAGAGATCGCCCGCCGTAAACTGGATGGCCACCGTGTTGGCACCCGCCCGCAGGTACGTTGGTTCGATCAGGATGTGCTCGTCGCGAAACACGATCGGAATGGGTTTGCCGTTGACCGTGATGCGTTGCAGGTGATCGGGCTGTTCTTTGAAATCCAGTTGTAGGGGCGCCGTCGATTTTTTCCACGTAAACCGGATGGTTTCGCTCGCCGGAATCGGCTGATTTTTCTGGGCGGGTAGTTCAAACCGCAACGCGTAGGCCAACTGGCTGATGGTTTGCCGCCTCGCCTGCGCCAAGGCCTGGGCGACTCCTTTCTCTACCGACATCGTACGGGGCGGCGTTGTCTGACCATAACTGGCCGCAGCCCCCAATAAGCAGTAATGAACAGAAACGGCATAACGAAGCAAAAGCGATTTCATGGTTGTATGCTGATGGTAAGCGCTATATGAGCCACCAATTGGGGCCAGAAACGATGAAAATGGGTGTTGATCTGGTCGTAATGGGCGATGAGGTCCTCAACGGCCGTGTCGAGGCCCGACGGGTACTGGGTACGTCGGGCGAGGCCGCTGAGGGCACGGTCGATGCCCTGCGTGGTCTGGTAGCTACGTACCCAGTCCTGTTCCATCAGGTAGTGTGCCATGCGGGCCGCGCCGGTCGGCAGGCGGTCGGCGTGGGTACGTAGGCTGTGGTAAAACCAGGTCGTGAACTCGGTCAGGTCGTCGCCGGTCACCTCACGGAACTGGGTCGCCAGAAAATGGTCGAAGAACACGTCGACGGCCACACCGGCGTATTTATGGCAGCGTGGATGCAGCAGCTCGCGCACCGCCGCCACGTCGGGGTGGGTATCGGTGAAGGAGTCGATGGCACGGTGAATCCGGACGCCGTTGACCTCGGCCGGCAGCAGCCCGTGCCGCGGGTGGGCCGGATCGCCCTTGATGAAATCGCCGATGAAGTTCCCGATCAGCCAGGCGTCGTTGCGGTCGGAAAGCCAGGCGTGGGCCAGCAGGTTCATAAGGCGGACGGGCTGGGTACGTTGGTCAGCGCCGCCGACAAGGGGGGCTGATCCTGCACCAGGAAGCCTTCCGTAGGCGTATACCGCTCGACGTTCACCCCGAATTTCCGCAGAAAATCAACGCCTTCGTCTGACGGAATGCCTTTGTATTCGGCGTAGGAATGAAAGTAAATAACCCGGTCAATTTTCATGCTGTAAATGATCCGGGCGCAGGCAATGCAGGGCGATAGCGTCACGTAGAGGGTAGCGCCGTCGATGGTAGAGCCGTTTTTTACGGCGTACAGAATAGCGTTTTGCTCGGCATGAAGGGCCAGCGAGCACGACCCTTTCGAGTCGCGGGGGCAACCCACGTCGGGGAATTCCTCGTCGCAGTTGTGCGTGCCGGCCGGGGGACCATTGTAGCCAATCGAGATAATGCGCGTGTCTTTGGTCAATACGGCCCCTACCTGCGCTTTGATGCAGTGCGAGCGTTTGGCCAGATTCACGGCCAATTCCATAAAAATATCGTCGAAACGGGGCTTCACAGGTTGGTAGACCAGTCAGTAAGTTGAGCGGTCAGGCTGTAAAATAACGATAATCCAGTGGAGGATTGGCGCCAGGGGGCACCGAAAAAAGGCTAAAGGAGAAAAGTTCATATGACTTGACTCCTCGTTTGTGACTCGCTTCTGCGCTTCGCGTCAAGATAACGTAGGGCCTCGGTATGGTGTCAATCAGGCGCGTAGGTTGGCATGATTCCAGCAGGCACTACAGGATGAACGCGCAACATCTTCCCCACGCAGTATGGTCGCTTGCCAGACCGGTTTCAGGAACCGCAGGTGACGTCTTGTTTCCATGTGCCGAGTACGATCTTCCATTCATCCATAAAAGGCTGGACCTGACCCAGCAGGCGACAACACCTATTTTGCTCACTGGCAGTAGCGGATAACAAATAGTATCATATTATTGCCTGTACGTAGCAAATGGCCGGTGTACCTGTTTTATCCAGCTTTATCCCACAGCCTACCTCATGCGTTACCTTTTGTTGCTCTGTTACCTGCTCGTTGCGCCGGCGAGCCCACCACCGCCTGTTGTTTACGTAACCCCGTTTGGGAGCGGCGACGAGTCGGGTACATCCTGGAAAAACGCGCTATCGGGCCTACGTCTCACCAGCACCCTTATCAACGCGCGGCCCGGCACCCAATTCTGGCTGGCTGAAGGCACCTACCACCCCACCGTCACCAACGACCGCAATGCCTCGTTCATCCTGGCCTCAGGCGTGCAGCTTTATGGCGGTTTTGCGGGGACAGAAACCACGCTGAGCGGGCGCGTTCCTGGCACCCATGAAACGATTTTGTCGGGCAACATCGGCGACGAGACCAGCAGTACCGACAATAGCTTCCACGTTGTGCAGATCATCGACAACCAGCAACCAATTCTGCTCGACAACCTGACGATCCGCGACGGTCGCATCCAATCCTACGACGATGGCAACTTCGGCGGGGCCGGGCTGAGCATTGAAGCTACGCTGAGCCTGTCGACCGTTCAACTGTCGCGCTGCCGGTTTATCGACAACAAAATTCACCGCGGGCTGACGGTCGGGGGGGCGGTGTCGCTGCTCACCGAGACCAACGCCCGCTCGACGCTGACGATCAGGGATTGCTATTTCAGTGGCAACGAAGCGGGCTACGGCGGCGCCATTGGCCTGAGCACCCAGGGCGGCACGTTCAACACGGTCATCACCAACTCGACCTTCGACCAGAACACGGGTAAGGAAGGCGGCGCCGTATCGAGCCGGTTCGTGGAGCACTCACCCGACAATCTGCTGAGCATCAGCAAGTGCACGTTCAGCCGCAATGTTGCCGAGGCGACGGGCGGCGGCATCACCACGGGTGGCGGCGTGGAGAAACTGGAGGCCTGCACCTTCATCGGCAACAAAGTAGTGTCGACCACCGGGGCGAGCAGCGGCGGCGGCGCCGTGTTCTGTTTCAACAATAGCCCCACGTTTCAGAACTGCCTGTTTGCCAGCAATCGGGCCGACGAAGGCGGGGCCATTCAGAGCCTCTCCGACGAGCGCCCCTCGGCCCCCACGTTCATCAACTGCACCTTTGCCGACAACAGCGCCAGCGTTGGTGGTGGGGTGATGAACGCCCGGTTGTCGCGCCATGAGTTCCAGTCCACTGCCCACCAGGTATCGCCCACGAAAGCGTTCTTCATCAACTGCATCAGTTGGGGCAACCTGGCCCCCGACGCGCCTTTTTTCAAGGCACAAACGCTGGGCGATAAACAGGCCGACGCTACGGTGACTCACTCGATCATCGAAGGTGATTTCCCCGGCGAAGGAAACCGGGCCGTCGACCCGCTGTTTGTGGATGCCACGAGTGGCGACTACCGGCTCCGACCCGACAGCCCCGCCTTGTTCAAAGGATCAGTTCGGGCGTTTGACCTGCCGGCGAGCGACCTGGCCGGGTACGTTCGGCAGCCGGGCCAACCCGTTAGCTTGGGCGCGTTTGAGTACGTAACCACGGTGTCGTCGTTGGCGGCGCCCATTACGGTGCAGCGCCGTAGTCTGGTCGAGTAATTGCTGCCAGTTGGGTATGTGGTGACCCTGCCCACGCGGCTACGTTTCTGCTGGTTATCAATTAGGGTAGCCGGGGCTGGTGCTTTGCTTGTAAAACAGCGTCGGTAACCGTCCCTTTAGCATGCGTCTACTCAACTCCTTCCGTCAGCTCCTGCAAAACGGCGGACTCCTTTGTCTTCTGAGCCTGAGTCAGGTCGGATTCAGTCAATCGATATCGGCCGAGCGCAAACGCATTGCGACCGAGATGGAGCGCTCCATCCGGCAGGAGATGCTCAACAAGTGGTATCCGCTGGCCGTCGACACGGTCCACGGCGGTTTTCTGAGCACGTTCACCTACGATTTCAAGCCGACAGGCCCGCAGGACAAGATGATTGTGACGCAGGCCCGCCACACCTGGACCACCGCCAAAGCCGCCGAGCGCTACCCGTCGGTGGCGCATTACAAAGCCAACGCCCGGCATGGCTTCCACTTTCTGCGCGATGTCATGTGGGATAAAGAATACGGCGGTTTTTACACGCTCGTCGACCGGGCCGGTAAGGTGCAGGGGCCGGGCAACAAGGAAGCCTACGGCAACGCCTTTGGGCTGTATGCGCTCAGTGCTTACTACCATCAGTCGGGCGATACGGCGGCGCTGGCTTTGGCAAAAAAGTCGTTTGGCTGGCTCGAACAGCACAGCCACGACCCAGTGCACAAAGGCTATTTCCAGCACCTGCGCCGCGATGGCACGCCCATCAAACGCGATGCAACGGTCGCGTCGACCTCGGATTTGGGTTACAAGGATCAGAACAGTTCGATTCACCTGCTCGAAGCCTTTACCGAACTCTATGCCGTCTGGCCCGACCCGCTGGTGCGCCAACGCCTCAACGAGATGTTGCAGCTGGTGCGCGACGTGATTACCTCGCCTAAAGGCAATCTGGTACTCTTTTTCCAACCCGACTGGACGCCGATTTCCTTCCGGGATTCGTCGGAAGCGGTGGTGTTGAAACACCGCTACATCGATCACGTGTCCTTCGGGCATGATGTCGAAACGGCGTATCTGATGCTCGAAGCCTCGCACGCGCTGGGCTTAAAAAACGATGCGAAAACGCGGGCAGTGGGTAAACGGATGGTCGATCACGCGCTGGCCAACGGCTGGGATAAGCAGGTGGGCGGCTTCTACGATCAGGGATACTATTTCAAAGACAAGTCGGGCGGCGGGCCGTCGGGCATGACCATCATCGACGAGAGCAAAAATTGGTGGTTGCAGGCGGAGGGCCTCAACACGCTGCTGCTGATGGCCGACCTGTACCCCAACGACCCGATGGCTTATTTCGAGAAGTACAAACGGCTCTGGACCTACACCCAAACGTACCTGATCGACCATCAACACGGCGACTGGTACGAAGAAGGCCTCGACAAGGACCCGCAGCGGCAGACGGGTAACAAAGGGCACATCTGGAAAGCCGCCTACCATACCTACCGCGCCCTCACCGGGTGCGTCGACCGTTCGGGTAGGCCTACGCACTAACCGTCCCTTACTGGGTACGTTGCAGGTGGAG
This sequence comes from Fibrella aestuarina BUZ 2, assembly GCF_000331105.1. NCBI lineage: Bacteria > Pseudomonadati > Bacteroidota > Cytophagia > Cytophagales > Spirosomataceae > Fibrella > Fibrella aestuarina. Next base: position 2,421,898 of record NC_020054.1, on the reverse strand, counting down.
CATGACACCAGTACCTGCTTTTATTTTGTCAATAAATGGCCTACGATTGGTCATTTATTGGCCTCTACTGGCATAGTTTGTGACCTGATTTGGCCTGACCGTCTATATAGATGGAACCATTTACGCTATGCGCTTTTTCCTGCTCAACTGCTTTCTTTTCGTTTGTCTGCTGGCTAACGCCCAACCCATTGTCTATGTGACGGAAGCGGGCCGGGGCGACGGCTCAGGTACGTCATGGACCAATGCCCTGCCAGGTACGTTGCTGGCAAGCCGATTACCAACGGCCGCTGCCGGAACCCAGTTCTGGGTAGCGGCGGGTATATATAAACCCACCACCACGACGGATCGTACGGCCTCCTTCAGTATCGCATCGGGGGTAAAGCTATACGGGGGATTCGCGAGTACAGAGAATACGCTAACAAGTCGACAAATGACTCACCCGTCCAGCACGTCGTTATCAGGTGATATAGGCCTCAGAGGCGATAATACGGACAACAGCTATCACCTGATTATGCTGAAAAACGCTTCAGCGGAAACCCACTTGGACAACTTGGTCATCACTGGCGGTAATTCCACCGATGAACCCATAACCAGTGAGAACGCTAGAGGTATTAAAGGAGCCATCATCAACGTGAATAGCTATGCTCTCTTTACTAACTGCTTGATAACCAAAAACAATACCCTTACTCCTCTCGGCAGAGGAGGTGGTATGGTTAATGACCGAAGCAGTCCAACACTGATAAACTGCACGTTTAGTGAGAATTTTTCGTACCTGGGTGGTGGGATTTGCAACGTCAACAGTAGCCAACCCATCATTACCAATTGCCTGTTTACAAGTAACTCAGCTACACAAGGTGGAATTGGGTCGGCTATTTATTCAGAAAACGATAGCCGCGTTTCCCTGACCAATTGTACCATCGCCCGGAATGCAGACTCTAATTCATCCGGTATGTTGGCCTCTACGGCCAGTATAATTAACTGCATTATCTGCGAGAGTACTAGCAGTAACACGACAGGCATTCCTGTTCCGTCTTCGTCTCAAACGTGCGCCTTATGGGCTGACCGTAGGGTAAGCGAATTCCCGATAAATAGTCTATTCGTAAACGCGGCTGGGAGCAATTTTCGCTTGCTATATGGTAGCCCGGCCGTTGACTCCGGTTATCCCGTTGCTGGGCTGCCTGCACTCGATTTGGACGATAAGCCGCGCTTTCAGGGCGACCGGATCGATATCGGCGCTTACGAATTTTACTGCGACGGTAACGGCTGCCTGCCCATTACGGTACGCCGTCGGCTGTAATGCAAACGCCCCGCTGGACAGATTCCAGCGGGGCGTTTGCATTACAGGCCAGGTACGTTAGGCGACCAGTTCGGTTTGCGGTTTCAGCCACTCGGGCTTTTTGGTATCGACTACGGCCTTCAGTTCGTTCAGCATGGCGTAGAGACCGTAGTAGGTTCGGTTCACGTAGAGGCCATCCTGCGAGCCGCGCACTACCTTCGACGAACGTAGTTCTTCCAGCTTCGAGAGTTGGTCGGCGAAAGCGTATACCTTGTTGAAGTACTCATCATCACCAAAGTCGAAGCGGTCAACGGCAAAGGGCGCGCCGAGCATCTCGATCATCTGCACAAACAGGTTGGAGAAAAACTTGCGGTCCTGCGGCGTATCCTGCGGCACCAGAAACTCCAGGTTCTGAAAAATCTGCTGCGTGAGGGCCTCGTCTTTCAGCGTATCGGGGTTGATCAGCCGGAAGTAGTTGTCGTAATAATAGTCGGGAATGACCTTCACGCAGCCGAAGTCGATGACGCCCATCGTGCCGTCGGGGCGCATCAGGAAGTTGCCGGGATGCGGGTCGGCGTGCACCTGCCGGAGGTTGTGGATCTGGTGATCGTAGAAATTCCATAGCAGTTGGCCAATGCGGTTGCGGGCCTCCTGCGACGGGTTCGTGGCCAGAAATTCTTTCAGGTGCAGCCCATCGAGCCAGTCCATCGTCAGGATGCGCTTGCTCGACAGCTCCTTGTAGTATTTAGGAAATACCAGCCCGTCGATGTGCGCGCAGGCTTCCGAAATCTCCACCGAGCGGCGCAGTTCGAGGTCGTAGTCGGTTTCTTCGATCAGCTTGCTTTCTACCTCGCCCATAAACCGGTCGATCTGCCGTTCGTCGAGATTCAACAGCCGTACGGCCAGCGGTTTGGCAATCTTCAGGTCGGAGGTTACGCTATCGGCCACGCCGGGGTACTGAATCTTGACGGCCAGCTTCTTACCCCATTTCCAGGCCTGATGCACCTGCCCGATGCTCGCGGCGTTGACCGAGATCGCGTCGAACTTGTCAAACAGTTCACCGGGCGCTTTCCCGAAATAAGTACGAAACGTTTTCACCACCAACGGCCCCGAGAGCGGGGGTGCCGAGTACTGCGACATGGCAAATTTGTCGCTGTAGGCCGTTGGCAGCAGCCCCCGGTCCATACTCAGCATCTGCGCCATTTTCAGCGCCGACCCTTTCAACTCGCTCAGCGCGTCGTAGATGTCGGCGGCGTTATCGGCGTGCAGGTCTTCGCGCGTCACCGAGTCGGGATCAACGAGCTTTTTGGTGTAATGCTTAATGTAGTTGCCCCCCACTTTCACGCCGGCCTTCACAAACTGCGAGGCACGGGCGACTTTACTGGTTGGAACGGAGTTTTGCGTTTTCATAGGCCAAAAGGGCTTTGGAATGTATAATGAACGATGTATGCTGTACAACTGAACTGACTTTGCCAAGTGGCTGTGTAGCCATTGTACAGTATACATCGTTCATTGTACATTCTCTTTTATCGGTTCTGGTACGCGAACTTGGCGAAGTCGAAGAGGGTATCGAGGGGCGAGCGGCCGATCAGATCGAAGGTCGTGTTGACCGATTTTTCGATGGCCGTATCGGTTTTTTCAAAGCCTTTGCTGACGTCTTTCACCCAGAAATCGAGGATAAACAGCGCCTGCGTCCAGAGGGCGGTGGGGTACCGGTCGGTGAGGAACGGGCGGGGTTCAACCTCCCGGCTTTCACGGCCTTCGGCCAGCAAATCCCGGGCAAAGTCGTAAAACGCCTCTTTGAACGGCATCAACACCTGACGGCTTGCCGATGGCCGGCCGCGCATAGCTAGCCGGGCGCGGGGCGAATCGGCAGCGAGTTCGCCACCCGCCCGCAGATTGCCGTAGCTATAGACCACGAAGCTGCGTTGCGCTTTGAGCTGTTCGACCCAGGTGTAGTAGAAGGCCAGCAACTTTTCCCGCACCGAATAGGTCTGGTACGTAGGGTCGGCGTCCAGCAGTTTGAGGGTGTCGTTGAAGAGGGCCACCCATACGTCGGCTTCGATGGCGTCGAAAGAAGCGTAGTGGTCGTAAAACTCGCTCTCGGTGATTTTCAGCTTTTTTGCAAACTGGAAGACGGAGGTGGGTTGTTTGCCGTTTTCAAGGACATACTCGGTGTATGCCTTACGGATTTTTTCGAGCGTTTCCATATGTATAGGAAACGGCCTGTTTGCGGTAAAAGTTTGAGCGAATGGCCCTTTAACGCAGTAATAAACGCAGGTCGAAAGTAAAACTTGGCAACACGATCTCGCCGGTCAGGGGTTGCTCAAAATCAGTGTGTTTACTGATGGTCCCATCGGCCCGGTAAATAAACACTTCCTGCCGGACAGGGTCGATGAGCCACCCCAGTTGAACCCCATTATTGATGTACTCAAGCATCTTCTCCTTAGCCCTCGGCAACTGATCACTCGCCGACATCAACTCGACCACAAAATCGGGGGCCAGCGGCGGGAATTTTTCCCGCTGTTTCTCGGTCAGCGCCGCCCAGCGTTCGTCGCTGATCCAGGCGGCATCAGGCGAACGCGTAGCCCCGTTAGGCAGTTTAAAGGCCGTAGACGAGTCGAAGCCAATCCCGCCGTATGTTTCTGTCCATAGATCGAGTCTTGACGCGATTTTCAAGTTCCGATTTCCGGTTTTCCCGCCGGTATTCGGCATAACAACAATAGTTCCATCTGGATTTTGTTCCAACTTGAGTTCCTCGTTGAGTCGGCAAAAATCATAGAAGGCGTCATCGTCCATCTGGTCGAGACCAAATTTGACGTTCATTCCTTCCAGTTGCTCCTGGGGCAGGTTTTCGAGACTGAGTGTCATACCAGTATGCGTTTGTTACGAAGATACAAAACCACAACTCACCATGAATCAGCCAACCAACGTACCTGAGTACTGGCTCCGCGGCCCACTGACCGACCCCGCCGGGTCGGGGCAAACGGTACCGGCCCTGCTGCAACCCGCTGCTCACGCGCTGTTGCAGGCCCGCGACGACATCCGGCACGCCCTCGTCGGTTTCCCCGATTCGGCCCTCTGGGTACGTCCCGCCGGGCTGGCGTCGGTGGGCTTTCATCTGCAACACATCGCCGGCGTGCAGGACCGGATGCTTACCTACGCCCGCCACGAAGCCCTGACCGACGCGCAGTTTGCCGCCCTCAAACAGGAAGGCCACCCCACCGCCGGACAAGACACCGTTGCCGCGCTGCTAGATCGCCTGAGCCAGCAAACCGACCGCACCCTGGCTGCGCTGTGCCAGACCGACCCGGCCACCCTGCCCGATTTCCGCCCCGTTGGCCGCGCCGGGCTACCGTCTACCGTGGGCGGATTGCTTTTCCACGCCGCCGAGCACAGCATGCGCCATACCGGGCAGTTGCTGGTCACGGCGAAGGTGGTGGGTAATGGGTAATGGATAATGGATAATGGATAATGACGATGAAGCTGGAAGGCACACGGGCGTCTACTGGGTAACGGCCGCCCTACCCAGACATTGATCACTCATTATACATTATACATCACTCATTATACATTATACATTCTCCCTGTACTTTCGCGGTTATGAATCTCCCGCCTGCGCTTATAGACGACGCCGTTTCGTTGCTGAAAGACCTCATTACCATCCCGTCGCTCAGCCGGGACGAAGGCCGTACCGCCGATCGTATTGCCACGTACCTGACCGAGCACGGAATTCCATACCAGCGCAACGGGCATAACGTGTGGGCGCAGAATCGCCAGTTCGATCCCGCCAAACCGACGCTGCTGCTCAATTCGCACCACGATACGGTAAAGCCCAACGCCTCGTACACCCGCGACCCATTCAGCCCCACCGTGGTCGACGGCAAGCTGTATGGCCTGGGCAGCAACGATGCGGGCGGCTGTCTGGTGAGCCTGCTGGCAACCTTCGTGCACTTCTACGACCGCGCCGACCTGTCGCATAACCTGGTGATGGCGGCGAGTGCGGAGGAAGAAATTTCGGGGCGCGGGGGCATCGAACAACTCTGGCCCGACCTACCAACGATTGACCTGGCCATCGTGGGCGAACCAACGCAGATGCAACTGGCCATCGCCGAAAAAGGGCTGCTGGTGCTCGACTGCACCGTGCGTGGTCGGGCCGGACACGCCGCCCGCGACGAAGGCGATAACGCTATTTACAAGGCGCTGCCCGCCATTCACTGGTTTCAGACGTACCAGTACACACGGGTGTCGCCGTTACTAGGGCCGGTGAAACAGACCGTGACGATCATCAACGCGGGTTCTCAGCACAACGTGGTGCCCGACACCTGCACCTTCACCGTCGATGTGCGCGTGACGGAGCAATACACGCTGGAAGAGGTACTGGCCATCGTGCGCGACAACGTACCCACGGCGGAGGTAACGCCCCGTTCGGTGCGGTTGCGGTCGTCGGGCATTGCCGTCGAGCATCCGTTGGTGCAGGCGGGGCTGGCATTGGGCCGCACCACCTACGGCTCCCCTACCCTGTCGGATCAGGCGCTGATGCCCGTGCCGTCGCTCAAGTGCGGCCCCGGCCATTCGGAGCGTTCCCACACCGCCGACGAGTTCATCTTCCTCCACGAAATCGAGGCTGGTATTGCCGGGTACGTTGCCCTGCTGGATCGGTTTCTGGCAACAACCGCATCAGTCTGAGCGTTTTAGATAGACCGCCCGGCAACCCCGTCGGGCCGGGTCAACCCCAACTCAACGCCATGAAAATCAACGCACTCTTACTCGGTCTTGGGCTGCTGGTCGCTACGGCGGCGCAGGCGCAGGATTCGATGATGGTTAAAAAGCCGCAGCCAAAGCCCGAAACGATGCCCACGCGCCGCAGCCGGGGCACCGCCAAACCCATGCCCAGCCCCAAATACGGCACCGTGCCCGACCCTAAACGCAACATGGATAAGGCACCCCTGCCACCCGATTCCAGCCAGGGTACCATGAAACGCGACACCGTTCGATGAAGCGACGGCGCAGCGGGTGGGAACAGGCCTTTTTCATCAGCCTGCTGGCAGTAGGTCAATCGGTTGCCCAATCGAGCATTTCGCTGCACCCGCTGGTCGATACCACGCAGGCCGACATTCGGCAGGCGGTGGCTCTCTGGACAACGTACCTGCGCGCGCATCCCGACAGCCTCTACGACAATCCGTATTGGAACGACGCCGAAAAAAGGGCATCGGCGGCCTTTGGTGGCCGGTTCGATCTGCTCGAGCGCGAGTTTGAGCCGACGCTCTACCGGGGCTATCCGGTGCAGATTCTGAGCGTGGTCAACTACAACGGGCTGTACCAGATCAAATCGCTGTTTGGCGGGAATAACCCCAAAGGCCGCAGCCCGAACCTGGTCGCCATCACCAACGTCTACGCCCGCCCCGGCAATGCTGACGGCACCGGCCGTTGGCAACTCTACAACGCCCTGCCCATCAACCGCGACAGACTATGGCAGGGGCAGCGCGTGGGTCATGTGCAGTACTATTTTCCGCATTACCACGCGTTTGACAAACGCAAAGCCCGGCAGTTGACCGACTTTATCGATCAATTGTGCCGCGATTTTGAGGTACCGCCGCAACCCATCGAGTATTACCTCGCCGATACCGCCGAGGAGCTGCGCCAACTGCGCGGGATCGATTACGAAGCGACGCTCAGCGGCACCAGCAAGCCCACCGGCCGGGCCGTCGATAACCGCGTCTTTTGCAGTGGACTGGGGGAGTTTTACCCCCACGAGGTGGTGCACGTGCTGCTCAATCCACACTTCCCCAATCAGCATCCGTGGGTAGTCGAGGGGATAGCCACCTGGCTGGGCGGCAGTCGGGGGCAGCCGCTTGCCTGGCATCTGCAACGCACGGCCACGTACCTGGCTCAGCACCCCGAGTTGAACCTCGCCAACCTGTTTGCCCTGCGTAACCTCGACGAATATACCGATTACCGCTACGCGCTGGGTGGGCTGCTCTGCCAGTTGATCCACCAGAAAGGCGGCTACCCACTGCTCAAGCAGGTCATGAACGCGGGCCGCAGCGATGCCAGCCTTTATCAGGCTCTCGACACGTACCTGGGCGTACCCCGCACCCAGCTAAATACGTACCTGCGCGAGCAGCTCAGCGCTTATCTGTAACCGGGTCCAACTAGCTAACCTAAGCTATGAGTGTCATTTTCGAGGCGTAACTGTTTTTTTGCCGTCCTAGGGTTTTTGTCATCCTGGGCTTTTGTCATCCTGACCGGGGCGCGCAGCCGACAGGAGGGATCTTGAAGCCTCCTTACTAGCGAATTAGGCGACATCAAGATCCTTCCTGTCGGCTGCGCGCCCCGGTCAGGATGACAAAACCCGGGATGACAAAACCGGCATGACAAAAAACAAGCAAATTGCTCACTATCAACTAGGTAACCCGGTTATGCTCGATAGTTGGCTTACTGAATTTTGTGTTGTAATCGAAGGACGCTATACGAAGCTTCGCGTTAGCTACCCATTCGCTAATCGCTGTCTCCGTCATACCAAATCCTTCTTCTGAACCATTCATCACAACCTTACTTGCTTTTTCGATTAGTATTTAGACATGTGGCTAATTATATAAGTATGCAATGAATACGCTCTTTAAAGCCCTTAACGACCCCACCCGGCGGCAGATGCTGGAACTGCTTCGGCAGGGCGATCTGACAGCAGGCGAAATCGCGGAGCAGTTCGCCATGAGCAAGCCGAGCATTTCGCACCACCTCGATCTGCTGCGGCAGGCGGGCCTCGTCGATTCCACCAAACAGGGGCAGTTTATTACGTATCGGCTCAACACCACCGTGCTCGACGAGTTGCTCGCCTGGCTGATGGGCTTTACGGGATCATCGGTGCTGAACACGTCGCCGCCCGCGCCCGACGCCGCTTCACCCGATCAATCATCACCTACCTGACACATCCCTTACCAGTATGTCTTCGTCTACCAACCTACCAACGCCGTCGCCCAGACCCGAATGGGTCTTTATCGCGCTGACGGCCCTGCCTCTGCTCTATCTGGCTCTTATTTATAACCAACTCCCCGCCGACGTGGCGACTCATTTTGGCCCGAGCGGGCAACCCAACGGCTACTCGACGAAAGAGGGTCTGGCTGTTGGGATGGCCGTGGGGATGGCGCTGCTCTACGGCCTGCTGCGCGTGTTACCCAGCATCGACCCCACCGGCCACCTCACCCCGACGATCTACGGGCCGATGCGCCTCACAATGACCGTCTTTCTGGTGGGGCTGGCTTCGGTCATTCTCTACATCATCCACACCCAGCAAACCGGTGCCGCCGTAATCAACCTGATTCTCTCGACGGTTTTTCTGCTGTTTGCGGGCATTGGCAACGTCCTGCTGAACGTACCCAGAAACTACCTCGTGGGCATTCGCACGCCCTGGACGCTCAACAGCGAGGTCAACTGGCGCAAAACGCACCGCCTTGCGGGCAAGCTCTGGGTAGCGGGTGGGCTGCTGGCGTTGGTCATCAACTTCTTCCTGCCCCTGTCGTTCAAGATCGGGCTGGCCGTTGGGGTGCCGATGGTGCTCGCCCTCATCCCGGTGGCGTATTCCTACCGGCTCTTTAAGCAGGGCCTGTGCGTGGGGTTGCTGCTGATGGCCGGCGCCGGCCACGCGCTCGCCCAGACCGAAGAGCCCGTCAGCTACCCCATCACCCAACCGGCGGGCGTCAGTGTCACGCTGGGCGGCACACTCACCCTGCCCGCCAACGCCACCCAGCCCCTGCCGGTTGTGCTGCTGATTGCGGGTAGCGGCCCCACCGACCGCAACGGCAACGCGCCGGGCCTCACCCTCAACATGTACCGCCAACTGGCCGACAGCCTCGCCCGGCGGGGGGTGGCGGTGCTGCGCTACGACAAACGACTCAGCGGCACCAACAGCTTTATCGCGGCCACGCAACTAATCAAACCGGGGCTGTCGTTCGACTACGTGGTGAGCGACGCCGTTGGCCTGATCCGGCAGTTGCAGGCCGACAAGCGGTTTTCGCGGGTGATCGTGGCGGGGCATTCCGAAGGGTCGCTGGTGGGGATGCTGGCGGCGGCACAAACCAACGTCGATCGGTTTGTGTCGATTGCCGGGGCGGGGCAAAACATCGCCGACGTCCTGAAAACGCAGGTTGCCGACGGGGGCCTGACGGGCAACGACCTCGCCCTCGCCCACCGCGACCTCGACTCCCTGCGGGCGGGCCTGCGTGTGCAGCAGCCGGTAGCTCCACTGGCCAGTTTGTTTAGCCCCATCAACCAGCCATACCTGATCTCGTGGATGCGGTACGACCCCGCCCGGAGCCTACAGGCCTACAAAGGACGGGTGCTGCTTATTCAGGGGCGGCACGACATTCAGGTGCCCGTGAGCGAGGTCGAACGCCTCAAAGCCGCCCGCCCCGACGCCCAACTGCTGCTTATTGACGGCATGAATCACGTTCTGAAAGCTGGTCCCGCCGACCGCGCCGGTAACGTCGCCAGCTACACCGCCCCCAACAGCGCCATTCTCCCCGCCGTCGCGGATGCCATCGCTGGGTTTGTGAAATGAGGAAAGGGGCTGGCGCGTGTGTATGACTGATACCTAGCCCTTCCTTTCCCCTAATTCGCCGAATAGTGCTGTAGATACGAAACGAGGCGGTCGAAGTTGATTTGTTCGTAAGCGTTGGGCGACTGCCGGTCGAGTTGGTGCCGGTAGAGGTCGATCAGGCCGAGAAAATGCGGATTGTGCGTCAGGCTGGCGACGGTGAGCCCCTTGTAACAGCGGAACGTCTGGTTATATACGTAAGGGCAGGGATGCGCCGGATCGTCGTTCAGGATGCGGTCGAGGCTGCGGAGCGAACAGGTGTCGTTGAGCTGCTGGAAGCCGCCGTTTGTGAAGAACTCCATGATTTGGCGGCATACGCTTTCCAGCTCGAAGTCGGAGCGGATGCTGTAGCGCGGGGGTGTCACCTGCTGGTACTTGCCAATCGAGATGAGCAGCGTGTTGGCGTCGGCCCGGAAATCGGTGAGGGTGGGCAGAAACTGCTGGGCAATCTGCTCGACCTGCTCATTGCGACAGCCGAAGTTGACGTCGAGCAGCGTGGTGTCGCCGTAGTAAGACGGTGACAGGATAACGTTTTGGAAGCCGGTAGGTGTGATGCGGCGGAACTGCTTTTTTTCAGGCAGCAAGGCGAATTCATAGTCGCCGAAGAAGCGAGCCAGTTGCCTGTAGAGGCTGGTTTCAAAAGGCGTAAGGATCATGGCCTTCGGTGGGCCGGAGCCCGTATGGCAAGCTGTTACGGGGAAGAGGAAACGTCAGTCAAGTTAACGCTTTTTGTTTAATATGGTTTAAACAAATTTAGCCTACCGGCAGCGTAGTCTCTTTTGGGCGACACGTAAGCCGCCGAACGGGGGCAGGCGGGTGAAACTTTTGGCCGTAGCGCCGGGTTATATCGGTACACAACCTGGGGGCGACTGGAATTGACAGCTTGCTGAAAGCGCGTGTAAGCATGCCGGGAGTGGGTGACAGTTCCCGTCCAAACAAATCACCAAAACAATAACTGGCGAGTATAACTACGCCATGGCTGCTTAATCCGGAGGATTTAGCAAATGCCATCGTCTCCCCGACCTACGTGCTGCCGGTTGGATCAGGAGGCGTCGATCTGCAGCGCTGGCTTCGTTAATCGTTGTGACAAGAAGCGAGACAAAACAACGTAAGGTGTCAGATAGGCCAGTGGTGAGCCAGTCTGCCGCCCGACAACCCTAATCACCACTAAGCATGTAGAAAGCGCGACGTTTTCCTTGACTGGACCAGGGTTCAACTCCCTGCGTCTCCACTAGATTGATACCCCCTCTAAATTTTAAATTTGGAGGGGGTATATTTTTGGATTATATTTTAATTTTTTAGTCGAGCCTTATAACACTAATAATACTGAACTATCGTAATTTATGGTTTACACGTCTGCCTACGTATATGAGTTATCATCTTCTCAATTTATTAACATCCTAAAAAAAATTAACCCAGATAGTGATGAATTAGTGAAAGAAATTTTAGAAGATTCACAAAGGCTTAGCGCTATGCAAGCAAGCCGATTAAACCAAAGTAGCTTAGATAGCTCTTTAACTATACCCTCACCCTATTACTATAACTTTAACTTTGCTGATTATTTTTACAAGGTTCCTTTAAGTCATAGAAAGGTCGAAAAATTAGAGGACTTCATCAAACCTTCATTTGTTATTATTGGTGATGTTACCATCGATGGAGAATATGGCTACAGTGATGGAATTAGCTTGTCTCACTGTACCTTCGAAGGTGAGTTACTTATATCTAACTATACAGCGACTAAATCCATTGGCTTTAACAATTGTATATTTAAGAAAAAGCTACAGTTGGCGGATATTTCTACAAGCTCATTACATATTTCAGGCCAGTCCTTATCAGATATAAGATTACATAATATTAAAGCTAGCAATTCATACATATCCTTAGAGGGATACAAAAATTTACATTTTGAAAAATTAGAAGGTAAAGAAATTTTGTGTAGAGGTTTAAAAGGAGATAAAACGACAATACTCAACTGTCAGGTTAATAAGATTAATATCATCACTCCTACTATCGCTACGTTAGATATTTATTCATCCTCAAATAAAGTTGTAATAGGCGAAGAAATTGCTTCAGAAAAATCTAGTTTTTCCTCAATAGATATATTAGATTATAAAATTTTTAACAATGACATAAATGACCAGTTAACAATTAATAAAGTTCACCTAAAGATATTAAGGTTGGCTGGTGATTTGAAATCAACATCATCTATATTAAAAGATTTGAAGATATCTGAATTGATTAACTTTCGAAATTTCAATTGCAATGGCAAGTTAAAGCTACATAATATATTTATCAAAAACTCAATCATTGAAATTTTAAGCTCAGATTTAGGAAAATCTGAATTCATTAATGTAGCTTTTGATTCATTAAAACATATATCTGTTATCGACAGCAAAATATCAGACTGCAATTTATCGATGTGTCCTGCCCCTAAAAAGATTATTGGAGAGAACAAAATAGATCACACGGGGGCGAGAGATGCTATAAAACAACTCAAATTAGCATATAGCAAAAGTGGTGACAAAATCCAAGAAATGTCATTGTCACCTTATGAATACGACGAGCATTTTAAAAGTTTGGCAATGTGGTCAAACTGGACAAATTTTTTCGACAAGTTTATATTATTCTTAAATAAGAAAAGTAATTTCTATGGTCATGACATAGGCGTGGCATTTATATCTATCGTTTTATCGTCAATATTCTTCTTTTCTCTATTCTGTTACTCGTTAGGGTTTAGACTAGGAAATGACTTTGCAGAACTTAGGAGAATCTTGTCTTATATTTTCGAATTCGTCAATCCATTACACAAACCAGAATACATAATCAGTGGATTATTAAACACAAAAGAGATCGATCCTTCTCAAATCAGTAACTATACTAGAGTTTGCGAAGGAATTTCTAAAATTTTCATTACATTCTTTCTATATCAATTCATACAGGCATTTAGAAAATTCGGAAAATCATAAGTTTATCTCTAAACCTCAATTTTGCAAAGACAATCAATTAAACGACTGGCGGAATTCGAGGGGGGAGGCGTTTGTCTTGCTTTTGAACAGCTTGCTGAACGATTGGGGGTGCTCGAAGCCCAGGCCGTAAGCAATCTCGCTCACGGATAACTGGGTGGTCGATAGCTGCTCTTTGGCCTTATCGATCAGCTTGTCGTGGATATGCTGCTGCGGGGTTTGTCCGGTCAGTGTTTTCAGCAGGCTGCTCAGGTACGTTGGCGACAGGTTGAGTTGGGCGGCCATGTAGCCCACCGTGGGTACTCCGCCTGTTGGGAGGGCGTCGCTGCGCAGGTACGTGTCCAGAATGGCCTCGAAGCGGTCGAGCAGGCTGTGGTTGGTGATTTTGCGGGTGATGAACTGCCGCTGGTAAAACCGGTCGGCGTAGTTGAGCAGCACCTCGAGCTGGGCGATGATGATGCCGTGGCTGAACGTGTCGATGAGCGCCTGATACTCCTGCTGAATCTGCTGCATGATACCGACGATGATGGCTTCCTCCTTCTCCGACAGAAACAGGGCTTCCCGAATCGAATAGTCGAAATAGTCGTGCTGCCGGATGGTCTTGGCCAGGGGCGTGTGCCACAGAAAATCGGGGTGAATCAGCAGTAGCCAGCCCGAATGCTCGTGCGTCGCCTCCTCCGCAACGGTCAGCACTTGCCCGGGGGCTAGAAACACCATCACGCCTTCGTCGAAATCGTAGGGCTGTTGGCCATAGGTCAGTCGCCCGCTGAAATTCCGTTTCAGGGCGATCGAATAGAAATTGTTCACCAGACTTTTTGGCTTCTCGACCCACTGCGGCCGAATGTCTTCAAACCGGACCACGCTGATGAGCGGGTGCGCGGGTTTGGGCAGGCCCGCCAGTTTATGGTAGGCCGACAGGGTGTCGTTTCGGTGCAGCGAGTCGGTTGGCATAGGGTGACAGAATTTTGGCGATTTAACTACTACTGGCTACGAGCAGTTTGCAACCTAACTTATTGGTTACTCACAAGTTGACTAGCTTTTTTTGTCATCCCGACCGGGGCGCGCAGCTGAAGGAGGGATCTTGACATTCCCTCAATCACAAGCAAGGGACCGTCAAGATCCCTCCTTCGCCGGGATGACAAAAAAGCTTATTTCACCTTTCACAACTCACCCTACAAGGTATACAATAACCGTAACCCGTCGGTGAGGGAGGTGGGTTTTCGGCCGAGCAGCGTTTCCAGATCCGTGGTTACGTCTGCTTCCTGTCCGTTGGCAATGTCGGTGATAAACCCGACAATGCGTTGCGCCATTACGGCCGGCAACCCGCGCCCGATCAACTGGCTTTTGAACTGGATCGGGTCGGCGGGGGTGTAGGTCACGGGCTTGCCGGTCAGGCTGGTCAGGGCGGCGGCGATGTCTTCAAACGAGTAGGCCGTAGAGCCCGTCAGGCGGTACGTCCGGTTGCCTTCGGCCGGGGTAGCCAGGGCGTTGGCGATGGCTTCGCCCATCTCGCTACGCAACGCCAGGGCCACCCGCCCCTGCCCGGCAGGTACGTTGATGCCCCGCTCAAAAATGGCGTTGCCGCCCAGAAACTGCGGGATGGCATCCATATACAGGCTATTCTGAAACAGCGTGTAGGGCAGTCCGCTGGCCTTAATCAACGCCTCGGTCTGGAAATGGCCGTTCATCAACTGGTTCACCAGCGTAGCCGGGTCGCTCAGCGCCCGGCTCGTGTAGGCAAGGCGCCGGACGCCCGCTTTCCGAGCCGCATCGACCACGTTCTGGTGCTGCCGCACGCGGTTTTCTTCGTCGGTTCCCGCGATCAACAGCACGGTGTCCATGCCCGGCATGGCGGCTTCGAGAGAGGTGGTGTCGTCGTAGCTGCCCACGCGCAGGGTCACGCCCTGGTTGAGCAGGTGGTCGGCTTTGGTTTGGTCGCGTACAAAAGCGGCAATCTGGCTTGCCGGTACGTGTTTGAGGAGTTGCTGAATGACGGCGCTGCCTAGCTGCCCCGTGGCTCCGGTTACTAAAATCATAACATTGTGCTGGTTTGGTTGGGACGAAGGTCCGCCCCGCCCCGCGCCCGGCCGTAGCCAGATTTGTGGTTGTTGTAGCCGAATTAACTGTCCGCCTTCCCCCGGCCCGGCTATGGGCTTTTCTGCGGACCTTCGCTTAGCAACTTATCTTCCTTATTCCCAGAACAATGGCTACGGTCAAACTCACCATCAATAACCAGCCACAGACCCTCGACGTTGACCCCGATATGCCCCTGTTGTGGGCTATCCGCGACGTAGTGGGCCTTACCGGCACTAAATTCGGCTGCGGCATCGGGCAGTGCGGGGCCTGCACGGTCCACCTCGACGGCGCGCCCATCCGCTCGTGCAGCGTGCCCGTTTCGGCGGCGAAAGGGCAGAAAATCACCACCATCGAAGGCCTGTCAAAGAACGCCGACCACCCCGTGCAGAAAGCCTGGATCGAGCATCAGGTGCCGCAATGTGGCTACTGCCAGTCGGGTCAGATCATGAGCGCGGTGGCCCTGCTGAAACAGGTACCCAAACCCACCGACGCCGATATCGACGCCGCCATGCAGGGCAATATCTGCCGCTGCGGCACCTACGTGCGCGTTCGGCAGGCTATCCACACGGCATCGGCCGAGTTGAACACGACCCAGAAATTACCCAAAACAGCCGCTAAACTCGGTAAGCGATGAGCCAGAAAACCACTTCTTCAGGGGCTGGGTACGTTGCCCGCCGCGACGTGCTGAAAACCCTCGGCCTCACGGGCGCGGCCTTTGTGCTGGGTACGTCGGCCAGCAACGCCGCCAGCGTGCTGGGTACGTTCGCTACTCCCGATGCCCTGCCCGCCCCGGTCGAGTTGACGCCCTACGTCATTATTGAACGCACCGGCAAGATCACTCTCATGAACACCCGCCCCGAAATCGGGCAGGGTACGTTCCAGTCGATCCCGGCGCTGATTGCCGAAGAACTGGGCGTCACGCTTGATCAGGTCACGATCCGGCAGACGGGCGGCCAGAAAGCGTTCGGCTGGGCGCAGTTTGCGGGCGGCAGCATGTCGGTGCGGACCGATTACCTGCCCATGCGCAAGGTAGGGGCCTCGGCCCGCGAGATGCTCGTGCAGGCGGCGGCCAATACCTGGAACGTACCCGCGAGCGAGTGCACCGTCGCCAACGCGCGGGTACTGCACAAGGCTTCGAACCGGAGCCTGGGCTACGGCGAACTGGCCGAAGCCGCCGCGAAACTACCCGTGCCGACGGACCCGAAACTGAAAGACCCGAACGATTTTGTCATTCTGGGCAAAGACGCCAGACGCCCCGACGTACCCGCGAAATCGTCGGGCAAGGCGCAGTTTGGTATCGACATGAGCGTGCCGGGGATGGTCTACGCCTCCATCGAGCGCAGCCCGGTCTTCGGCAGCAAGGTCGTTAGTTTCGACGATGCGAAAACAAAGCAGATCAAAGGCGTGCGGCAGGTGCTGAAAGCCGAGCGGGTGCTCGAAAGCCGCCGTTTCGAGGGCGTGGCCGTGGTAGCCGATACATACTGGGCGGCATTGCAGGGCCGGAAAGCCCTTCAGGTACGTTGGGACCATCAGGGGCACGACGCCTTCAGCAGTGCGCAGTATGAACAGCACCTGCGCGACCTGGCCAAAACCGATGGCCTCGTTGACCATAGCGTGGGCGATTTTGCCAAAGCTATCGCCGAAGCCCCCGTTCAGCTCGAAGCCTTCTACGAAACGCCCGTGGTGAGCCACTCGCCCATGGAGCCCATGAACTGCCTCGTGAGCTGGACCGCCCCGGATGCCGTCGAAATCTGGACGTCGTCGCAGGTGCCGGGCGGCATTAAGAGTCAGCTCGCGGGCGAGTTCAAGATCAGCCCCGACAACGTGACGGTGCACATTACGTTCAACGGCGGCGGGTTTGGTCGGCGGTTGTACCCCGATTACGTGCTCGAAACAGCCCACATCGCCAAGGCCGTC
The DNA here is from genome assembly GCF_000331105.1 of Fibrella aestuarina BUZ 2. Taxonomy (NCBI): domain Bacteria; kingdom Pseudomonadati; phylum Bacteroidota; class Cytophagia; order Cytophagales; family Spirosomataceae; genus Fibrella; species Fibrella aestuarina. Next base: position 2,405,070 of record NC_020054.1, on the reverse strand, counting down.
GGGAAGCCGGTGAAGGCGATCTGGACGCGCGAAGACGATACGCAACTCGGCCCGTTCCGCCCCATGACCTTCTCGGCCATGCGCGCGGGGATGTCGGCCGATGGCAAACCGCTGGCGTTTCAGCATAAGGTCATTTCGCCATCGCTGGATGCCACGTTGGGCAAACCCCACGACGGCAAGAAGGTAGACAAGACCATGACCGAAGGCATCGGCGAGCAGAAGTACGAACTGCCGAACCTGGAAAGCCGCTACGTCTACGCCGAATCGCACATCCCGATGGCGGCGTGGCGGGCCGTGACGAGCACCACGCTCGCCTTCGCCCACGAAGGATTCCTCGACGAACTGGCCCACAAAGCCGGCAAAGACCCGATGCACTACCGCCTGTCGCTGCTGACGAAAGACTCGGACGCCAAACGCGTGCTGACGAAGCTGCGCGAGGTGTCGAACTGGGACAAGCCGCTACCGGTGGGCAAAGGCCGGGGCGTGGCGCAGTGGGAATTTTTCGCGGGGCTGGCCGGTCAGGTGGTCGAAGTGGCCAAACAGGCCGACGGCTCGGTGAAGGTCGAGAAGGTGTACTGCGTGATCGACCTCGGCACGGTCGTCAACCCCGACATGGTACGGGCGCAGATTGAAGGGGCCATCTGCATGGGGCTGGTGGCCGCTACCAAAGACGGCATCACCTTCGCCAACGGGCAGGCGCAACAAGCCAACTTCGACACGAACCGGATGCTGCGGATCAACGAGATGCCCAAGGTAGAGGTGCACATCCTGGCCGACGGCGGCCCCACGATCAAAGGCGTGGGTGAGCCGGGCCTGCCGCCGTTGGCCCCCGCGCTGGCCAATGCGATCTTCGCTGCCACCGGCAAACGCCTCCGCCGCCTGCCCATGAACCTGGAGAAGATAGCGTAAACGCGAAGGCGCAAAGAATGCGCGAAGGGCGTAAAGGATGTCGAATGGTATTCTTTGCGCCCTTCGCGTGTACCTTTGCGCCTTCGCGTTTAACCAGTATGGCGAAGAAGAAGCAGAAATATTACGTGGTGTGGCAGGGACGGCAAACGGGCGTGTTCGACGATTGGGACGTGTGCCGCAAGCAGGTCGAGGGGTTCGATAAGGCGCTGTACAAGTCGTTCGACAGCAAGATTGAGGCGATGAAAGCCTACACCGACGACCCGCGCCGGTACGTGGGAAACAAGCCTAAAACCGCGCCACAGCTGAAGCTCAGCAGCCTGCAACGCCCACCCATCGAGGATAGTGTCGTAGTGGATGCCGCCTGGAACACGGCCACCGGCGACATGGAATACCAGGGCATCTACCTGCCCACCCGCGAGAAAATCTTCCACCGCGGCCCCTACCCCGACGGTACCAACAACATCGGCGAGTTTCTGGCGATCGTGCACGCGCTAGCCCTGTTGCATCAGCGCAACAGCAACCTGCCCATCTATTCGGATTCGCGCACGGCTATCAGCTGGGTGAAAAAGAAAAAGGCCAACACCAAACTCGACCCCACACCCCGCAACGCCGAGCTGTTCGAACTGCTCGACCGCGCCGAAACCTGGCTGACGACCCACCGGTTTGCCAACGCGATCCTGAAATGGGAGACCACCGAATGGGGTGAAAACCCCGCCGATTTCGGCCGAAAATAAGTAGCAGATAGTCAGGAGAATACGCTACCTTGGCGATTAACAGGCTAACCCGTACCTGCCCCTTAATCACCTGGCTATGGCTTCTCAATCCGATCTGGAGTTTACCTACTCCACCATCGACACTATCTTCCGGCGTAGCGTAGGCGAAACCGGCGACTACAGCGGTGCGATGTACAATGGCGATTTTACGCTCACCCTCGAAGAAGCCCAGCGCCAGAAACACCAGTTCATTGCCGATAGCCTCGGGATCGGGCAGGGTACCAAGGTGCTCGACATGGGCTGCGGCTGGGGGCCGTTTCTTACCTACATCAAAGGGCGGGGCGCCAACGCCCGGGGCGTCACGCTCTCGTCAGCTCAGGCGGCGGCCTGCACCAAAAACGGGCTGACGGTCGAGGTGAAAGACTGTCGGCAGATCACCCCCGCCGATTACGGGACGTTCGACGCCGTTTCGTGCATCGGTGGGCTCGAACATTTCTGCTCCATCGAGCAATGGAAAGCCGGGCAGCAGGACGCCGTTTACGCCAACTTCTTCGCCAATCTGGCGCAACTCCTGCCCAAGGGCAAGCGGTTCTACATGCAGACGATGGTGTTCGGCAAGAACATGATCGATTATGATCAGATCAGCCTCGACGCACCCAAAGACTCCGACGCCTACGCGCTCGCGCTAATGATCGCCCAGTTTCCAGGTTCGTGGTTACCCTACGGCTACCAGCAGGTCGAGCGGGCGGCAAGCGCTCACTTCAAACTGGTTTCCGAAAGCAGCGGCCGTCTCGATTACATCGAAACCATTGGTCAGTGGCGCAAACGCTTCCGGGCTTTCGACCTGGAGAAATACCTGCTCTACGCTTCCCTCCTGCCGCGTTTGCTCACCAACCCGGCCTTCCGCGACCTCATCGCGGTGTTCCGCGTGAGCCCCAACCGGGTCTGCTTCGAGCGCGAAACCATGGACCATCACCGGCTGGTCTTCGAGCGGATATAAGGAAGTGTCATTGGTTGTCATTGGTTGTCATTCGTTGTCATTCGTTGTCATTCGTTGTCATTCGTTGTAAAAAACAATCAATGACCACAAATGACAATTAATGACGCCGCAGGCAAATGACAACCAATGACGGCGTAGCCAAATCAATAATTCCCGATTGACAGCATCACCAGTGTGCAGGCTTCGATGGGTTCGATGCCTTCTTGCTGTAGTTGGCGGGCGAGGTCGTGGTTTTCGGCACCGGGGTTGAAGATCACCCGGCGGGGTTTCAGCTTTTTCAGGTAGTCGACGTACCCAGCCTGATTGCGGGCGCCCACATACATTGTCACCGTGTCGATGTCCGTCAGGTCGGGGAGGCCCGTCTGGATGGGTACGCCCTGCACGGTGCCGGCCTTCAGGCCAATCTGTTCAACATCGTGGCCGTGTTGCAACAAACTGCGGGTAGCCCGGTTGGCGTAGCGTGCCGTATTTTCAGTGGCGCCAATCACCAATGTCTTCTTACTCATAGTCGTTTCAATAGTTGTCCCTAATTGACAAAAACATACATCTAGTTGTTCAAAATACGGTTTAGGTCATTATTTTTGTTAATTCTTCACTCCACATTCTGGTCGTATGCCCCCTTAAACGCTCGGTTATATACGTTGCTTTTCACGATAAACTATTGATAATTAATACATATCCGCGTTCTTTTGCTACCTTCGGCAGAATTTAAATGTTCAACTTTTGTTAAACATTTATTCTTCACTAACTGTAGTGATAGTATTGGGCATTCACACTTCATAAACGATTCAACGATGGCTACCTTCTGGAACGAACAATGGGTGCCGATCAGGTTTGAGGGTATCAACGAATCTCCAACCTATGAGGTATCAAACTTTGGCCGATTGCGCAGCTTTCGGGCAGGGGCTGAAGGCACAATCATCAAGGGGTCGGTCATTCAGGGCTACCGATCACTCAACATTCGCATCAAGGGTAAGATTCTCAATCGGTATGTCCATAAGCTCGTCGCCGAGTATTTTCTGGAACCCGGGCGAGACGATCAGACCTATGTCATTCACCTTGATCACGACAAACTCAACAACCGGGCCTCGAACCTGCGTTGGGCGTCGAAAGAGGCTATGATCGAACACAACCGGAACAACCCCAACGTGTTGAACCGGCCGCAACCCAAACGGACACGCAATTACAAGCTGACCGAAAGTAAGGTGATGATGATCAAGAAGCTGCTGCGCAACGACAAGAATCGCCTGAAAATGATTGCCCGGCAGTTTGGCATCACCCACACGCAGCTGAACCGGATTCGATCGGGCGAAAACTGGAAACACGTGGTGCTCGACGATGAGCAGCCGGTGCAGGAACAGGCGTCTTACTATAGCATGCAACAAAAAGGGTAGCGATTGCTACCCTTTTTGTTTGACAGCCACCAGCGCTGGCGCTGGGCTCGCCAGGGGCATATCGATGAAGAACGACGTGCCGACGCCCACCGTGGTTTCAAACCAGATATTGCCGCCAGCGTGTTCGATACCGCGTTTGGACAGCGCCAGCCCAATGCCGGTGCCTCCCTGCTTGGTGCTGAAATTGGGTAGGAACACCTTGGGCCGAATGGGCTCGGGAATGCCTTCGCCGTTGTCATGCACTTCAATATTAGCGTTGCCGTCGTGCGCAAACAACCGCAGGTCGATCACGGGTTGTACGTCCGCACTGACAGACTGGATACCATTGATGATCAGGTTATTGATAATGCGCATCAGCAGTTGCCGGTCGCCGATCACCCAAACCGGGCCGGCATCGATATGGCGGCGGATGGTAACGCGGCGGTCGTCGGCAAACAGATCGGCCGCTTTGTGCAGCACCGCCGACAGCTCGACCAGTTCGTTCTGCGGCATGGGCATATTCGCAAAATCGGAGAACGAGGTGGCGATGTCGCTGATGTTGTCGATCTGTTCCAGCAGCGAGTCGAGGGTGCGGCTCACGGCCCGGTCGGTGATGGGGTTCATGCCCGGTAGCGTCCGCTGTAGCTGTTGCAGGGTCAGCTTCATGGGCGTCAGCGGATTTTTGATCTCGTGCGCCACCTGTTTGGCCATCTCGCGCCAAGCCGACTGCTTCTCGCTCTGCGCCAGCGACACCTTGCTCTCTTCCAGTTTCGACAGCATCCGGTTGTATTCCTGAATCAGCAGGCCCAGCTCGTCGTCGGACTTCCACTCGATCTTTTGCTGATTGAGCCGGTCGAGGCTCGTCCGGCGAATCCGCTGCGTCAGCATTTTGAGCGGGCGCGTCAGGCTACCGGCGGCGAAATAAGACAGCACCAGAAACACCACAAACAGCGTAGTAAAGACACTCAGGGCCGACGATACCACTTCGAGCAACTGCTTATCGAGTTCGGGCTGCGCGTAGAAGTAAGGTACGCTCATGATGCCCAGTAGCCGGCCATCGGGCGATTTTACCCCCACGTAGGCCGTGCTGTACTGCTTGGTGCCCAGTTGTTCGTACAAGAGCTTCTGGTTTTCCTTGTCTTCGGCAATGTGGACAAACGCCTGCGGGTTGATGTATTTCGAGAGGTTGCCACTCTCGTAAATGAGCATTTGCGTGGAGGTGTAAAGTCGCCCGGCCGTATCGAACAGGTTGATGTCGATGTCGGCGTCGCGGGCAATCGACTGCAACTCCTCTTCCATCGCTTCTTTGCTGCGAATACCCTTCAGGTTTTCGTCCAGGTACGTCCATACTTTGGCCGCGATGTTCTTGGTGTTGCTGATGTAATTGGTTTCCTGATTGGCGACGTAATTGGCGCTGATTACACCCAGAATAATCACCACAACCAGCACCAGCGGCAGGAAGAACGCCACGTTGAGCAGGATCTGAATGCGGGTCGAATAGTTGATGCTAAACCGCGACAGCCCATACTGCACGGCATACAGAATAATGACCAGAATGACCGACAGCACCAGAATCAGGTACAGAAATGACAGGTTGGCCAGCACCGTACTGAGCGGATAGGCCGCCGACGACACCACCAGAATCCGCCCGTTGCTGCCCTGTATACCCAGGTGGCTCGTGCGCTCAACCGTGATTCCCCGGTCGTAGAGCGCCGGGTTGTTCAGCAGCGATACCGGCAGCTTGCGTTCATAGTTGTAGCTACCCGTGCTTTCGACCAGCCGTGGCGTAGCCGTGCGCCCGGCTTTCTCGAAAAACGCGTAGCTGTACTCCCGCACGTCGGGGCTCTGAATCGTCTTGCTGTCGACCAGCAACTCGCGGTACACATTGCCCGGCGTGATCGGCCGCAGTTTGAGGTCGAGCACCACGTACCCAGCCACAGCACCGGTACCGTTGCGGATAGGAATGAAGCTGACGTACTCTTTATTAAAATGATTACCGACCTCATTGACGAAGTACAGGTCTTCGTAGATCGTTTTGTAGCGGGGTTGCTGAAACCGGCTGAGGTAATCGCTGAGCGGCGTCGCGTTGATGCTTACATCCAGCGAATTGCCCTGCGCGTCGAAGGAAATGACTTCCGTATCGTACTTGTCGAGGTAGCGATCGAGATACCGGCTCTTGATTCGCTGCTGGATTTTCTCCCGCCGCAACGCCGAGTCGGGGTGCAGCACCTGCCGGATGTTCAGGTCATTCTGAATCCCTTCGTGGGCTTTGAACAGCAACAGTTCGCCGTACTCGTCGTTTTCGGCCAGCAGTTGTTTACCCAGCGTTTTTTTGGCGAGCCAGTCTTTCCGAATGCTTTGCTCGTAGACCACGTTGGCGGCCGTAGCCGCGCAGATCAGCGCGCCCAGAAACAGGTACAGTGATGTTTTGTACTGAAAGGTGTAGAGATACCGCGGGAACCCGCTCAGGTAGAGAGCCAGAAAGTACGCGCCATTCAGTGCATACACCCATTCGACCGTCAGGTTGAGCAGCCAGCAAATACCCACCGACAGCAACGAAGCCCCCACGAACAACCCAACGCCTACCCAGCGATTATGATCGTTGAAGCGCGTAAAGAGGCTGACAAGCGTGTGCTGCGCCAGGAAGTATACGAGCGACAGGATGACGAAGAACAGCAGACAGGCGATCTTCAGGGGTGAAAACTCGATGCTCAGCGACAGGTCGAGCGTATACTGCGACTTCTCGTAGAGATCATTCAACTGCGTGAAGCAAAAGTAAAAGACCGTATAGCTCAATAGCACGCAGCCCACCGACAGCAGGAGCCAGACCGTGGGTTTCTGATGCAGTAAACGGCGGTAGGTACGTGACCGGAAGTAGTTGTTGGCGATATAAAACGCCAGAATGACCAGCGCGACCCCGTTGAGCATCAGATCACCCAGCGAGGGCGACAGTTCCGACGAGGCGTAGTGCTTGGCGTTGAACAGATCGTTTTCGATGAACAGATAAGGCACGCCCACGTAGAGCATCAGCCCCCGCAGCAAGATCAGGTAGCCCGCCAGCCACAGGAAACCCGCTTCGTAGCGCCGTCGCCGGGCCGCGCGGCTAATCTGCCGGATCACGTAAATACCCAGCAGCAATACCCCCAACGTAGCCAGAATCACCGTGTTGACGGGGGTAGTGTGGTTGCGGTACGGATCGACTTTAGGCGGAATAACCGAAAACAGAAACACCGGCGTCGCATCGTAGATATTCTGATGCGACGGTCCTTTCTGCGTGGTTACCGACTGCGGATCAACCGAGAACAGGGCCGGGTTATAGCCCGATTGCAGGTACGTATTGGTATTGTTGTACTGCCGATAGACGTTGATGAGCGAAAAAATCTCGAGTGTATCCCGCTTGTGGTACGTCTTGATCCGGCTAACGATAAACCGCCCCTGATCAAAGTCGATCAGCCGGGTGAAGGGGATGTTGGCGATGCGCTCGTAGTCAGGAATAAACCGGTTATCGGACCAGTAAAGCAGCTTTTTATTCCGAAAAATGTAATAGGGATACTGAGTAGGCTGCTCCAGCGTGCCGAAGGCATAGCTGGGCGTATTGGCTACTTTGGCCGCCAGTTGCTTTAGTTCGGTGGCGCTGACGCGGGTCTCCTGCCGGATGCGTTCCTGCAACGCCACCACATACTGCTCATCGGTTGCGCCCGGGGCATCCTGCTCCAGCAACACATAGCACAGCCCCGAAAAAAGCAGGGCTATACAGGCAAGCAGTAAGAATATGTGTCGTTCGATGAAGACCACGGATGAAGTAAGAAAAATGGCAGTCAACCCATAGGTTACCTAAAATCGTGCCACAGACGCAACGCTGGACGTTAATGTTTTCGCTTTGTCGGTTTGTTATCCTTACTGAACCGACAAATTACCACCATCAACCCCCTTTCTCCACCACAAACCCCCGCCCGTCTTCCGACTCTTCGTAGCCGATGGTGGCGTCGAGCACATACAGCAGGTGGCGCTTATCGATAATGACCCGAACGTCATCGATGAGATACACTTCATCGGCCGGGCCGGGCAGGTCGAACCCCAACAGCCATGATGAGCCGCAGCCGCCCCCACGTATACCGACGCGTAAGCCATACTCAGCCGGAATTTTTTGCGTTGTTAGCGTGTCAATTATCCGGTCGCGGGCGTCGGGGCGTAGCTGAACAGGGGCCTGAATGGTCATAGGTGATGGGGCATTGGTCGGTTGACCAGGCGGTGCATCCCGTGGCTACTAACCCAGTGATGGCAACGCAATCGACAAACGACTAAACTCTATTAAAACTACAAAGATAATGGCTGTCCTTGGTGACTTGATTAAACTGTTTATTCCGGCGGCGCTTGTTCTGTATGGCATGTACCTGACCGTAAAGCTACTGCTGCAACGCGAGGCCGACCGCCACCACAACGACGTTAAACAACGCTATACCGAAACGGTGGTGCCCATTCGGCTACAGGCCTACGAGCGCATGGTTCTGTTTCTGGAACGCATTAGCCCCAACCAATTATTGCTTCGGCTCGGCGGGCAGGCCGACACCGCCCTCGATCTGCAACAGTTGCTACTACGCGACATCCGCGACGAGTTTAACCATAACCTCTCGCAGCAGGTCTACATGAGTCAGGCAGTTTGGGAGCAGATTCAGGGCGCCATGAACGACGTAGCCACGCTCATTAACCAGGCGAGCGGCGACGTTCGGCCCGATGCGCCCGCCCTCGACCTGTCGAAGCGGATTTTCGAGCGCATCATCCAGCGCGACCGCCAGCCCACCTCCGACGCCCTGCGCGCCGTCAAGGAGGAGATTCAGCAGTTGTTTATGTAGCCATTCCAACGGTTTTGTGCCGCTGGGAGTCTTGCCTCTAAACACCCAACGTACCCATGCGGACAGTGCTACTCAGCTTCCTGCTCTTCAGCCTCTTGATCGCCTGCCAATCAGCTGATGTTGGGCCATCTAGGTTATTCTACAAAACCTGGGAGCGGCAGCCGGTTACGTCGACCGGCCTTAGTCAACTACTCACCTTCCGGGCGGATGGTCAGGTACGTTACGGGGCGAATCAGGCCGAAGCCGGTTGTTGTTACCCCGATCGGTTCAGGTTCACCAACAATCAGCTTTCATTGCTCACCGACTACGCAAAACCTGCGTGCGCTTACGTTTATTGCGGCCAGACAGATCTACCCGCTGATTCGCCTTGGCAGATCGAAACGCTCAGTTCAACAGAGCTGATTATCAGCAATAAAGACCAGCGTATCCTGTTCAAATCCCGTTAATTGCCATGATACGGACGCTCGCGCTACTTATTCTGCTCATCGGAATGGCCTGCCAGTCAACCGACGTCGAACCTACCAAACTGCTCTACAAAACCTGGGAGCGGCAATCAGGTACGTATCAGGGACAAGCGTGGCCGCCTACCTACGGTCAACTGACAGTCGTCCGTTTCAATGAAGATGGCCGGCTGACGGATGAGGTGGGGCGACAATACGGCGGTTGTTGTGGAGCAGGCGGGTTTGTTGCTAAGCCGGACTCCATATTGTTCCACGGTGATGGCTTGTCCCATCCCGAATGCATGCTGATTCGTTGCGTCGGCGACGAGTTGCTAACCGGTCAACGTTGGCGGATTACGAAATTGACCGCAACAGATCTGGTGTTGACCGCCAACCAACAGGAAGTTGTCTACAAAGCTTTACGCTAAATTTCCTACCCTAACACCTCGTGCGACAGTTGTACGGCCTCGGCCAACCGGTCCAGATCGAGTGTGACAGGTACGTTCAACGCCTGCAACGTACCCACAACAGCCTCGGTCGGCAGATTACCTGTCAGCGTATCGGCCGCCATCGGGCAACCACCTAGGCCGCCAATAGCCCCATCAAGGCGATGAACCCCAGCCTGCACGGCGGCCGTTACTTTCGCGGCGGTTTCGTCGGGGCGGGCGTGCAGGTGCGCCCCAAACCGCTGAAACGGCAGGGCATCAGCTAACTCATTGAATAACGCTTCGATGCCAGCCGGTGTGGCCGTGCCGATCGTATCGGACGGCACGATATGGCGAATCCCCAGTTCGTCGAGTTGCCGGGCGTAGTCGACCACGAGCGCCGGGCTGTAGGCGTCGCCGTAGGGATTACCAAATCCCATCGACAGATACACCACCAACTCCTTGTCGGCCTCCTGACAAAGTCGTTGCATCGCGGCGACATCGGTTATGGCTTCGGCAATGGATCGGTTGGTGTTGCGCTGCTGAAACGTCTCGGACACCGACAATGGAAAGCCAACGTACCGGATTGCCTCGTAGCCTACGGCCTGCTCGGCCCCGCGCCTGTTCGCCACGATCGCCAGCAGTTTCGTCGACGTACCTGCCAGGTCTAAGCCGGCCAGCACCTCGGCCGTATCCTGCATCTGCGGCACTGCTTTGGGCGATACAAACGAACCGAAATCGAGCGTATCGAAGCCTACTTGCAGCAGCACGTTCAGGTAGCGAATCTTGTCGGCTGTCGGGATAAACCGCGCCAGCCCCTGCATCGCATCACGAGGGCATTCGGTAAGGATCATAAAGACTGAATGAGTGAACAAGCGAATGAGTGAAAGAGTGGCGCGAACCCATCACTCTTTCACTCATTCGCTTGTTCACTCTTTAGTTTGCTTATAACTTTTCATGATCCAGCCGCCGCCGATGACGTCGTTGCCTTCGTAGAACACAGCGGCCTGCCCCGGCGCAATAGCCGACACGCCCTCGGCAAAGTGAACGTCGATCAGGTCGGGGCCGGTTTGGGTAATCAGGGCGGGTGTACCGGCGTCTTTGTAGCGCACCTTCGTCACCGTTTCCAGTGGCGCGTCGAGGCTCGAGTATTTCTGTAGGTTCAGTCGGCTCACCGTCATACCATCGCGGTAGAGCGATGTATCGAGACCCAGCACCACCTCGTTGGTGTCTTTCCGAATCTCGGTCACGAACACCGGGTGACCCAGGGCAATACCCAGCCCTTTACGCTGACCAATCGTGTAGAACGGATAGCCTTCGTGTTTACCCACGACCTTGCCCGTCGACTCCATCACGAAATTACCACCCGCTACCTCGGCTTCGAGCGTCGGCACCCGGCGTTTCAGGAAGCCCCGGTAATCGTTGTCGGGCACGAAGCAGATTTCGTACGATTCTGATTTGGTCACGAGTTCGACAAAGCCGCGCTCAGTGGCCATCTCCCGGATTTCAGTCTTCCGCAGATGCCCCAGGGGCAGTTTCGTGCGAGCAAGGCTCTCCTGCGACACCCCCCACAGCACGTACGATTGATCTTTGAGCGTATCCACGCCTTTCGAGATCACGTACCGGCCGTTGGAGGCGCCAGGGGAGTCATCTTGCCGGATGTGGGCGTAGTGGCCCGTCGCAATAAATTCACAGTCGAGGCGGTCGGCGCGGCGCAACAGGGCATCCCACTTGATGTGGGTATTACACATCACGCAGGGATTGGGCGTGCGGCCTTCGATGTATTCGCCGGTGAAGTAGTCGATGACAGCATCGCCAAATTCGTTGCGGATGTCGAGAATGTAGTGGGGGAAACCGAGGCTGACGGCGATGTTTCGGGCGTCGTTGATGCTGTCGAGACTACAGCAGCCGGTTTCTTTTTTGGTCCCGCCGCTCGAGGCGTAGTCCCAGGTTTTCATGGTCATCCCGATGACCTCGTACCCTTCATCGTGCAGCATCACCGCTGCGAGCGACGAGTCAATTCCGCCGCTCATCGCGACCAGAATGCGTCCGTGTTTACTCATGGTATCTAACCGGATTCAAAGTCCGGCGATGATTAACTGTGTTGACAGGGGTTTCGGGAGCGGGCATCGTCGCCCGGTTACGCGGTCGATGCCGACCTGTTATCCCGAACCAGTAAAACAACCTTTCCTGACTTACGAATAGTTTCGGAGGGGTTTGTTCTTTTGCCTCTATGCACATCTACCGCACATCCGCCGGCATCGTTTTAGCCCAAAACGACCAGATCAAGCTCTTAAGCGATACCAACTGGGATACCTACATCAACCGCGACGATCTGTACGCCGCCGCTTCAGCTGATTTCGACACGGCTGAGGCTAAAGACGCCAACTGGCTGAGCGAGCAGACGATTCTGGCGCCCATTCAGCGGCAGGAAATCTGGGCGTCGGGCGTAACGTACCTGCGGAGCCGCGACGCCCGTATGGATGAGTCGAAAGAAGCCGGTGGCGATACGTTTTATGACAAAGTGTACGTCGCTGAGCGGCCCGAACTGTTTTTCAAAGCCACGGCCCAGCGCACCGTCGGCACCCGCGACGCCCTCCGCATCCGGAAAGACTCAACCTGGGACGTACCTGAGCCGGAACTAACGCTCTTTATCACGGCTTCGGGCACCATCGTGGGTTATACCGTCGGCAACGACATGAGCTCGCGCAGCATCGAGGGCGAAAATCCGCTCTACCTGCCTCAAGCCAAAAGTTACGACCGTTGCGCCGCCATTGGCCCCTGCCTCTACGTACCTGGCCAACCCATCGCCCCCGAATCAGAAATCCGGCTCGTCATTCAACGTAAGGGCGACACCGCGTTCGATCAGCGCATTGCCATCAATCAGATGAAGCGGAGCCATACCGAACTGGTGTCATTCCTGTTCCGTGAATGCTCGTTTCCCGACGGCGTTTTCCTGATGACCGGTACGGGCATCGTGCCGCCCAACACGTTCACCCTTCAGTCGGGCGATCAGGTTCAGATCACCATCGATGGCATCGGTACGCTCGAAAACTGGATCGAGTAAGCGGGTTCATCTGGCGTTTGCAGGCGCGCTACGGTCTTCGTTATAAACACGCACTCAGCGTGCCAAAGGGCTATTATTGGGACTTGCCGTACCCTTTGTCGGGCAACCTTTACCTTTCTGCACTTGTTTACCAGGTAGTCATTCATTGGCATTATCTACTAAACCTATGAGGTTTCCGAAACCTTATGGGTTTGACAACCGAACGACCCGTCTCTATGCCAGATTTTGATTACAAGAAGGAGCTAGCCAAGGTGCCCCACGAACCCGGCGTGTATCGGTATTTCGACGCGACGGGCGAGGTAATCTATGTGGGCAAAGCCAAGGACCTGAAAAACCGGGTCAGCAGCTACTTCAATAAATCGAACCAACACGACCGCAAAACGCAGCGGCTGGTAAGCCAGATTCGCAAGATCGAGTTTACCATCGTGCATACCGAGTTCGATGCGTTGCTGCTCGAAAATCAGCTTATCAAACGATACCAGCCGCGCTACAACATCCTGCTGCGCGACGACAAGACGTACCCGTTCGTGCTGGTTACCAACGAGCATTTTCCGCGCGTCGTAACCACGCGGCGCATCGAGCGCGGGCAGGGAACACACTACGGCCCTTACGCGCAGCTAAAGCCCATGTATGCCGTGCTGGAAATGTTCAGCCAGCTCTTTACGCTACGTACCTGCAACTACAACCTGTCGCCCGAAAACATCGAGGCGGGCAAATACAAGGTGTGCCTGGAGTACCATATCGGCAATTGCAAAGGCCCCTGCGAAGGCAAACAGGCCGAAGCCGATTACGATGCCGACATCGAGCAGATTCACGCCATTCTGAAAGGGCAGCTCAAGCCCGCGCAGGAGTATTTTCGTAACCGCATGGTGGAGTCGGCCAACAATCTGGCGTTTGAGCAGGCGCAGCAGTACAAAGACAAGCTCGATGTCTTGCAGCGTTTTCAAAGCAAATCGACGGTGGTGAACCCGAAAATCGCCGATGCCGACGTGTTTACGATTGCCTCCGACGAAACGGCCGCTTACGTCAATTTTATGAAGGTGGTGAACGGCACCATCATCCAGACGCATACGGTCGAGATCAAGAAAAAGCTCGACGAAACCGACGCCGATCTGCTGACGATGATGATTGTGGAATTCCGTGACCAATACGGCAGCCAGGCGAAGGAGATTATCACGAACATTCCGCTGGAAACCGACCTGAAAGCGGAGATAACCGTGCCGCAGATTGGCGACAAGCGGAAACTGATGGATATGTCGTTGAAAAACGTGCTTTATTTCCGGCGCGAACGGCAGGAACGACAGGCCGCTGAAGCCTCGGCCAGTGCCAGTAAGAAAGATCGGGTGCTCATCCGACTCAAGCAGGACTTGCAACTCAAAAACCTGCCCCGGCGCATCGAGTGTTTCGATAACTCTAACATCCAGGGCACAAACCCGGTGTCGGCGATGGTGTGCTTTATTGATGGCAAACCAGCCACCAAAGAGTACCGTCACTTCAGCATCAAAACGGTCGTGGGTCCTAACGACTTCGCCAGTATGCACGAAGTGGTCACGCGCCGGTATAGTCGCCTGCTCGAAGAGAACGCCCCCCTCCCCGACCTGATCGTTATTGACGGTGGGAAGGGCCAGCTCAGCGCCGCCTGCGATGCCTTGAAAAAGCTGGATCTGTACGGAAAAATTCCGATCATCAGCATCGCTAAACGACTGGAAGAAATTTATTTCCCCGAAGATTCGCTGCCCCTCTATATTGATAAGAAGTCAGAGTCGCTCAAGCTCATTCAGCAATGCCGCGACGAAGCGCACCGGTTTGGCATCACGCACCACCGCGACAAACGCAGCAAAAACAGCCTGATCAGTGAGTTGGAAGGCATCGAAGGCATTGGCAAGGTCACGGCCACCAAACTGCTCTCCTATTTCAAAGGGGTAAAGAAAATCCGCGAGGCTGATACGGACGCCATTGCGCAGGTGATCGGTGCCGACAAAGCGCTGAAAGTGAAGCAATACTTCGAAGCGCAGGAAGCGTAGAAACAGTTAAAAAGTCCACAGTCCGCTGTTCTCGGTTGTGCTACATCGTCCAAACGATTGGTCGACGCAATGCAACTGAGAACAGCGGACTGTGGACTTTTTACGTTAAACGTCTCTTAGTATTCCCAGAGACCGTGCTCGATCTCCATCAGTTCATACTCGCTCTGATACGACTTCATCAGACCTTCTTTATCGCCGTAAATACCAACGAGGTCTTTATCTTCCGGGTTAGCCACTTTCGTGATCCGACCATAGAACAAGCGAAGGTCGAAGGCATCAGCGAGGTTCTTGTGCTGGGCCTGATTTTGCGGGTTATACCACACAAATTTCTTCGGGTCTGAGCGGAACAGCTTGTCCAGATCTTTGTATTTGAACGTCGCTACCGGTACTTCAAAACCAGCGGCATTCTTGTCAGCCGGTAGCAACATGGTTACCGTCTGAATATCATAATACAGCCGTGACCGCTTTTTGTCGAAGATCCAGTCTTCTTTCACTTCAAGTACGTTGAACTCCTTGGCAAAACGCTCGTCGCCTGAGAAGGTCGGTGCGGTTGAGCTAGCTGGTGCTGCTGTTGTAACCGCTTCGGGTTTAGCTTCAGCAACGGGCTGCGTAGCCTTCTTGCCTTTCTTGCTGCTTGCTTTAGCCGTTTTCTTCACGGGAGCACCCCAACCATCGTCAGCAGCGGCTTTCTTGGGGGCAGGAGCCCCCCAGCCGTCATCCGCCGGTTTGGTTTTAGCCGTTGCCTTGGGATCGTCCTTCTTCGCTGGATTTCCCCAGCCATCGTCTTTGCCACCGGCCGCTTGCTGACCAAAACCAGCTTCGATCTCTTCTTTCGACAGACCGCCGTCAGTGTTCGGTACCAAAATCGCCTCGTGGAATTTCGACGGATCGATTTTCCGGGTACACGAGTCATTCGCGTAAGCATCAAGCAAGCCCGCTTTCACCGCGTCAATGAGGTACTTAGTAATCTCATTGTTCTTCGAAAACATACTGGCGTTCTGCGTTTCTTTTAGATCAATCCGACGCCAGAGCGTCTTCTTCATCATAATATCGTTCTCGTTGATCGGGCGCACCGACATCGAGTTGTATTTGCTGTTGTCGCGCTCCTGGGCTATGGCTGCACTGCCCGCCAAGGTCAACACTGCCGTTGCCGATAGCGCCATTGTCCGTATCATCGTAGCCTGCTTCATCGCTGGATATAAGGTCATTAACTGTCTAAGCTAAAAACGGGCCAACGCCCGCTTTAGTACATTAATAGAGCGCTATGTTTTGAATGAGGTTACCCATTGGCACCTCACTAATATCGCCCCGGAAATTACGCCGCTGCACGCCTTCGACCTGAATTGAAATCCGATCACCCGGTTCCATTTCAGCTGCCATAGCGCCTAGTGAACCACCTCCAGGCCCTAACGCCACAGGTCCAAAAATACGGCGAGTACCGCGCGCCAAGTTTACGGTTATACCCGTCACCCGGAAGTTGGCATCATTCGGTGCTGCTGCCAGGAAGCTTGGATCGGCGACAGCACGTACCTGAAGGCTACGCGCTGAACCCACGGGTACACCACGCGGATCAGTGGCAGGCCGTCCGCCAACCAAATATTCGATGGTTGGGCGGGGCACACGCTGAACCCGGAAATCTTCCGAACCAAGCACACTTCCCTGGTTGGAAATCGTCAGGCGAACTGAAGCCGAGTTGGGCACAACCGTTACTTTACCACGCTCACCAGATTGAATCACCTGCGCACCGGCTCCGGTAATGCTAGGATTCCATAGTGCACCTAACTGCGGACTCTGAATACTCAGTTTGTTTTCGCAACCCAGATACATCGGTGGCAACGTACCTGTCTCGATGTTGTAGGTCGGTTTGGCCACGAAATATTCAGCCTGCATCGGCACCGTTTTCACCGTACCGTCGGGTGCGTTGTACGAAATCGAACCTGACAGCACGCGGCGGGCCAGTCCATTTTTATCGTAGCTGCCACCACCCTGTGCCGTAAACTCGATGATACCCCGGCCATTATCCATACGTACCGGACCACCACTCAAGCTCATGCGCGGTTGGATACCAGACGACGAAGCGGCCAGGAACATCTCACCTTTAAACTTCGTACCGGCCACGACTACCTTCGATTCCATGCTCAGCATGGCCATGATTTTGTCGAACTTAACGTCCTGCGCACCCACACGGGCAGCCAGGGCATCGAGCGTTTCACCTTCAATCCGGCGCACGTCAGCCTGCTTCTGGCTCAGTACGGCCAAGGCAGCGGGGACGGGCGTCTGGGCAAAGTTGAGGGTAGCAAAATCTTTGGTTCGTTGCTCCGGCGACCGCGCAGCAATGGGGTCGTCCTTTCCATCAACGGCCATCGGCGCAAACTTGGCGTTGGCTAGCTTCGACAGGTTATTGACAAACGTGTTCAACGTCGTTTGCAGTTTGTAAGCTTCACCATTGCGGTTGTTACCAACCATCACCTGCGCTACTTTTTCTTCTTCGCTCAGGTTTTTGATGTTGCCCTGCTCATCCGTGCCACCGCTCGCTTCAACGATCTGTGTCTTCAAACGGTCGAGTTCAGCAACCATGTCCGACGACATCTTACGTACCTGATCGGCCTGTTGCAGAACAGCCGCGTCGGCCGGACGGTTGCCGGTTTTGCTGACCTGCGAACGAATTTTGTCCAACGTCTCCTGGTTAACCCGGTTCGTTGATCCTGTGGATTGTTCCAGTGAGTTGTTAAGCAGGACGAATTTTTCCAGAATGGCCGACGTCACCTGCAAAGCAAGCAGCGCGGTCAATACCAGATACATCATCCCGATCATCTTCTGACGGGGTGTCTCTTTAGCACCTGCCATTATTGGGGTAGATTAATATTGTGTGTAGAGAAAAGGATTGATGCCTAACGTCCGACGTTTGGTACTGCGCAGCCACAACACACCGCGTGCAGTGTCAACAACACCAAACGTCAAACCCAAAACGCCAAACTTGATTAGTTACCGCCGCGCATAGCAGTCAGCATGCTGCCGTATACGTTGTTCAGTGAAGCCAGGTTGCCCGTCAGTTTCGACAGCTCATTTTTGAACTGCTGCGTGTCTTTGCTGGCATCGGCCATATTCTGCATCGCGCTCGTCAGGTTACCGTAGAAAGCGTTCATCGCTTTCAGGTGCTTGTTGGTATCCTGCAATTCCAGTTCATAGACGGCGTTCAGCGCACCCATGTTCTTGGTTACTTTCTGGAACTGATCGCGGTAATCTTTGGCGTCGGTCGTCGCATCGGCCATTGAGTTCATGGCGGTGATGGCGGTACCGTACGATTTGTTCATTTCAGAGATCGCGCCCGAGGCCGACTTCACATTGCGGGCGTAGTCGTTAGTCGCTACGGTTGCATCGGTCAGGTCGGTCAGTTTCGACACCGTGTTGTTCAGGTTCTGGAAGCCAGAGCCCAGCTTTTCAAACACGTCGGGGGTGATTTTGGCCTGCGCCAGCATCTGATCCATATTGGCCGTCAGCCCATTGGCCTGCGGCGTAGCAACCGCTTTCCGAACTTCACCTTTATAATCGGGGGCCAACTCGGGGTACACACGCTCCCATTCGTAGTCCGATGCGGCCGTAGCCGGCATCGTGAAGCTCTGAACGGCATACAGGGCGAAGATGACAACCTCGGTCAGAAGACCAGCCGTCAGCATCCAGCCAAATTGTTCGTTGTGGGTGATTTTTGCCCAGGCTCCCATGATAACAACGGCGGCCCCAGCGCTATAGATAGTAGGAACGAGACGATCCCAGAAGAAATTTACTTTACCTGCTGCCATGAGTCAGTTTTACTGTAGAAAATTATAAGAAGTGGATTAGAAAGGATTAAGCCTTTTTGCTGTTACGCATGCCTTTGCTGCTGCTGTTGCTGCTCTTCGATGACTTCGATTTTGACGAAGCGGCAGCCCGACCACCCCGCGCAGCCGCCGTGCGACCTTCGAGGTTATCCATTACGCAACGGAAGCCAATGTATGAGCGACGCGCATTCTCGTCTTCGTAGGCACGCGTACCTGATTCCAAGTAGTACGCAATATCTTTCCACGATCCGCCCCGGATTACTTTACGGGGTTCGTCGGCATTCTGGTTGTCGGGGTTCATATCCCAAACGATGGCGTTTGAGTTATCGGCGTAGGCATCGCGGCACCACTCCGACACGTTACCCGCCATGTTGTACAAGCCGTATTCGTTGGCGTTGTACGAGTTGGCTGGAGCCGTATATGGGTAGCCATCTGCATCGAAGTTACCCCGTTGCGGCTTGAAGTTAGCCAGGTAGCAGCCTTTGCCGTTAGCCACGTATGGGTTACCCCAGGGGTACTTAGCGCCTTGCTTGCCACCGCGGGCAGCCCATTCCCACTCGGCCTCCGATGGTAGGCGGAACCGGGGTGAGTTAACCATGCCTTCTTTCGTGCGGTAGTCGTTGTAGAGGTTAGTACGCCACTGGCAGAAATGCTGTGCTGCTTTCCAGCTTACACCCACGACTGGGTACGTATCAAAGGCCGGGTGCCCGTAGTAGTATTCCAGCATGGGGTCACCGTTGTGGTACGTGAAGTCGTTTTTCCAGACGGTCGTATCCGGGTAGAAGCGCGCCATGATTTCTTCCTCACCCAGCGTTGCCACTGAGTCGGCCAACAGCGCGTTGACGTACTGACGGTACTCGTGGTTGGTCACCTCGGTATCATCCATGTAGAACGAGCTAATCGTTACGCGGCGGTTCATGTTTATTTGCGTAGCCGCTACATCTTCATCAGCCTGACCCATGATGAAGGAGCCTGAAGGCACCAGCACCATGCCGTATGGGGTTGTCTGCCGATAACCAGGACGCGATTTAGCCACGATTTCACCGTTTGCTACGCCCACGTCACTACCTTTCCCACCTCCCATTTTTGATTTTAAAAAGCCACAGCTCTGTAAAATCAACACTGTTGCCACAACCAACGCACCCCGGAGTGTTAGTGCAGGCATTCGGTTCGATTCCATATTTGTATAAAGCATAAAACTTGTGCAAGACTCAGCGATAGAACGAAAATCCGTTCTGTTATTGTATACCCTCCTTTTTTTCCGAAAAAGCTCATTTGAGGCTTCAAAAGCAGCGAATTAAACGAGGGAAGGTCAAAATTAAGGGGATGGATGCAAAGTGCCTAACAAGAATAAAGCCAATTTGTCTATCCAGATGTAGCGAGAAGCGATTTTTTGGTACGTCACGGCATTAATACCGGAAGCGCGGCGTCCGGATAATGGGCTTCTTGTTGGTGCTTGGCGCCGGTAAGGCATAGCTCAGCATCAGCTCGTACGACGCCGGGTTCTTAGCCTGCGTACCGAATGCCACGGCGTCGTAGGCCAGCCCAAATCGTAGTGCATTATTGGCCAGCATATTCAGCCCCGCCATGACCGTGATCGACTCCTGCACCCGGTAACTCAACCCGGCAAAATAGCGGCCATTATAGGTAGCCAGCAGGTTGGCGTCGAGCGACGAAGCCTGCGGCCCCGGCTCGGTGCTGTATTTGTACAGAATCGACGGCTGCAGGTCAATCTCGTAGGTCAGCCCCAGCCGATACCCTGCCGACAGATAGGCCGTGCGCGACAGCGGGTTGATCGCCCGGTCGGTACCCAGCTTGTAGGCTGGTGAATTGATGTGGAAGAGACTCGCCCCAATCCAGTAGTCGACCGTGTTATAATAGATACCGGCGCTGATATCAGGCTGCATCTGCGAGTAAATCCCGGTTGGCACCAGCGGGTCGTTCGGATCGTTGATGATTGCGCCCGTGTAATCGATTCGTTTGTTGAACAGCCCGGCCTGTACACCCACCGCCAACGTACCTGACTTTAGGGGTAAGCGATACGCGTAGGCCAGTTGGAACGATTGATTGCTGATCGGGCCAAGCTGATCGTTGAAGGCATAGATACCTACGCCACTGTTAAGGCGCGTGAGGGGTAAGCTTGCCGTGAGCAGTTGCGTGGTGGGCGAGCCGCTCGCGCCCGACGACGTCTGGTAACCGGCCCACTGTGTACGATGGATAAACTGAATGCGGGTCACCCCTTCTGACCCAACCGCTGCCGGATTGACGACTGTAGGTGTAAACGGAAATAAGCTAAACTGCGGGTCTTGCTGACCATAGGCCGACGTGGCCAGTAAACACCCACCAATAAGCACGTAGAGTTTGCGAAGCATAGAGCAAGGGATCCAAACCGATAGCGTTTTGACCAAGTAATTGATTAACGCCCGTAAACACAAAATATTGGTCAAGAAAAAGGCCGAAACCGGTAGTTTATCAGGGCTAACTACTGGTCTCGGCCTCTTAACAACCCGGTGTTGTTACGGATTGTTGGCTTTTCGAATGTAGAGGTCCAACGCGCCGGTCATCGAAGGCGCATTGGGCAGCGGCGCTTCGATATCGAGCGTCAGGCCGGCTTCCACGATCGCTTTGGCGGTGGTGGGGCCAAACGCCGCCAGCCGCGTACCATTCTGCTGATAATCAGGAAAGTTACTTTTCAACGAGGCTACCCCCGACGGGCTGAAGAACGCAATCAGATCATACTGGTTGATGTCCAAGTCGGAAAGGTCGGTTGCCACGGTTTCATACATCACGGCTTCCGTGAGGTGCAAACCGCTTGTGTCCATAAAATCAGGAATATCGTTGCTGCGGATGTTCGAGCAGGGGAACAGGAACTTCTCGGTCTTATGCTTCCGAATCAGATCGAAAAGTTCTTTAGCGGTTTTCGTGCCCGAAAAGATTTTCCGCTTCCGGATGACGATGTATTTCTGGAGGTAATTGGCCGTCTGTTCGGAGATGCAGAAATACTTCATATCGGCAGGCACCTCAATACGGCCCTCCTGGCAAATCCGGAAGAAGTGGTCGATGGCATTACGGCTGGTAAAGATGATCGCCGTGTGGTCAAGAATGTTGACCTTATTACGGCGAAAATCTTTGAAGGATACGCCCTGAATCTGAATGAACGGGCGAAAGTCGATCGTAATGTTATACTTAGAGGCTAATTCGAAATAAGGCGATTTGTCGTCGGCGGGCTTAGATTGAGTTACTAATACTTGGCTGACTTTGGTCTGGCGCTCTTCTGTGGTCTGAGTGCTGGTTTGGCTCATTAGAATCTACCTCATTAAAATCGTTCCGGTGCAAACAGGGGTGGAACCTGGCTTCCGGGGAAGCAAAACCCGTCAGACGGCAAACCGGATGCCGATGACGAGCGGTATCAATTCCACGATGCAAAGGTACGAAAATAAATAGAGATTCTTGACCGGCATCTGTCGTACCAGCGTCAGGTAAAGCCAGCCTAAACGCCCTAGGTAGTAAACGATGAAGGGGATCACTACCAAACTCGGCGATGGCTCAAAGTTGCTGCTGTAGGGGCTAATGGCAGCCGTCAGCAACAGCAGTATCGTGGTGAAAACCAGCGATGCCTCCACAATCCGGAAATAGTGCAGGCTGACGATGCTATCGAACTTATAGAGGCTACCTACGGTGGCGATCAGGGCGTACTTGCCCAGCATAAGTCCGAAAACGACCGCTGTCACCGCTAAATAACTTAATAGCAATTGGCCAAATGTTTGCCCCTGTGGCAGAAACGCACCAGCCCCAAACAGGCTGATATGCTGGCTTTGTACGTAAAGAAACAGAAAAGCCAGCCCCAGGCTTAGGTTGAGCGTAAAGGCCATAGACACGCCTCCCAATGGCCTGCTGATCAGGGACGATTCGTCGGGCGGGTCGAGTCTGACCAGATTCAGCGGGCTGTAGTACGTCAGGAAACCGCGCCGGAAAAAGGTATAAAGAAACGCGTGGCTCGCCAGCAGGAATAGCAGACCGACACTGAAGAAATCGATGAAGCCCGACAAGGGTCGGGGGCGAACGCTCAACAGATCGTCGTTGAGCCGGATGGTCTGTTGCGACATGGCCCGTGCGTGGCCAATCAGCAATTGCCAGTTGTTGACCACAGCCGGTCCATAGAGCGTGATGAATACCTGCGGCTTTCGGTAGAGCCGGTGCAGGCTATCGATGTCGAGCACGACCCACTGCCCCGCCGGGCACTTCCGGCGCAGCGCCGCGTCGACAAACAGAAAGCCATCTTGTTTACTTTGGATCAACAGCTTGTACCGGCGGTTGCTTTCCAGATCCACAAACGCGCTAACGGCTTGCTCGTCGGCATGTTGCTCCAGAATAAACGGGACGTAGGCTTTAAACGCTTCATCGTATACGACGAAGTCATTCTGGAAATCGTGCACCGGAAAGAAACCGTTTGCGGGCCCGACTCCCTCCTGCCGTCCCTGGGCAATTACGGGTTGCGTAAAAACACGAACGAGTGAAAGAACGAGCCAGACAATAACAAGGCGAACGTACCTGTCTTGGGTAAGACCACGTAGTTGCCCCCTGTTCATTCGCCAAAGTCGCTCTTTCACTCGTTCTGTCTTTCAGGCTTTGTTTATTGCCCTAGTGCCTTCAACATGGTATCGCCGATGAGCGCGGGCGACTCAACCACGTGAATGCCGCACTCGCGCATGATGGCCATTTTGGCCGCTGCGGTGTCGTCGGCACCGCCTACGATGGCACCAGCATGGCCCATGCGGCGGCCTTTGGGAGCGGTTTGGCCAGCAATGAAGCCAACCACGGGCTTGCGGTTGCCGTCAGCTTTAATCCAGCGGGCCGCCTCAGCTTCCATACCCCCACCGATTTCGCCGATCATCACGATGGCTTCCGTTTCGGGGTCGTTCATCAGCAGTTCAACCGCTTCTTTGGTCGTGGTACCGATGATGGGGTCACCGCCGATACCGATGGCGGTTGTCTGGCCCAGACCGGCTTTGGTCAGCTGGTCAACGGCTTCGTAGGTCAACGTACCTGACTTCGATACGATGCCCACTTTCCCTTTCTTGAAAATAAAGCCGGGCATAATCCCCACTTTGCATTCCTCGGCCGTCATTACGCCGGGGCAGTTCGGACCAATCAGGCGTACGTCGCGGTCGCGCAGGTAGGCTTTCACGGCCACCATGTCTTCGGTTGGGATCCCTTCCGTAATGCAGATGATAACCTTGATACCCGCGTCAGCGGCTTCCATGATCGCATCGGCCGCAAAGGCAGGCGGTACGAAGATGATCGACGTGTCGGCACCGGCTTTTTCCACCGCTTCGTACACCGTATTGAACACGGGCTTGTCGAGGTGCGTCTGGCCGCCTTTGCCTGGCGTCACGCCGCCCACCACATTGGTGCCGTATTCAATCATCTGCTGGGCGTGGAAACTGCCTTCCGAGCCGGTGAAGCCCTGTACGATAACTTTTGAGTTCTTGTTGACTAATACGCTCATTGCTTTTTTTGAATCGTGGTCAATGCCCGTCGCGTGGACGCCTTATTTTGCTTAAAGTGGGGCAAAAGTAGACCGAAAAACGTTATCTTCCGATATGATTCTTTCGCACATGATCTCCGACGCGGTGCTGGCTGGCGTGGGTTTCTGGGTCTTTGTTACCTGCTTTCAAGGTGTTCCTTTTTACAGCCGTTTGCTTTGGGGTTTCTTCTTTTCCACCATCTCACTGGCCGCCCTCACCGGGGTTTTCACCTTCGCCGGCCTCGCCGATTTGGAGCCGTTGCACGAATCATTGACACTATTGGCGGGCAGCATGGGGGTTGTGTGCATCGTCGTGGCCGTTTATACGGCTGTGCTGAAACGGCCCGCCTCACAGCTTTCCTTTAGTCTGACCGCCCTGATCGGGATGGCCCTTTTTATTGCCCTGCTGGTTTCACCCCGGTTTGGCGTGTTTGCGCCCGTTCTCTCGTCGTTGGGCATGTTGCTGGTGATGATTCTGTCGGTATTTGGCCTTCGGCAACGCCTGCCGGGCATGGGCTGGCTCATTGTGGCCGTTATGTTGATGGCGCTGGCCACCAAAGTGACGAGCTTCAGCCTGCCCATTCACCCTACCGACACCTATCATTACCTGATCGCGCTGGCGTTGCTTTGTTTCGGCAAGGCAGGTAAACAATTGTAAGAAGGTCGCCTATTTAGTACTTACCAAAACCCCGCTCCTACTCTGACGGTTGTTGCTACATCCTAGTTACTCAACAACCTAATGAACCCATCAACAGGCCAATCCGATGCCGTGCAACTGGCCAGAGCCGCCAAGCTGGTTTACGTAAACGATACCATGCCGGGCATTGCGCGGCGGCAAAACGGCAATCGGTACGAATACCTCGACCCCAAAGGCTCGCCTATCGACGACGACGCCACGCTGGAACGAATCCGGCGGCTGGCCTTGCCGCCCGCCTACCAGCACGTCTGGATTTGCCCCCGGCCGAACGGCCACTTGCAGGCCACCGGCATCGACGCCAAAGGGCGAAAACAGTACCGCTACCATGCCAACTGGAACGCCGCCCGCAGCGAGACCAAATTTCACCGGATGATTGCCTTCGGGGAGAAGCTGCCGCTGCTGCGAAAACGCCTGCAACAGGATCTTAAACAGCGGACACTGTCTAAAGAGAAAGTAATTGCGGTGGCCCTGAGCGTGATGGAACAAACCCTGATCCGGGTCGGGAATGCCGCCTATGAAAAAGAGTATGGCTCGTATGGCCTGACGACCCTCAAGAACCGGCACGTGAAAGCCCAGGGCGACGCGCTACGCTTTAGCTTTAAAGGCAAAAAAGGCATCTATCACGACATCACCCTGCGCGACCGTCGCCTCACCCGCCTGGTGAAAGCCTGCCGCGAACTGCCTGGGAAAGAACTGTTTCAATACCTCGACGAAGCCGGGGAGCGCCACAGCATCGACTCGGGCATGGTCAACACGTACCTGCAGGAGACGATGGGCGATGAGTTTTCGGCCAAAGATTTTCGCACCTGGGCGGGGACAACCAACGCCCTGCGCCTGCTGATCGAACTGGAACCCTGTGCGTCGGATAAAGAAGCGAAAAAGAACGTCAATACGGTTCTCGATGAGGTGGCCCACCGCCTGGGTAATACCCGCACCGTCTGCCGAAAACATTACGTGCATCCGCAGTTGCTGGAGGCCTATGAATGCCAGGACCTGAACCCGTACATCAAACGCCGAAACCGCTTCAAACAAAGCAGCCCATCTGGCCTCGATGGCGTTGAAAAAATGTTGCTGGCCTTTCTAAAAGAACAGGTGAAACCGTAAGCATTTGACACGTACCTTGGGGAACAGTCTACAGGTTAGCGGTTGCGATTAGCTGGCACAGGCGTACTCGGGCGCCAGCCAACGCCAACCCCTAACCTGTCAACGCTAAACTATTCCTTCTTCCCATGGCCGACGAGTATTACAAACTGCCACTGCGGCTGGACTTGCTGATTAAGCCACCCAGCGCCCGGCAAACGGCAGCCACCAACAAGCAGGTTTATTGCTCGATGGAAGCGTCGATTCAGCAGAATCTGTTTCTGATCACAACCACCCAATTCAACGAGGCCCGGTATGATGGCCGCTTTGGCTGCACGATCTGGGACGATGATTTCAGCACTACCAACGACTCCGTATCGGTGCTCTGGACTGACCGGATCGAGAAGTCGTTGCGCGATGCCATTTACCGCTACGAACCCCGCCTGGAACGCGTAAAGGTCGAAGTCAGCATCAACCGGGAAGGCACGCCCGACGCCCACAAACTGGTGATCATTCGCGTACGGGCCGAAATTGCCGCCTCAAACCGGCGCCCGTTCGAATACCAGCGCGAGATTGCCGTTGCGCCTTTTACGTCGCGCGTTCGGTAAGTCGTTTGTGAAGTAGCCGTCAACGACCACCCAAGCCCTCGATCCTCACCTCGTCTATGAACCAACTCACCGCTAAAGATTTTACGCGCGACGAAATCCGGAAGCGCATGATCCGCTACGCCTCGGCCATCTGGCAGATGCGCGGCAAAGACGTTGAAGCCACCGATCCGCTGGTTAGTTACCTGATGGAGGCCTGCGCCTTCGAGCTGGAAAATACCGCCAAAGCCATCGAGCAAACGCGGGGCCACATTGTCAACCGGCTGGCGAGCGTGATGTGCCCGGAGGTGATCGACTTGCCCCGGCCCGCCCACGCCATTTTCCACGCCCGTCCCGACGATTTCCTGCTCGATCTCGACCCGTCGGTTCAGTTTTATCACCGGCCGCCGGTGCGGGAAGGCGTTCAGCGCGACGTCTTTTTTTCGCCCGTCGTGAAGAGCCGCCTCGCCAATGGCGAAGTGCGCTTTCTGGTGAGCGAGCAGGGCATTACCGAGTTTCGGGGCTTCGACCGGATGCAGTGGGAGAAACAGGCACAGCCCACTTTCACCACCCCCTACCAGTCGGTCTGGATCGGGCTTGAACTCGATGACTACGTGCCGTCGATTGGTGGCTTGCCGCTGCACTTCGACTGGGAATCGGAGTCGCCGCAGCAAAAAGCGGTGTATTACCGAAAACTGCACGACGGCTACCAGTCGACCTGGCACCTCAACGGGCAACCCATTCCCGTGTATCCGGGGTTCATCAGCCCCGATACGCACGCGGCGCACCTGGGGCCCCAACTCGACGTGTTGCACCTGCTCGAGCAGGATGTCCTGAACCTCTACAGCCGGAGCTTCATGACGCTGGGCAACGTACCCACGCGCGACGACTGGGGACTGGCGCGCAGCCTGACGCCGCCGGGCTACCTCTTCAACGAGCAGCAAACGCGGCTCTTTGGCAACCGGCCCCTGATCTGGCTCGAGCTGCGGCTCAGTCGGGATTTCCCGCCGCTGGCCGTCGCCAATATGGACGTGCGGATGAACTGTTTCCCGGTGATGAATCGGCAGCTCAACCGCATGCAGCAACGCCTTTCGCTGGCGCTGAACGTCTATCCGCTCAAATCCGACATCGAGTTTCTGTTTATCCGGCGCGTCTACGATGCCGACAGCAAAGATTTGTTCCGGTCGTCGCCCCTGCGCGATTTCGATGAGCTGGAGGAAGACTCGTTCATGTGGCGCCCGCACGACGTGGGCCGGTTCGACGAACGCAACGCTCACGATTTGCTTCAGCAGGTGCAACAACTCCTGCTCGACGAAAACCGGGCGTTCCGGGCACTGGGGTCGGGCTGGTTCGTGAAAACGCTGGATGAACTCAAACGAAACCTCGACGACCTCGGGCAGCAGTTGCAGGCCATGCCAACCGAAGGGTTCAAGATGGGCCACCCTTACATCTTCATCAAGCCGCGCCGAAACGATAGCAACGTGTTTGTTGAGTTCTGGAGCACCAACGGTAAATCGGCCAACTATATTCCGGCGGGAACGTACCTGAGCTACTACGGCGGCTACGACTCCATCCGCACCGGTCCCGAAGACCTTTTTCTGGTGACAGGCACGGTGGGTGGCCAAAACAAGCCTAGTGTCGACGAGAAAGAGTATCACCTGCGCCAAACCCTGCTGACCCGGCAGCGCCTCGTCACGATTGCCGATATCGAAGCCGAATGCAAAGCCTATTTTTTTGGTCGGCTGGGCGGTATTCCGGTCGATGTACAGGTGCAGAAAGCCTTCGCCGAAAACCTCATCGAAGGGGCTGGGTACGTTCGCTGCCTCGACGTGGTGATCGTACCGCGCAGCCGTACCAATCTGACGCCCACTGAGTGGGACGCTGAGTGCGACCGCTGCCAGCAACACCTCGCGGCCCGCTCGGCCATGAACCTGCCCTACCGGGTCCGTATGCAAGCCACCTTTGCTCCCATTCGTACACTATGAGGCCCGATATCATTGCCGAACAGATTGGGCGGCTGCGCAGTGACGTGCGGCTGGAGGTCGTGCTGGCCGAACTGTTTTACGACGGCGTCAACCCCATGCGCGAACTGCTCATCCACCCGGCGGGCCTGTTTGAGCGAAGCTTCCGACACGACATCGGCCGCGCGACCGTGGGCAACCCCGACGTCTGGGGCACCGGCCCGGCATCTATCGACCCGTCACGGCCGCAGTACATCAACATCGAGGTGCACCGCGACGGCATCTACGACTACCTGCCCGAGGGCCTCTTTCACCAGCCCAGCAACCTGGGGCGCGATCAGGCCGAAGTCTTCGACGACATCGACGAGCAAGCCCGGCGGCAGCGGGGCATGCGGCAGTTTTTCCAGCCGATCGAGCAGGAGTTTTACTTGCAGGGGCTGGCGATGGAGCTGGAGGAGCGCAAGTACCTCATCAACGAGCAGACCCTACGCCAAAACGATCAGGGAGCGGTATTACGGCAGTTTTGGGGCCTGCCACCCGATCTGCTCGACCTGCGGCAGCTCAACAACCTGCTTCATCTGCTGCCCATTGCGCACCGGCTCGTGCACAATACCGAGTTGGTGTCGCAGGTGTTCACGCTTATTCTGGGCGTGCCGGTGGCAATCCGTACCATTCCGCCGCTGTTGCACCTGATTACGCTGAGCGAGAACGAGACGCCCGCGCCCAGCGAACTGTCAAAAGCCGAACTGGGCAGCTTTGCGCTGGAAGGCGTTTATCAGGATACGATGCCGGCCTATGAGATCAGCATCGGGCCGTTGCATCCAACCCGCCTCAACGAGTTTCTGGAAATTCATTTTGACGGGAAAGTCATCTTCGTCGGCGATAGCCGGAAGATCGTCAATCTGCTGATTGAGTACTTTATGCCCTATGAGACGGACGTGGTGGTCAACCTGAAAATCAGGGACGAACTCTCGACGCCGTTTAGTGTGCCAACGCACGCGGGGCGGCTGTCGAAGAACCCCCAAGTGAAACGAACCTTCACCGTTAAAACGCCACAGAGCGAGTTGGATAGCACTCTGAGTGTGCTGGGCAGCACCACCTACATCTGATCGTGGCCAGCGCGATGAGCGGGCCTACAGCCGGGCCATGGCCCGGTCGATTTCGTCCAGATCCTGCCGAATCTGCTTACGAATGGCAAAACTCGCTTTGGGGTTCTGCCGGATCCGCATCATGTCCTGCCGGGCCTCCGTATAAAGCTCGCGGCGCTTGGTTTTGTCGTTGTACTTTTCGAGCAAATCGGCCTTGTCTTTCGCGCTGGACGCTTCGCAGTATTCCAACTCGGCTTTGAGGGCGTCGAGTTCACCGCCCCCTCCTCCTCCGCCACTACCGCCACCGCCGCCTCCACTCTTGCCGACCGTAGCGGCCATCTGGGCCAGTTGGGCCTGTAGCATGGCGTTCTGCGTATTGAGGTTCGTTTTTTCGCCCTCCAAGCCCTGCACCTTGCCTTTCAGGTCCTGAATCTCGGCGGTGTCATCCTTAAAATTCAGCAGTTGGGTCCGTTTGGCGAGGTAATTCCGGCGCTCGTTGAAAACCCGGTACAGATACGAACAGGCCATATCGCGCATGGCGAGCCGTGCGCCTGAAAAACGGGCATTCTTCTGAAACTGATCGACCCGGTTTTTGAACTGATTATTCTGCCGGTCGGCGTCGTTGATCCAGGCATTCCAGGTTTCCGACGAAGCCGTCTCTTCGGGCCGGGTCTTGTCGATTTCCTCCATCTTCTTCACGAACGTCTGGCAGGCTTTCATCTCTTCGGCCAGATCGCGTTGCTCAACCACCGCCTTGGCGTTAGCGCTGGTGCTGCCCGCCTTTTTGGTCATAATGTACGTAATGCCCACCGGCACCGCCGTGATGAGCAAGTAAACCAAAGCGAAGTTGAAAATAGAGGCACTACGCTCTGCACTGTTTATGGCTTCCATTGAGAGGAAAAGTTTGATGGTTTAAGGGGCAACGGCTACGGTTGCTTCACTGGCGCTACAGCCAACTCTGGCTCCTGCCAGAGCAGCTCAACGCGAGCCGTCGAACGTTGAACGAATGGTTTACTGAAAGCTGTAGCCGCCATTGAAGGGGTCCAATACACGTTGCTGGTTGGGCGCTTCGCTGACGTGCGTCGACCGGCGCTGGGTATCGAAATTGTAGTCGGTGTTTTCCTGACCAATGTACTCCAGCTCGGTCATTTTCCGAAAAATCTGCTGGATCATGCCCCAGCAGCGATCAATCGCCACGGTATACGGTTGCAACTGCGCGTGTTGGTAAGGTTTGGTGATCACCTCGACCAGTGCCTTCTCCACCAACGCCGGTTCCAGATTGGTCCAGCTCTGGAAGTAGGGCAACACCAGCTCCCGACCCGATGACGCCGAATTTTTATCGGGTTCGCAAAGGCAGTCGAGGGTCGTTTTCAGCTGCCGAGTCGCCCGCACGATGTAGCGCAGGTACGTGATCGGTGCCTGCTCGCGCCCGCCAAAGTGCAGGTGGTTCAGCACATCGTCGAGCGATTGGGCCACTTCTTCCGCTAAGACCCGGATCAGTTCGGCCAGCGGCCCCGCCCGGAAGGCCTGATCGGTCCGGCGTTTCCGGATCACTTTTGCCACAATCTGAACGGCATCGCGCTGCACCTCGGCAAACAGTTTCTGCGACCGATCGGCCCAGGCCAGCAGGCCCGAATGCGCCCCCAGCGCCGAACAGGCCGGAATGTAGGCCTCGTCGTTGGTGAGCACCCCAAACTTGCCACTAAGCTGCCCCACCACCAGGTGATACGATTCGAAGTCGGGCGAGACGTACCCAACCGATGGCCGAACGGCGTTGGGATCGACGGCAGTGGTATCGGTCTGGTAATTGGGTACGATCGTCAGCTGGTAGGTCGGCAGCGTGAATGGCGGCCGCGGAAACGGCTCGTTGTTGGCCGGCTGTCCCTCGGGCGTCCGCCGGAACGGATCGACGGTCAGCACAATCAGCAGTTTCAGATCGTCGGAGCGCGGCATGTTGTATTTATCGAGTACAGCTTGCAAACTCGTCGACAGCTCAACCGGCTTGTCGATCAGTTCGACCCGCCCGCCCGAGCCCGTGATAGCCCGGCAGTTGCTCAGCCGCACCTGAATGTTCTCGTTCTGGTCGATAATCACCTGCAGGTTGAACGGCGGGGCGTCGGACAGGAGCAGCCCGTAGGTGGAAGACAGCAGGTTCAACGCCGACGCATCGCGCACGTGGTCGGTGACGAAGTGCTCGAAGTCGGAGAAGTGACGGCGGGCTATTTTCATGCCGTCTACCCAGTTTACGGGCAGATGTTCAACTTTTGGCAACATAACAGGAAACGAATTTTACGGTATGGCCCAATTAGTAGTATGACAAAAGAAGTGCTTATTAACTAAACATAAAACCGCTTTAGTAAACGTAGGGCAACTCAGCTCACGCGCCACTTAACTGACCGAAAAGTAGACTAAGCATACCTTTGAAGCGTTAATATATAGGTTTAGTTTTCAACAAAACGTACTTTAGTCGTTCAACGGTTTTATTCTTCTCAGTAAACACATCAGCACGTATGAATCCTTACGATAACGCGCAGGAATATACCAACGGCCAGGAGCCCGAGTATGTAGAAGCAAACCGGGTGACATCGCCCGATCAGAAGAAAAACGTCGCTGTGGCCGCTGGGGGAACCACCCTGCTGGCCGCCTCGGCCATTGGGTTAGGTATGCTCGACGACAGCGATAACAGCAGTGTCAGCGAGGAAGACCTGTCGGATGCCAACCGCTACGACAGCAGCGTCACCCCCACTGAGCCACCACTGATTGTACCGATCTCGAATACGAGCGGCGTGTCGTCGATGAACGACCTGGACAATCTCGACACCTTTGACAAAGCCTTTGCCGCTGCCCGCCACCTAGTGGGTCCCGGTCATTACTTTACCTGGCACGGCAATACCTATAATACATATTACACCGAAGAACTGGACGCGCTGACGCCGACCGAACGGCAGGCGTTCGTGGCATCGCTCGACGGCGCCCAGCCCGAGGTAACGCCCGTGCCCGCTCAGCACCACGAGTCCCAGGTTCATCATCAGGCCGCGCCCATGCTGGCCAGCCATACCGACGTTGAACCCGTTCCGGCAGGCGCGCATGACGTACCTGAAATTACCCCGGTAGCCGTTCCGATGGCTGCCGCCGTGGGTGCCGCTGCTGCCTACCCCGAAATCACGCCGGTTGCTGCTGAGCATACCCAGCTGGCCGCGGTCGAGCCCACCGGCATGGGCCCTCATATCGACTCGGAAGACGAGTATATGGGCCATCAGATCGTTGGGCACGACGACGTGGCCGATCATTACGATCAGGTGCATGACCAGATCAGTGGGCACGACGTAGGCCTGCACATGGCTGAGTAACCAGTTCGTTTACCGTTTGGTGTGTCCGGTTTGATGTTGACCGCTTCCTGGCGAGTCGACAGCAAACCGGACACACTGAATGCCCTTTCCTTCCATCCATCCTATGACCGCACCAAACGTGAAGCCGCCCGTTGTTACGGTTGGCCGGAGCAAGAACAACCACATTGTCATCCCGACGCTGTCGGTATCGGAACAGCACGCGCAGGTGATGCGGCTGGGCGATGAGTTCTGGCTGGAAGATAACAACAGTTCCAACGGCACGTTTGTCAACGAGTTTCGGATTACGCGCCGACGCCTGCAACCCGACGATCAGATTCGGATGGGCAACCAGTTAATTACGTACCGCCGCCTCACCAAAGCGTTCACGCGTAACCCCGACGATTACACGAAGGAGTTTGCGGAGCTGGAGCACATCTGGAACGAATACGAATCCCTGAAAGAAGGACTGGAAAGCCGTAGCCTGCTTGATCAGGGCGCCGATCTGCTGATGGGCGTGCCCGTGGTGGGTATGGCATTGGGTCGACTGATGGGCGCTGAACGGATGGCCCAGAAACGCCGCACGCTGGCCGAAATCGACGCCAAAATGACCACCTTGTATGCGTGCCCCAAATGCGGCACCCCGTTTCCGCTAACCCGCGATTCGAGTTTTCAGATGCTACTACAACGCTCAGTCAATCAAAAGCAGGGCCGCTGTCTGGCGGGATGCGGAGCGATTTGGACGGTTTAGCCACCACGACGTCTACTATGGGACTCTACCGATTCAACTGCCCGGAATGCAAAAAGCATTTCAACACCGAAAGCTCACTTCCCTGGGCCGTTGACCAAACGGCGATGGTTGTGTGCCAGGCGGGCAAGCCCACCAAATGCCTGGTCTACTGCGCCGGCGAAGCCGAACCCGCTCCACCACCCGTTGCCGTAGCTACGGCGCAGGGGGCCGCTGCCGTAAACGGGGGACCGGTTCCGCCCGCATCGTCGGGCACGCCAACCATTGCCCTGGCCGACGAACCCAGCGGGCGGCAGATTGCCTATCTGGAAGTACAAAGTACCGATGGCGGTATCCACCGCCTGCCTATTGAGGAAGGCAGCGTACAGACGTACGGCCGCAAATCGGACTTCGACGTCTGCGATTACCCCATCCCGTCGGAAGATAAAAAGATGAGTCGCCTGCACTTCCAGATCGACTGCCGGGTTCATAACCGCCGCCCTTCCTATATCCTGTCTGACTGTGGCAGTGTGCATGGCACCCGCATCACGCGGCAGACTGAAGAGCAAACGCACGTGCTGCAATTGTATGCCAACAAACAGGTCAAAGAGCAGCAGGACGGCATCTGTCTCGAGCCCAACGATTTTATCACCGCCGGTGTCACCATCCTTCGGTTTGGGATTGATCAGGCCTCCGACGGCTCGGTATCCAATGCCAACGACACACAGGATGGGCAGTATGACCCGAACAAAACGACCGTTTTTTAACATAAACGCTGTCAGTAAGTAGTCATCCAAAGTCATTCGTTGCCATTTTTTGTTGAGTGTATCATCAATAAATGACAGCGAAGCGAATGACGGCAACGCCTAATGACCTTTTCTCCATGTATAGCGTTACGGCCATCTACCCCCCCATTGGCTTCTCAGAACGGGGCCGTCGGGACAACAACGAAGATTATGTGCTGCCCTTGCCCGGCAGGGCGGTTGTCAACGACCGGCTGTTTGTCGTCTGCGACGGTGTAGGCGGGGCGCAACGGGGCGAGCTAGCGAGCTTACTGGCCGGCGAGGCCATGTTTCGTTACTTCAAAAACAATCCCGGCGTTGCCGTAACGGCTCCCTTCGTGCGGTCGGCCCTGCAGGCCGTTGAAGAAGCGTTCGATCAGGCCATTGCCGAAGAGCCGGAAGCCAACCTGACGGGCATGTCGACAACGCTGACGCTGCTGAGCCTGCATGAACAGGGCGTGACGATCGGGCACGTGGGCGACAGCCGGGTTTATCACGTTCGGGGCTCGTCGATCCTCCACCAGACCACCGACCATTCGCTGGTAAATGAATTGGTCCGAGCCAAGCAGATCACCCCCGAAGAAGCCCTCAATCATCCCCGCCGCAACGTGATTACCCGGGCCATCCAGGGAAGCGGGCGGCCGTCGTCGATCACCGTCTACATCACCCAGGACATTGCCGCCGACGATTATTTTTTCCTGTGTACCGATGGCGTGCTGGAATGCCTGAACAACGAAGACCTGCTTCGGATCCTGAGCACGACTACCCTCTCCGACTCCCAGAAGGTAAGTCATATTCTGCGGGCCTGCTCCGACGGCTCCCGCGACAATTTTTCGGGTTACCTCATCCGGGTGGCGGAGGTAGCGCCGCTTGCCCCGCTGCCCGACCCCGACTATCCGCCGCCGCCGCAGTCGACCCGGCTGCATGAAACTACGGCGGCCCCGCCCCCCGAGACATCCAACGACTTCTCCTTATTACTCGACGACCCACAGCCCCGCGAACGAGGTTGGTTACACCGGCTTTTTTCGTAAATTAACTGATGGTAAAAAAGAACAGGGGTTGAGAATCAACCGCCAACGTGAAACAGGCTGCCCTCGGCAACCGTCGCGTCGGCTACCTGAATTCATTCATTGAATGTCAGCTTAACACACTACGTTGTGGAATACCGTAAGCAACAGTTTGAAACCTACGAGGCCTTTACCCAGCAATTTTCCTGCGACTACAGCCAGCCGCTGGCAAGGGGCGGGCATGGGGAAATTTATCGGGGTGTTGATCTGGAAACCAACGAAGAGGTAGCCATCAAACGACGGCTGTATAGCCCTGACAGTGATCTCATTACCTTAGAGAAAGAGTTTACGCACACGCAGGCCCTGCCCCCCAACCGGTTTGTGGTGCGCTACGTGTATTATGGCCGCTACGCCACGCCCTTCGGTACGTTTGAATTTCTGGTGATGAAATTCTACCGCGATGGTAACCTGACGCACAATGCCCTCCCCTGGCATCAACTGACGGAAGCCCAACAGCGGCGGTTTACTGAAGAGTTTCTGAAAGGACTGGCTCACCTGCACCGTCATCAGGTCATCCACCGCGACATCAAGCCGGAGAATATTCTGCTGGTAAAATACATTGATGCCGATGGAGCTGCCTACCGGCCCGTTATCGCCGATTTCGGGATCAGTAAACTGCTGAGCGAAAACCCGGAGGCGCATACGCTGATGCAAAATTCGATGCGCGTCGGCACGGTTACCTACATGGCGCCTGAGCAGTTGCGCTCGCAGAGCCTCAGCTACAACGCCGATCTGTGGGCCTTCGGGATTATTCTGTACGAAATCATTACGGGCAAATACATGATTGCCCGGCGGTCGTTCCCCGATCTGCAACGCGAAGAAGCGTACACGTTCTGGCGCAACGCCGACGAACAGCGGTACCCGGCCGATATGGAAGCCATTCCGGAGCCCTATCAGCAGATTATCCGCCGCTGCTTGCTGGCCGACCCTACCGAACGTGTTCAGTCGACGGATGAACTGCTGGCATTGCTGTCGATACAACCCCAGCTCATCGAAGCCGACAAGCTCATCAAAGCCGGGCAACTGGCAGAGGCCGTCGAGCAACTGGAAGCGATCGAGAGCCGGGCTTCGCTACCGTCGGTGGGCCAGAAGTTGAACGAATTACGGCTGCAACTGGCCCTTGCCAAACCCGTTGAGCCTCTGGAACCCGACGTACCCATCGCCGACCGCCCGGTCGATTTCGACGATGACGCGTTCGATTCGGTATCGCTGCCCCCCGTGGAACCGGTTTCGGTATTACCCGAACAGGCCCAGCCCCGGCCAACGTACCCAGCGGATGACGATGACCAACGTACCCAGCAGTTTACCGAGCAGCTTGACCCCATCTGGCCCACTCCTGCCGAGAAAATCCCGGTGTCTCCGCTCGCGTCGTTTAACGTACCTGAGCCTGTTCGGGTAACGCCTGAGCCAGAGGTCAGGTCGACGAAAAAAGGCACCAAAAAGACGAGCCAGCCTGCCGAGGCTACGCCCGTAGTAGCTGAGGTAGCGACCCCAACGCCCGACGAGCCCTTCGCCGATCTGGACGTACCCACGCCCGATCGGCCGGCTGATTTTTTTGTCGACGAAGAGCCCGTCGCCGAGCAGCCAGAAGCCACCCTGCCCGACGAGCGCCCGCTGACCTTGACCGAACCGTTGGATGACGTTAATACAGACACTGCCGAGGCAGCACCCGACCAGGCCGACACAGCGCTGGCTCAGGCTGCGCCGGCAACGCCGGATGTTGCTGTAGAAGACGTACCGGCTCAGCGCGACGTTGCTGACCCCGTTTTCCCGCCCCCCCAACCACCCGCGAAACCACCAGTTCCGCCTCGTGAGCCGTGGCCCGTTCGGGAATGGGTCGGCGACTTGCGCGATCAGTCGAAGGGGTTATACAATCGGCTGAAAACGCAGCGCAACACCCGCATGATCAGCCTCGCCGGTCTGGCCCTGATTCTGGCGTCGGTTCTGATTTATTCGTCGGGCCCAACGGAAAACAACGCCCCCGCCCGGCAGACATCGCCGGTGGTGAGCGAAGATTACCGCAAGGCGCTCAAGTTGTTCAAAGCGTATCAGGTCGTTTATGAAAAAACGGGCGAGCTGAAC
The DNA here is from genome assembly GCF_000331105.1 of Fibrella aestuarina BUZ 2. NCBI lineage: Bacteria > Pseudomonadati > Bacteroidota > Cytophagia > Cytophagales > Spirosomataceae > Fibrella > Fibrella aestuarina. The sequence goes on along the minus strand of NC_020054.1, from coordinate 2,367,527 downwards.
CCCTATCTGTGGTCGTTTGTGCACTGCAACCCCGACTATGACGACAGTCTGGTTAATTCGGCGGTGATCCGGGCCAAAGCAATGGTCAACTATACGCAGAGCCTGTTTCCCGAACACGAAGCCAACCTGACCGGCTTTAAGCGACAGGAAATGAAGCATATGCTGGTGAGCAAAATTGGCTGGGAGCAACTCCCCCACGACCCCAACTGCGCCCCCGGCCAATTAATTGAAAATGAACAAAATAAATAACGGATAACCCGACAAGCCCCAACGCCCGTTCATCCTCCCTCCACCCATGACCTTATCTGCTTCCACCAAACGAGCCGTTCAGATTGCCCAGGCGCTGGCTAAAGAAACGCAGCATGCCGCCGTGTCGCCGCCCCACCTGCTCAAAGGCCTGCTCCACAACGATGTGGGCCTGGCTAGCTGGGTAGCCGCGCTGGGTAAAGACGTTCATTTTTTGCGCGACTGGGCCGATTACCGCATCGAACTGCTGCCTCGTAATGGTAAAGTCGTTGAGAATCCGCCCAGTGACTTTCAGACGCAGGCCGCCTTTCAACTGGCCGATCTGATGGCCACCCAGTTCGAGACCATGGAAGTAGAGCCGGTGCATGTACTGGCGGCCCTGCTCAAGCCCAAAGTGGCCTTTTCGGAAGATCAGCTCAAGTCGCTGCCGATGGTCCAGAAAGAAGTGCTCGACGCCATTCAGGATGAACGCATTGTGCTGAACGGACTGCAACCGGGGCAATCAACCGGTACCGCTCCGGCGGGCGGGGCTGAGGGCGCACCCGACCAAACGGGTCAATCGGCCCTGAGCCGGTTCTGCGTGAACAAAACCGACGTAGCCCGCGAAGGCAAGCTCGACCCGATTCTGGGCCGCGATCGCGAGCTGCGGCTGATGCTGGAAATTCTGCTGCGCCGCACCAAACCCAACGTGATGTTGCTGGGCGAACCGGGCGTTGGCAAAACAGCGCTCGTGGAAGGCTTCGCGCAGGCCATTGTGGCGGGCACCGTTCCCGAATCGCTCAAAGCGTCTGAGTTGTACGAACTTGATCTGGGCTCACTGGTGGCGGGGGCTTCCTACAAAGGGGAAGTCGAAGACCGCATCAAAAACATTATCCGCGAGCTAAAGCAACTCGATAAACCGATTTTGTTTATCGACGAAATTCACATGCTGCTCAACCCGCAGGGGTCGGTGGGCGCGGGCGTTTCCCAATTGCTCAAGCCCGAACTGGCGCGGGGCGAGCTGACCGTCGTGGGCGCTACCACCCTCGACGAATACCGGCAATACGTGGAGAAAGACGAGGCCTTCAGCCGCCGGTTCGAGCAGCTGCCCGTGCATGAACCCACGACCGTAGCGGCCGCCCGCATGGTGGGTACGTTGATTCCGCGCTACGAGGAGCACCACCAACTGACCACTGAGCCGGGGGTGGCTGAAGAAGCCGTTCGGCTGGCGCAACGGTACGTGAAAGACCGTCGCCTACCCGACGCCGCCGTCGATCTGCTTGACCGCACGATGGCCGCCATCCGCACGATGGGCCAAACGGCCGAGTCAGACATCAAGGCGTTGCAGACTGAATTGGAGAGCGTGAGCGAGCGCGTAGCCGACCTCGAACCCGCCGAGCAACTGGCCGAATACCGCTGGCTGTTGCAGCAAATGCAGAACAAGATCAGCCCCATTCTGCAACAACAACTCCCCGACGAAACACAGCCCGACACCATCGAACTGCCCGACGTACTGGCCGATTACCTCCGCGACCGGCTGGCCCAATTGCTCCCCCTGACGAGCATCCCACACGAGCAGGTACGCAAGCAGGACGTTGCCGCCCTGGTAGCCGCCAAAACAGGTATTCCGATGGGTAAGCTACAAACCAACGAGCGCGACCGGCTGTTACGGATGGATGAGGTGTTGCGGCAGCGCGTGGTGGGGCAAGACCATGCCGTCGAAACGCTGGCTGCGGCCATTCTAGAAGCACGGGCGGGCCTCAGCACTGGCAAGCAACCCACGGGGGCCTTCTTCCTGCTGGGACCTACCGGCACCGGCAAAACCGAGTTGGCCAAAGCCCTAGCCGATTTCCTGTTCAACGATGAGTCGTTCCTGATCCGGTTCGATATGTCGGAGTTTAAAGAAGAACACTCCGCCGCGTTGCTGTACGGCGCCCCTCCCGGGTACGTTGGTTACGAGCAGGGTGGTTTGCTGGTGAACAAAATCCGCGAGAAGCCTTACTCAGTCGTGCTGTTCGATGAAATCGAAAAGGCCCACCCGTCGGTGTTCGACATCTTCCTGCAAATTCTGGACGAAGGCAAACTCCACGACCGACTCGGTAAAGAGGGCGACTTCAGCAACGCCGTCGTGCTGTTTACCTCCAACATCGGCAGCGAATTTGTGGTGAAACAGTTTGGCGAAGGCACCATCCCCGCCGCTGCCGACCTAATGGAGATTATGAGCCGCCACTTCCGGCCTGAATTCCTGGCCCGCCTTACCGAGATTGTGCCGTTTGCCCCAATTTCGGAGGCCAACGTGGTGAAGATTTTCGATATTCACCTCCGTGGTCTCACCGAGCCCCTGCGCAAACAGGGGATTACGCTGGCCATCAGCCCCGAGGCGCGGCAGCAACTAGCCCTCAGTGGATTTACCCCGCGGTATGGGGCCCGGCCGCTCAAAGGCGTCATTCGCAGTCAGCTACGCCGCCCCATCTCGCGCATGATTATCAGCGGCGAGCTAACCCCCGGCTCGACGCTTCACATCAATCTGGACGATCAGTCGGCGCTCACCTGGACAGTCGAATCCGAAGCAGAAGTAGTTAACGATTAATAAAGGAGTTTAACATTTGACGTCTGGCGTTTAACGTTAGTGTCCGTCGCTGCGTTATTTTGGCACCCGCTCTGAACGTTAAACGCCAACCCTCAACCGTCAACAGGAATGTATACCCCCAACTTTGGCAATGAAGCCCGTTCGTTAGTTACCACCACCGTCTCCCAGGCGAAAGGGCGGTTTATCCGTCGGCCTGAAGTACGGGGTATTATTCTGTACATGCTATGCACAATTCTGGTATTTGGTGGACTGGCTTTTCTGGGTCATGCCATCATCATCAACGAGTTGTTACCTAGCACCGCCAACGTTGTTTTGTGGACCTACGGCATCTTGCTGGGCATCGTCTTCCTGCTTGGCATGCTGCACGTGGTGATAATGCGGGGTAGCCTGAGCTGGATCCGGCGCGACGATTACATGCTGGGGTCGATCTTCACCATCGGTGTGGCTATCGTAGGTGGGCTGACCATGTTTTTCATGGGCAGTTGGGGCCGGTTGTTCGAAACACTGGCCGCACAGGAATTCAAGGCCAACGTGCGACCGCTCACCAGCACGATCATGGCGTTTCCGCTCCCCTACTTCATTCGCTGGGCGTTTGAGCTATACGAGCAGATTCCACCGAAGATTTACAAACTCTGGCGATACAACCCGCTGATCCGGCTACCCAACCTCACAGAGCGCGACCGCAACAACACCAAAGTAGTGACGTTTGTCCTCGACGTGAAGTTTGGCGAACCCAACCCCTACGACATGCGCTCGAAAATTCCCGACGTGATGCTGGTGGGCGATGGCTTCAAACTGACCCTCGACGAAGACAACCGCAAGCACCCCAACCGGCAGATCGAGATTGCCAACGCCCGCGCCGAATTCTACGAGTGGTATTTCTACATGCGCCGCGCCTGGTGGAAGCCCATGAAGTTTGTTGACCCCTACAAAACCGTCGAAGAAAACCACCTGCGCGATGGCGACCGCATCATCGCTACGCGCCGTCAACCGGCTCGCCGCGTGGCGCCCAGCGCGTTTGGCAACCCGGGGCAACCCAACAGCGGAGGCGCCTACGGTGGCGGGTATACGGGTCGGTAGAACGTACCCAGCAGCATGAAGATGGCCCGGCGATCAATCAAATCGCCGGGCTGTTTTGTTTACGCAATAGACGCTGGCCCTACCGGTCATCGACATCCTGCCATGAACGTACCCACAACCCCTTACGAAGAAGCCGCCCGCCGCGAAATGCAAACCTGGGCCGATCAGATGCGCCGACGGCCCTCGGTGATGAACCGTCTGGCAAAGTCGCTGCAAACGCGCATGAACCGGATCATCCCCGAAAAAGTCCATGCCGTCATTACCGGGGCCATCAAGCACATGACCCGGGCCGTGCTGATGGGGTCTGAATACACCGCCCCGACGCCGGTGCTCGATCAGTCGCTGCCGGAGTGCGAAAGCAACGTAGCCAACCGCATTGCCTGGTACAAGCGGGTGGGTGCCGCCGAGGGCGGCCTCACCGGCGCGGGTGGCCTGCTGATTGGCCTGGCCGATTTTCCGCTTTTGTTAAGCCTGAAAATGAAGCTGTTGTACGATATCGCCGCGCTGTATGGCTACGACGTGAAAGACTACCGCGAACGGCTGTATGCGCTGCATGTGTTTCAACTGGCGTTTTCGAGCCAAAGCAGACGGCAGGCCATTTTTGCCCAGATGGAACGCTGGGACGAACACGCCCACACCCTGCCCGACGACATCAATCAGTTCGACTGGCGCACCTTTCAACAGGAGTACCGCGATTATATCGACCTGGCCAAAATGTTGCAACTGGTGCCTGGCATTGGGGCGGTCGTGGGCGTCGTGGCCAACTGGCGGCTTATCGATGAACTGGGCCAAACGGCGGTCATGGCCTACCGGATGCGCCGATTGGGATTAGCCACCCCCACAACCCGTCGGCTACCCAGCGTATCGTAAGTGAAGTACGTTACTGCACCTCTTTTTTCAGGATGCGGGTCCGATGCTGCAAGCCCCAGGCCCGCAACGCCTCGATCACCGTGTCGAGCGAACCGCTATAGGGAGTCAGTTCGTATTCAATCGTTACCGGCGTGGTTGGGTACACGTTGCGGGTCAGAAACTCATTCATTTCCAGCTCTTTCAGCTCCTTGCTGAGTATTTTCGCCGTGATGCCGGTTACAGCGCGCTGCAACTCCCGAAAGCGGATGGGCCCCGAACGCAGGGCAATAATAATTGGCAGTTTCCATTTGCCATTCAGCACATACAGGGCATCCTGCACGGCTTGTAGGCTTTGGTTACAGGCTTGCTCGGAATGCGGAATAGCCTGACCGGCCACAGTAGCTTCGACTGGTGTGCTCATACCCTAAAGATAATACCCAGCCGCCATTACCGGGCCGGTATCCTCAAGGATAGTGGTATCCTTTGGGATACTGCTAACAAAAAGAAACCATACCGCTGTAGGTTTGCCAAGGCTGGCTGCCACTGGGGCACTGGCTCCAAATCGACCTCTAAATAAGACGAGTTGTGAACGCTAACATCAAAAAGATTCTGACCATCATCGTTACGATGCTGGCTGCGGGTATGGTTATCTTGAGCGGTGTATTAAAACTGACTCAGTCAGCACAGATACTTGAGACCCTCAATAAAGTGGGCGTAGGTCAATACGCTATCCTGCTGGGGTGTATGGAAATTGGCTTTGCCCTGCTGTTTCTCTACCCCAAAACCATAAAGCTGGGCTTCATTCTGCTCTCCTGCTATTTCGCCGGGGCCATTGCTACGGAACTGTCGCACGGCACGCCCTTTAATGCGGTATTGCCGATGGTACTCATCTGGATTAGCGCCTTTTTGCGCGACCGATCGGTGTTCCTGACGTGGGAGTAACGACCTGTGGGCGAAGCCGATAGCCAATCGTCGACTTCGCCCACAGGCTTTGTTTTACACAAGCCCGGTATCATTTCCCGGATTCGCCCTTACCTTTGCCCGCGAATTCAGGTGCCCAATGCCCGCCTCAGCGCTGGCCCGACGGCTTAATAGGGAACACCGGACGCCCATTTTTCGGGTTGAAACCGGGACTGTCCCCGCAACTGTACTGCTCGCGTAACGAGCCGGTTCTTGCTACATCGCCACTGATCGACCCGATCGGGAAGGCGCGAACCGGTGAGCAAAGTCAGGAGACCTGCCTGCAATTCGCCGCTCTGGGGATGATACGGAGGATGTCCCGCCCATAGCCCGAACACCCTGGTCCCGTTCGCTGGAGGGGCCACTCGTTCTGTTGTAAGTGTATGTTTCGCTGGTTAACCACCTGGGCGTGGTTGGTCGTTTCGCTGGCTGCAACGGCTCAGGATACGACGTCGGTACGGCAACTTCGGCCTGTGATGGTGCGCGGTGTGTCGCCCGAACGTTTTATGGCCGGCCTCAAGGTGCAACGGGCAGACTCGGCGCTGGTCGACGCCTACCGCTACCAGTCGCTGGCCGAACTGCTGGCCCTGCAAGCACCGGTGCAGTTCAAGAATTACGGACCGGGCCAACTCACCACGGTAGGGCTGCGGGGTACGTCGGCCAACCACACGGCGGTACTCTGGAATGGCATCAATATCAACGTACCCAGCCTCGGCCAAACCGACTTTTCGACCATTCCCGTCGCGGGCTTCGATCAACTCAGTATTCAATACGGGTCGGCGGCTTCCTGCGTTGGGTCCGATGCGGTGGGCGGCAGCATCCTGCTCAACACCACCCCCGCCTGGCAACAACGCGGCTTGACGGCGAGCATCGGGCACCGGCAGAGTGCCTGGGGCAGCTACCAGACACAGGCCGGGGCGCGCTACGCTAACCGCTGGGCCAACGGCTGGCAGCTAAGCGGTAAAACGCACCTGTACAGTGGTTTCTTGGCCTACAAACCAGCCTATACTGAACGTAACGGCTACCTCGTCGAACCGTTGCAAACGGGGCAACGCGGCCTTATTCAAGACCTCTTCCTTCGCGACAGCCGCAACCGGCAATGGTCGCTGAACCTTTGGTTTACCGATACTAAACTGACGGTTTCGCCGTCTGATCCGGTGGGGCGCGAGACCACTCAAAGCGGCGCGTACCGGGCGTTGCTCAATTATTCGTTTGGCGAAGCGAAGGCGGGTCGCTTCCTGTCGGGGCATACGCTGCTCCGGCTGGGCTACATCCGCGATTTGCTCGACTACGGCCGTGGGGCAGGTTTCGAAACCAATCCCAGCCGGACGCGCACTGACCGGCTCCTGCTCCGCGCCGAGCACGAAATCGAGCAGACAATGGGCAGCCAGCACCTTTCCATCCGGTTAGGGGCCGAAGGCGTGCGGTACGAAGCGCAGGTCGATGGGTACGTCGCCGGTACGTTGCACGAATACCGGTCTGATCTCTACGCGCTGGTTCGGTATCAACCGGTGGCGCGGCTGGTAGCGGCCATCAACCTGCGGCAAGCATTTGTCACGCGTTTCGACCCACCGTTCACCCCGTCGGCGGGGCTGGAATATCGCCTGCTGGACCGGCGCGGCTGGCGGCTCGACGGGCGGGCCAACGTGGCGCGGAGCTACCGCGTGCCTACGCTCAACGAACGCTACTGGCGCGATCTGGGCAACCCCAACATCCGGCCCGAACGCGGCTTCACGCAAGACGTAGGCCTGACGCTGGGGCGCTCCGCCGGTAACCTTAACAGCTCGCTCAGCCTCAGCGCGTTCCGCAACCACATGTATGACTGGACCTACTGGAATCCAAGCCGGGGTTACCGGGTCGAGAATCTACAGGAGGTACTGGCACGTGGTCTCGAAGCCCAACTCCAACTGGCCACTACGGCGGGGGTATGGCGGCTGGGCGGCTTCGGGCAATACGCCTACACCCGGTCGAGCCAGTTGGCGGTGTATGACCCGTATGCGGGCGACGTGATTGGGAAGCAACTCATCTACCTGCCTCTGCACACGGCCTCTGCCACTGCCTTTGCCCAACGGGGCCAACACCGGCTTACGCTGACCTGGCAGGGCGTCGACCGCCGCCCCAACACCTTCGATAACAGCAGCTACCTCCCGCCCTACACGCTGGTCAACCTGCTGGCGCAAACGGGCGTGCGACTGGGCCATTATCGCGGGCAGGCCACGGTGCAGGTCGATAACCTCTTCAATGAATTTTACCTGAATGTCAAACGTAACGTCATGCCGGGCCGCACGGTAGCACTCACGCTCGTGCTGCTGGTAGACACCAATTCCCCAACACAATGAAACTGACTTCTTTTTCGGTGCGCCTGTTGAGCGCAGCCACGCTTACCTCCCTGCTGCTGGCCTGTAACCGCAACACCGATCCCCAACCCGCCGCCAGCCTCTATACCGACGGCGTTTTTGTGCTGAATTCCGGCAATTTCACCGACAACAACGGCACGCTGTCGTGGTTGCCGCGCACGGGCAGTACGGCCCAAACCAATTTGTTTCAGGTACGAAACGGCCGTCCGCTGACGGGGGGTGTCGCGGGGTATGTAGAAGCCGGTAACCGCGGGCTGATTCTAGTCGATAATTCGGCGGCTGGGCTGGATAAGGTGGAAATCGTTACGGCTGATTCGCTGCGCTCGGTGAAAACGCTGGCATCGCCCGACATCGAAAACCCACGCGCTGCCGCCCGTATCAGCGATACCAAGGTGTATGTTACCTGCTGGGGAGCTACCGGCTCATCACCGTTCTACGTCAATCCGGGCTATATCGCCGTCGTTGATCTGGCCTCGAACACAGTCACGAAACGGATTACGCTACAAAAGGGAGCTGAGGGCGTTACGGTCGTGGGCAACGAAGCGTACGTGACAGGTCAGGGCGGCGAACGCATCATCCAGGTAATCGACACACAAACGGATGCCCTAAAAACCAGCATCGCCGTGACGGGCTCGATCAGCCCGCTGGTGGTGGACGCCAACGGTAAACTGTGGGGTACGCAAGGTAAAAACGTGGTGCGTATCGACCCGGCCACCAAAGCCATCGAAGCCACCATTCCCGTGGGTACGTCGAACAGTGCTAACTCCAGTGCCAGCTCGCCCAGCGGGCTGGTGGCCAGCGCCGACGGTCGTTCGCTATACTACAAATACACCTCGTACGACGCGAATTATAACCCGGTGGGGCAGATCTATCGCTTCGGCATCACCGACGCCACGATTACCCCGACGGCCCCGGTTTTCAACCGCACGTTCACGGGCTTGACGGGTCTGGGCTTCGATACGAAGTCGAACGTGGTGTATGCGGGGGTAACGCCCAGCTACAAGCAGGCGGGGTACGTGTATCGGTATCAGGCAACCGGCCAGTTGATCGACTCGGTACGGGTTGAGATCGCACCCACGGCCTTTTTTATCAAGTAAGCCATTGTTAGGCAAGGCAACCCCGTCGTTTCTGACTCGGCATTCAGAACGGCCACAACTGCTGATGAACTGGTCGGGGGGTAAAGACTCGGCCCTGGCACTGTATCGGCTTCAGCAGCAGGACCAGTATACCATTACGGGCCTGCTGACCACGGTGAACGGCGCCTACGGCCGGGTATCGATGCATGGCGTCAGGCAGGAACTTGTGCAGGCGCAGGCCGACCGGCTGGGGTTACACCTTCAGCTACTGGCCCTGCCCGAAACTACGTCGATGACCGATTACAGCCAGCAAATGGCCGATACGCTGCGGCCGCTGGTGGCGGATGGCGTCACGCACGCGGCCTTCGGCGATATTTTTCTGGAAGACCTACGTACCTGGCGCGAAACGCAGCTGGCTCAGGTCGGTCTGTCGGGCGTATTCCCGCTCTGGAAAGTCGATTCGATGGCCCTGCTCGACGCGTTCTGGGCGGCCGGTTTCCAGACGATCGTCGTCGCGGTAAATGGGCAGGTGCTCGACCGGTCGTTTTGCGGTCGTGTGCTCGACCGGCAGTTTGTGGCCGACCTGCCAGCAGGTGTCGATCCCTGCGGCGAAAACGGGGAGTTTCACACCTTTGTATTCGACGCGCCCTACTTCACCTCGCCTATCGCCGTCAGGCCCGGCGAGCCGATCGAACGGACCTACACCTTTACCGACGCCGACGGAGCGAGCCAGACCACGACCTATTATTTCTGCGATTTGGATGACTGTTAACTAATAACAAGAAGGGGCGATGCCGGATGGTATCGCCCCTTTCTGTTAAGCTTCGACGGCTTTTCGGTCGAAATAGGTTTTATAGATCGCATCGCCGATCACGTTGGTCTCGGTCTGGAAATGATCGAGAAACTGATGCAGCCCCGCTTTGAAAATATCGTCGACGATCGTGAATTCGAGGTCGCTGCGCAACTTGCTGATGGCCCGCTCAGCGCCGTTGCTGAACCCCTGCGACACGGGCACACCCGATATTTCGTAGAGCGACAGCTCGGCCTGCCGGATGCAGTGCGCCACCGACCTCGGAAACAGCCGGTCGAGAATCAGAAACTCGACGATATTGGCCGGGCTCAGGTTCCGATATTGCTGCCGAAACATGTTATAGGCCGATACTGATTTCAACACCGCCGTCCAGATCACCAGATCGAGGGTGGAAGAGGCCGCCCCGCCGGCGGGAGTCAGCAGCGTAAAGTATTTTACGTCCAGAAAGCGGGTGGTTTTGTCGGCCCGTTCGGTGAAGCGGCCCACGCGGGCAAAATGCCAGGCTTCGTTGCGCGTGATTGTCGCGTCGATGATGCCATAGAAGAGCTGCGCGCCGTGGCTGATGTCGGTAAAAAACGACTGGGTACGTGCCAGGCTCCAGTCGGTATGGTTACCCGCCGAATTCTGCACTTTGTGGTAGAGCTGATTCAGGTTTTCCCACATTTCCTTTGAAATCGTTTCGCGCACGGTGCGGGCGTTTTCGCGGGCGTAGTTGAGGCTCGTCACGATCGAATTCGGATTGCGCTTGTCGAACGTCATGTATTCGATGACATTTTCGCGCGTCGCTTCCTTGTAATGTTCGTAGAACCCGTAATTGTCGGCCGTCGCAATCAGCAGCGGCTCCCACTGCGGCGGTACGTTGGGCGGCAGGTCGAGGGCGAGGTTGAAATTGACGCTCATGAAGCGGGCGTAATTTTCGGCCCGTTCGATGTAGCGATTCATCCAGTAGATCGAGTTGGCAACGCGGCTCAGCATAAAGTGGGTATCATTCAGGTGTCTTCGTCAAAAATAGCGGCTAACCTGACAATTATACCCAATTTTTCAACGCCCTGTCTGGTAAGTTGCTTTCCATGCCGGAATCGGTTTGGGACGCGTCCCACGTCGGTTGGTTATCCGGCTGTATGGGGTTTGTTGTCACTGGTCATTCGGGCCGATCGAGTTTATCACTTTCCAGTACGGTAAACCGGTAGACAACCCGACTATTCCCTTTATTGCTTGGTATTCGCCCGTGGCACCGGCCCCGGCTCGTTCAATAGCCTCTATTTCATTCATCGTCCCATGAAAACCGTTTATCTCCTCACGTACTGTCTGTTCACCAGTGTGCTGTCGGCTTTGGCAACCCCGCCCGAAACGCCTCCGGCTTCGTCCCGCTACTACGAAATGCGGATCTACTACCCGATGCCCGGTAAATACGACGCTATCGTCGACCGGTTTCGGCAGTATACCACCAAGATTTTCGAGAAACACGGGATGCAGAACATTGGCTATTGGGTACCGACCGACCCGGCAAAGCAGGAGCTGATTTACGTGCTGGCCTACCCCAGCCGCGCCGCCCGCGACTCATCGTGGAAAGCCTTCGGCAGCGATCCCGAATGGCGGGCTGTGGTGGCCAAGACGGAGGCCAACGGCAAGCTGGTCGAGCGCGTGGAGTCGATCTTTATGATGGAATCGGATCTGTCGCCCAAGATTGAACCGCATCAGGCCAAGACGCCGCGCACGTTCGAGCTACGTACCTACACCGCTTCGCCCGACAAGCTGCCCAACCTGCTGACTCGTTTTCGTGATCACACCCGCAAGCTGTTCCGCAAGCACGACATGGAAAACGTTGCCTACTGGCTGACCGAAACCAAAAACGGCGAACAGCCCAAGCTGATGTACATTCTGGCGCACCCCAGCGAAGCCGAGGGTAAGCAGCATTTTGACGAATTCCGCAAAGACAAACGCTGGGTCAAAGTCAAGGCGGACTCGGAGGTCAACGGCAGCCTGACCACCAAAGTCGAGTCGCTCTACCTCAAACCCACCGACTACTCGCCGATTCAATAGAGAATGAATAATGGATAATGTAGGATGTATAATGGGCTGGCGCACGATTACTGATGCACCCGCCCATTATACATCCTACATTATCCATTATTCATTCTCACCGGTGCAGGATAAACCGGCCGGCTTGCCATCGTTGGGTGGCGTTGAAGCGGAATAGGTACGTACCGGTTGGGTACGTTTGCATATCGAGGCGAGCGACTGGCCGGTTGGGCGTTTCGCGCATCAGCACTTTCCCCGTGATGTCCATCACGAAGAGTTCGTCGATGGCGGTCGTGTTTTCGATCGTCAGGTAGTCGCGCGTGGGGTTCGGAAAATACCGGAACGTCGGGGCGGGCGCGGCCGTGCTGTCGACGGGTTGCCCCTGCTCGGTATACCGCACTGGCGGGGTCGCGTTGGGTACGTTGGCGACAGTTGGCGGCTGACAGTCAGTCGTCTGGGTGAACTTGGCGATGAGCCGCACCAGCAGCGCATTCAGTTTCTCGACGGTGTACTGATCGGTGGTGGGCTTGATGTGCGGGTTGCCAATGCCGCTGTCGTCGGTCAGGAACACGTAAGTGCCGTTGGTGCCGAGCGCCATCGACCGCAACAGGTATTCGGTGCTTTTATCGATGCCACTGGCCGCCAGCGGAATAAGCCGGATGCCCATAGCCGCCGCTTTGGCCACCGACCGCTGCAAGGAGGCAATCGCCGCCGCATCGTCGTGCGGCGGGGCGTCAAGCACCAGAAACAGCAGCCGGGTTTTGGCCGTTGGGCTCCACGTCAGTTTCGTCAGCGCGACGGCAAGCGCCGTATCGACCGCTTCGGGGTAATCACCGCCACCCATAGCTTCCTGGTTTTTGATAAACGCCACGGCCGAATCGGGCTGCGTGGTGAAGTCGTTGTGGCGGGTCAGGTACTGCTCGCCGCGGTCGCGGTAAAAGACACTCCCCAGCCGGATGGTGCTGTTAGGCGCTGCCTGTTTGGCCCGGCTGATCACGTCGGTCAGTTCAGCTTTGAGGTACGAAATTTCGTCGCCCATCGAGCCGGTGGCATCCACCACAAACGCCACGTCGACGGTCTGGGCGGCATCCCCACAAGGTTGCTCAATGGTCAGTGTGTTGTCGCCTTTGCCAAACGGGCTGAGCCGGTTCAGCGTGTAGGTTTTTCCGGCTACCACCGCTTCAGCGCTCACCTTGCCCTTAACTCGATTCGTCGCCGTAGAATCGGCCGGCTGAAACAAGTTGGCCCACAGTTCGCTCCGACCCGTGTTGTCGGTGCGGGTTTCCCAGATCAGGTGCCGTTGGTTGTCGAAAAGCCGCACGGGTACGTCGATCAGCGGGAAGCCATTGGCCGACACCACCTGCACCGAATACCGTTCGGCGGGAGCCACACGCCACAGGGTCCGGTAGTCGCGCAGTTCCTTCTGGGCAATGTCGCCCCATAACGTCCATTTGCTGTAATCGTGAATTTCGCCCGCCGTCAGTTGCCCGGCTTCGCGGTCAGGGGTTACTGTGACATACACGCTACGACCGGGCGTGATGGCGGCGGTTGAATAGTGCGCACTTCCGGGCGCGGGGGCTCTTCGGCTACCCGGAACGGTCGCTACCGAACCCATGACCTCCCGTTTAGCAGCGGTGGCGTATCCTGTAATCACCACTTCGTTGAGGCTTTTGCCGTCGGCGACCAGCCGAATCAGCACGGAATCGGTTGCAGCCGGGACGTTGACCGATTGCGTAACGTACCCGATGTAGCTTGCCAGCAGCGTTTTGCTGGCCAGAGGAATCGTGAGCTTAAACTGGCCTTTAGCGTCGGTTGTTGTGCCGAAGGCTCCGCCTTCTAAGGCGATAGCCACGCCGGGCAGCGGTGTTCGGTCAGCGGCGTCGATCACGCGCCCCCGGATGGTGCGCTGCTGGGCCGTAGCCCAGCCGGTCACCAGAAAAAGCAGCGTGGAAAGAAGTAGTTTATGCATCGGTACAATCAGTTTAGGAAAGAGTTATGCACTGGTCAATCTTAATTGGGCGGGTTTATTCGTTTAGTCAATGATCCTTTGTCCTCTACGGATGCTGGCGGCGTTACCAAATCCACCATCAATCTAGGCCAAAAGGCACGGTTTTTGACACCGATTCATTACCCATAGACACAAATCCCATGAAACGCTTTGCACTCCTACTTTTCGTCTGCGTCGGCTTGTTTGCTTCCTGCAAAAAATCGGGCGGAGGTGATAACGTTACACCGATTGATCCGCGCGACCGCATGGTTGGCGCTTACGCCGTTGGCTATAATATCCGCATCACCTTTGCCGGTAAAGAACTGAACCCGGAAAGCAACAGTGGTACGGTAACCGTCAGCAAAAGCACGCAGCAGGCTTCTCAAATCTTTATCGACTTCGACTTTCCGGGTACCAAAGAGCGGGTCACGGGCGAGCTTAATGGCAACAATTTCACCGTTATCGACAAGAAGACGGAGGGCATCATCCTGAACGGTACCACCTTCACGGGGCAGTACTCGGCCACGGGGCAAATCACCGCCAATAGTGAGTTTATCTATACGGGTGTGTCGGAAGATTCGGGCCTCAAGAAAACAACTACGGTAACCGGCACGAAAAAGTAATCCGTTTCGGCGGCGAAACTGTATTTTTGGCTCAACGGTCATCGCGCTTCGTGATCAGGTACGTTGTCAGACAGAACGGTTACATGACCACCGATTGGCCCGAAGCGTTGGAAAGTCGCCGATACAATTAGTCTATTTCATGAATTTAGTTGCCGGAAAAGTCGCCCTCATCACGGGCGCATCACGCGGGATCGGGCGGGCCATTGCCCTCCGGTTTGCGCAGGAAGGGGCCAATGTGGCGTTCACCTATTTGTCGAGCGTTGAAAAAGGGCAGGCGCTGGAAGCCGAACTCGCCGCCTTTGGCATCAAGGCCAAAGGCTATCGCTCCGATGCGTCTGATTTTAAAGCCGCCGATGACCTCGTTATGCAGGTCCTGGCTGATTTTGGCACCCTCGACGTGCTGATCAACAACGCCGGTATCACCCGCGACGGGCTACTGATGCGGATGTCGGAACAACAGTGGGACGAGGTGCTGACGGTAAATCTTAAGTCGGTCTTCAACCTCACGAAAGCAGCTATCCGGCCCATGATGAAAGCCAAAGCCGGTTCGATCATCAACCTGACGTCGGTGGTCGGCCTGCGTGGTAACGCCGGACAAGCTAACTACGCCGCTTCGAAGGCAGGTATCATCGGCTTTACGAAGTCGGTAGCGCTTGAACTGGGCTCGCGTAACATCCGGTCGAACGCGATTGCACCGGGTTTTATCGAGACCGAAATGACGGGCGAACTGAACGAGAAATCGATTGAGGAATGGAAACAGAGTATTCCGCTGAAGCGTGGGGGACAACCCGACGAAGTAGCCGATGCCTGCCTGTTTCTGGCGTCTGACCTCTCCCGCTACATCACCGGTCAGGTGCTGCAGGTGGACGGCGGGATGCTGACCTAGAGACCCGTACAATCAATGTATACTGTATAATGAACAATGTATAGAGAGCGATGTACATATAATGCATAAAGGGCTGCCAACAGCCAGGTACGTTAGTAGAAAATATCGTCCATTGTACATCGTTCATTGTGCATTATACATTAACGAATGAACCTGATCTTTCAAACGTCGCCGGTCTGGATTCTCGCCTGTTTGCTGGCGGGCGTGGTGTATGCGGCTGCGCTCTACCAACCCTGGCGGTTGGCGGGCACCACGGCGAGTGGCAACGTACCCACCAATGGCTGGAGCCGGGCGCTCACGTGGGGGCTGGCTGTGCTACGCTTTGTGGTGGTATCGCTGCTGGCATTCCTGCTGCTGAATCCGCTGATCCGCAGCACCCAGACCTTTCGGGAGAAGCCGACGGTCGTGTTGGCGATCGATAACTCCGAATCGGTAGCGGCGGCGGGTCGGCCGGCGTTGAATCAGACGCTTACGCTTCTGCAATCGGCCCGGCAACAACTGGTCGATAAAGGGTTCGACGTGGCCGTGCGTACCCTCTCCGACACAACTGCACCCGACGACCTCAGCCAAACGCCTTTTCGGCAGCGCACCACCGACCTGTCGGGCATGCTGTCGCGCATCCGTTCCGATTACGAGGGCCGCAACCTGACCGACGTGATTCTGCTTTCCGACGGCATCACCAATCAGGGCGTTTCGCCCACGTTTGGCACCTACCCGTTTGCGGTGCAGACGGTCGGGCTGGGCGATACTATCCCGAAGAAAGACGTCGCGCTGAAAGGCATCGTGGCCAACCGCGTGGCGTACCTCAACAATGCCTTTCCGGTGCAGGCCGATGTGGTCAGCAATGGTTTTCAGGGGCGCAGCGCGACGGTAGTGTTACGTCAGGGCACGCGGGAAGTGGGTCGGCAAACCGTCCGATTCGATCAGGCGAGCAGCTTTGCGCAGGTCTCGTTCCAGACATCGGCTACGCAGAAGGGCGTTCAGCGCCTCACGGTAGAGGTGCTGCCACAGGCGGGTGAATTCAGCACGGCCAACAACCGGCAGGATGTTTACATCGAGGTGATCGATGGCCGCGAGAAGGTGCTGTTGCTGGGCCTGGCCCCCCACCCCGACCTGAAAGCGCTACGGACAATTCTCGAAAAAAATCAGAATTACGAAGTCGACGTGCGTACGCTTTCGACCGCCGAGGGCACCAGTATTCCCATCGACAAGGCGTATGACCTGCTGATTCTGCATCAGCTGCCTGATTTGAGCAATCTGGGCAATGCCGCCCTCACGAAACTGCTGGCGAAAAATACCCCGACGCTCTTCATAATCGGCACGCAAACCTCGACGGCTGGCCTGAACCCCATCAACCCGGTTGTCAGCATTCAGGGAACGCCCAACCAGACCGACAAAGCAACGGCGTTTTTCAATACCAATTTCAAGCAACTCAACCTCGACCCTACCCGGCTCGAACTGCTCGATAAGCTGCCTCCGCTCACGTCGCCCTACGGCGAGTACAAGCTTCAGCCGGGCAGCGAAACGGTATTGTGGCAGCAGATCGGGACGGTGAAAACGGCCAAGCCCCTGCTGGCGCTGAACACCACCGGAGCCCGCAAAACGGCCGTACTGATGGGGGAAGGCATCTGGCAATGGCGGCTCGAAGAATACGCCCTGACAGACAAGCAGGACGTGATCGACGAGCTGATGCAGAAAGTATTGCAGCTGATCTCGGTGAAAGAGGACCGGCGAAAACTGCGCGTTTACCCCATCCGCAACGAGTTTACGGCGGGCGAAACGGTGTCGTTTGAAACCGAACTCTACAACGACATTTACGAACGGCTCTACGACATACCGGTGAAGCTGGAAGTAATCGATGAGCGCGACATTACCCGCACGTATACGTTCACGCCCACCGAAGCCAGCAGCCGGTTCGACGTTAGTCGCCTGCCCGAGGGTGTTTATCGCTATCGCGCAACGGCCACGCTGAATAACCGGGCCGAACAATCGTCGGGTCAGTTCATTGTCCGCACGGTTCAGTTGGAAGCGCTCAACACAACCGCCGACCACGCCATGTTGCGGCAGTTGGCGTCACAAACGGGTGGCAAATTTTATCAGGCCGCCAACGCAGGCGCTGTAGCCCAAGCAATTACGAGTCGCGACACGCCCGCCCGCCTCAGCAGCACCGAGTCGCTCAACGAGCTGATCAACTGGCGCTGGCTCTTTTTCCTCATCCTCGGTCTGGCCGGTACCGAATGGGCCATTCGGAAGTACAACGGGGGATACTGAACCGTTCAATGTCTAACGTCCAAGGTCCAAGGTTGGCTGACGCATCTTAGTCGTGCGCCATCCAACCTTGGACCTTGGACGTTAGACATTGAACGGCTTATAAGTCAATCCGGAACATATGCATCGGCAAAATGTACGGGTCGAGTTCGACGTAGTTCCACTCGCCGTGCCAGGTGTAGCGGTTGTCGGTGAGCAGATCATGCACGGTATAAGGCTGGTCAGGGGCGATACCAAGCTGCCAGATCGGCACCTGCACTACACCACTACGCCGGTTATACGCGTCCATATTCACGATCGTCAGCAGGCGGTTGTCGCCCGTTACTTTCAGGTACGCCAGCAGGAAGTCGTCATTGATGGTGCAGAACGTGAGGTTGTTGGTCTGTTGCAACGCCGCGTTGGTCCGCCGGAGCCGGTTGGTGAGGCCAATCAGGTACGTTAGCTTGTTGGTCCGATCCCAGTCCCACAGCCGGATCTCGTACTTTTCTGAGTTCAGGTACTCTTCTTTATTGGGCACAGGTACGTGCTCCATCAATTCAAACGAGGGGCCGTAGATGCCGTAGTTGCTCGACAGCGTGGCGGCCAGAAAATACCGGATCAGAAACTGCGGCTCGTGACCCGACTGCAAAATGTACGGGTTGATGTCGTGCGTAGTTGGCCAGAAGTTTGGTCGGAAGTAGTGCCGCATTTCACCAGCCGTCAGCTCGGTCATATACTGTTGCAACTCCGCTTTGGTCGTCCGCCAGGTGTAGTAGGTATACGAATGCGCGAAGCCCACTTTCGCCAGCTGTTGCATCACCTTAGGCTTCGTAAAGGCTTCCGAGAGAAACAGCATATCGGGATGATGCTTCTTCACTTCGGCGATCACCCACTCCCAGAAGCCAAACGGCTTGGTATGTGGATTGTCGACGCGTACGATCTTGACACCCCACTCGGCCCAAATCAGCAATACCCGCTTCAGTTCCTCCCAAAGTGCTTTCCAATCTTCCGTTTCAAAGTAAACAGGGTAGATATCCTGGTACTTCTTCGGCGGATTTTCGGCGTACTGAATGGTGCCATCGGGCCGTTTTTTGAACCATTCAGGGTGCTCGGTTGCCCAGGGATGATCGGGTGAGCATTGAATGGCCAGGTCCATCGCAATCTCCATCCCGTACGTTTTCGCCTCGGCGATGAGGTGTTTAAAGTCATCGACCGTGCCCAATTCAGGGTGGATCGCATCGTGCCCGCCTTCAGCCGACCCAATGCCATAAGGCACCCCGGGTTCGCCAGGCTGGCAGGTTACCGAGTTATTTTTGCCCTTCCGATGCGCCGTCCCGATGGGGTGGATTGGCGGCAGATACAGCACGTCGAAACCCATACCGGCAATGCGGGGCAGCAGCGCCTCCACATCGCGGAAGGTACCGTGGCGCCCCGCCTCCCGGCTGGCCGAACGCGGAAACAGGCAATACCAAGTGCTGAAACCCGCCTCCGCCCGATCGACCTCCACGCTCAGCCCATTGGGCAGATCAGCATAGCGGGCAGGGTGCTGCCGCTCCGGGTACGTTTGCGCCCAGTGTAGAAACTGCTCACTCTCGGCCAGTTCCACGGCGCGGGCGTACGGATCGCCGGGTTCGGCATCGGCAACATGGTTGGCCCCTTCGCGGAACAGGGCCGCTGCACGGAGTAGCTCAGCCGCATCGTGGGCGTTGGCATTGGGGCCACCGGCGGCCCGGTGCGCCATACCATCGACCAGCACCGCGCCCGCTTTCAGCTCGCTGCTGATCCGTTGCCCGTCTTTTACTTTCAGTTCAATTTCGTGCTGCCACGACGCGATATGGTCGACCCACGCCTCGATGGTGTAGTGATAACGACCCAGCTTCTGTACCGTAAACGAACCAGCCCAACGGTCATTGACGAGCAGCGTCATCGGAGCTTCCTGCCACGCTTTCTCGTCGGCATGGCGGTAGAGCAGCCGCGCCGCCAGCATATCGTGCCCGTCTGCTACGATATCGGCTTCGACCGGAATGGTATCACCAACGATTGCCTTGATGGGGTAGCGGCCGGGCCGATCATACCCAGCGTCGACTTCGGGCGATACACGCTCGATCCGAACGCGCTGCTGACCGGCTATATCAGCGAGCGTAGGGTCAGTATGGGCAACTGTGGAAGGCGAAGGTTTGGTGGCTGGTTGGGTAGAGGCTTTAGCAGCCGGTTGCTTCTTCATAAGGTGCGTTATCCGTCGGTTGGTCAATCGACAAAAATAACCCCCTATCGGCGATTCCCGGTACGGGCTGATAAACTCAGCGTACCTGTCCTTGTTTGGTAAGACAGGACGATCGACGTATTAGTGTTACGACAGAGTCTGAAGCCGCTCTCCGCCCAGCCGTAAGTAAATCGGGTGGTCCGTTTCCCGGCTCATAGTGGTCACAACCAAGTTTGCTTTCAGGTAAGTTGAAATATTAATGCCTCTGTACAGCAGATATTCCTTTTGCTTAAACGTGACTCACCGGAAATAGCAGCAAGCGGATAGTTATCGAGGTAATAGGCCACCATTGGGCATTGGAGTCAACTATAATACATAGAAGCATTGATTTCCAATGGATTACACAATTGTTGCAACAAACTATTTGACTAAATTTCACTACGCCGAATACCACATCTGCTTAACAGAAATCATCAGTTATATTTTCTGTTGAATAAGAGTAGATTAGTTCTTAAGCTCTTACAATGAATCAATAAATTCCTGAAAAGTCTCGGTGATATAATACGTATTACCATCATCGTTTGATTGCTCAAACGTATAGCTATCATCGTAAAAATAAACGCCGCAATCTTCACCGTAAGGTATGTATAGCAAAAAACCGCCACCAGGCTCATTACCAATTAGTAAACTATGTTCAGGGATCTCATCTCTATATTTATCAAACCAAAATGATAGATTTAATACTTTATTCTTTTCAACATTAATACCGAAGAAAACATTTAATAATACATCTTCGTCAAGTTCGCTAATATGAAAAATACTATTTTCAACCCGACCGCCATTGGTGCGCGCCAAGAAGCGACGATAATCATCTGGTAGTCTGAAACCAATATGTTGCTCTAAAGTTATTAATTCACTTTCATTAAGTGAACCGTAAGGGCTAATTTTCATTATTCTTGGACTTACTTCAGTGCCATTCTTATTCACATGTGTTTTGCACTTAATACATTACCATATAAGCCCTTTTGCTAGGACAGTATTATCATCTCCATATCACATACGAGTTAGTTATTTATTGATTCTAGTCGGTTCTGGCAAATAGCTATGCAGCACTATATTTCAATCGTATTTCCGAATACAGTAAGATTACCAGCCTTATTTTGCGCAGCTTCTACTGTTACCTTGGTATAATCTTTTTACAAATTACTTAGCCTTCTTTTCTCAGGCCGTGGCAATATAACCCATCACATCCATTTGCCCACAAAGTAGGTGTAGGCGTTGGCCACCTCGATGTTGTAAACCACCATTGGTTCGGTGAGCTCCGTCTGATGATCCACCTGAGTGACAGCCACCCACTGACCATCGGAGCGCACTACTTCTTGCCCGACGGCCAACGTACTACGCCTAAGCGCCAAGTAGTCCTCCTTCGACGCGCCCTACATCACGCTGACATCTTACCACCCTCATCAACCAGCTCCAAAGGCGTGTTCAGATGATCCACCATCACGCTGCAACGTACCTGAGCGCTCAACCGAGCCAGGGGGGCGAAACTGTCGGCCTCGAACAGCCACGTGATCAACTCATCGGGGCTGCCCGCCTGGCCGTCAAGGGTGTAGTGGCTCCACTCGTGCAGGGGCACATCCCCGTCCCACACCCAGCGGGTGAGCTTGCCTCTGAACTGCTTGTGGGTGCGTCGGCCCAGCGCGTCGTACTGGCACTGCACCCGGTAGCCATCGGGCCGCCTGATGCTCACCAACTGCCCGGCCCTGTCCCAGCGATAGTGCCAACTGCCCTGCCGGTTGGGCAGGCGCTTCTCGATGAGGTTGCTCGCTCAGTCGTATATAATTATGCTCAGTCGATTGATCTGAGATTGGTTGACTTTGGTGCCTCCTCTGCACCTTCCATATGAAACGAGAGCAACGTTTTGTCGAATAAGCAAAAGCTACGATAGTCTTGAGAGCGATCATAGCCGTAGAATGTAGCGCCTATCGCTGGATAAATCCAAACGCCATCTGCGTATTTAGGCGTATCAATTTGATTGAGTAAATCTAACGTATTGTCGAATTGCAGTATAGCTAATTGCTGCCCATTAATAGCTAGGATTAGATTTAAGTCTGGTGTCAATTCACTTAGTTCGCCTGTAGTATAATCATTCTTCGCTGTATAAAACTCTATCTCGGAAAGCTTACCATCTTCAAAATTCAAATAAATATCATCGCCAAGATTTACTTGAGATGACCCAAAAGATTCGATGTCACTTTTCTCAATCTGAGGAAATACTGAACTCACTTCTTCACGATTCATTCCAAATACCAATGGTAAAGCGCCTTCATAAGGCTTAATGACAAAATCCATAAGACCGTTTGTTAATTGAGAAATAGTTTCAGATTCTTTGTTAGCCCCTACAAAGTTTCCTAGCAAGGCGATTTCGTTCGGCAGCTGATATCAAGCTTTGATTGTGTGCATAATCAAGCATTTCGCGAACATGAGTATTGTACGTATTACCATATCTGCGGCGAATTTCACGAATGTCCATCTCCATGGCTTTGCCAAACTTATTTCTTGCAATTAAGTCAGCCTGTTGCTGTCGCCACCGACGTGCCGCCCTCGAACTTCCAGTACTAGTCATCCGCCTATGATCAGGCGTGTCCATGTGCGTAGCAGGGGTAGATCCATGTGTTGGCACATTTGGCAAATTGGGGTTAAGCTGCTTTGCTCGTTCTATCGAGTTCCAAGCTGGAATATGATTAGTTTCCCCCCCTACGTTCGCTTTTCTGGTTCGGGAGTAAGAGCCTCCGCCTTGTAAACCTAACTCATCGGTTTCTAGGTTAATGTCGCCTACATATCCGTATAATGTAGATTTGCCCCCTATCAATCTGATCGGATCCTGGGAAATATAGCAACCCTCCTGCGGGGAGTAGTAGCGGAATCGGTTGTAGTACAGCCCCGTCTCAGCGTCCTCGTACTGACCCTGATAGCGAAACGGACATAGGGATGCTTTGCCCGTGCCTTGGCGAACCCGCCCGTAGCTGTCGAGCTGCGCCCCCCACACCACTTGCCCGCCCTCATCGACTAGCTCTAGGGGCGTACCCAGGTGGTCGGCCACTACGCTGTAGCGGGTCTGGGGCGTCAGCCGCGCCAGCGGGGCAAAGCTGCCATCTTCAAACAGCCACGTGATCAACTCATCGGGGCTGCCCGCCTGGCCGTCAAGGGTGTAGTGGCTCCACTCGTGCAGGGGCACATCCCCGTCCCACACCCAGCGGGTAAGCTTGCCTCTGAACTGCTTGTGGGTGCGTCGGCCCAGCGCATCATACTGACACTGCACCCGGTAGCCATCGGGCCGCCTGATGCTCACCAACTGCCCGGCGCTGTCCCAGCGATAGTGCCAACTGCCCTGCCGGTTGGGCAGGCGTTTCTCGATGAGGTTGCCCTCCCCGTCATAGCGGTAGCGTACGCCCTCGGCACTGGCCAGCAGCCGCCCACCCGCTCCATACTGGCGATCCTGCTGCTGGAGGCTACCAAAGAGGTTACCCACCGCGTCAGCCTGCCGGATGTCTAGGCCCCCATCGGTGTAACGGGCCTGGGTGAGGTAGCCCTGGGCGTTATAGCCGAAGCTAGTCGTGCCCAGCAGGCTGTCTTCGATGCGGGCTAGCTGATCGAAGCCCTGCCAGTGGTAGCGGCGCTGGCGTTGGGAGCCGCCCCGCCCCAGCACGATGCCTTGCTCGGTGGGGCGGCCCAAGGCGTCGTACTGCCAGCGCAGGCTGGTGCCGCTCAACTGCCGGTGCACTTCCAGCCCCCGGCTATCGTAGGCAAAGCCCGCCTGCCAGGGTTGGGTCTGCGGCCCCGATTGGCTACTAAGCTGCCGGAGTTGTCCTACCTCGTCGTAGGTAAAATGTAGATCTGCCCCCAGTGAGGAGGTCAGCCGGGTACGTTGGCCCAGGGCGTCGTAGGTGCTCTCGATGCGCTCGCCGTCCTGCACCTCGGCTACCACCCGCCCCAGCGCATCGCGTTCCAGCACCACGCGGCTAGTGCCGCTGCGGGCTTCCAGCACGGCCCCCACCCCGTCGTAGCGGTAGGTTTGCACCACCCCCGGCGAGTCGGGGCCTTCGTCGTAGCGTACGCCCGTCACCCGCCCCACCCCATCGTAGGCGTAGGCCGTCGTGCGCCCGTCGGGTCGGTGTACCCGCGCCACCCGACCGGCGGCGTCGCGCTCGTAGCGGCGGCGCAGCCCATCGAACCCAATCTCTTCGACAACCTGCCCGGCCCGGTCCAGCACGAAGCGGTACTGCTCGCCTTTTTCGTTGCGCAGGCCCGTGAGCCGCTCGTCGAGGTCATAGCTGAAATCGATGCGGGTGCCACCCTGGTGCCGCGAGGCCAACTGCCCCAGCCCAACGTAGTCGAAGCTGACCGACTGCCCCCCGCCCGTGGCCTGCACCACATTGCCCAGCGCGTCGTAGGCCATCGTCTGTCGGCTTCCGTCCGGCTCGGCAACCGTCAGGAGCTGGCCCAGTCGGTCGTAGGTACGTTGCTGCTGGTAGCCTGCCTCGTCCGTCAGCGTAACCAGCCGACCCAGCGCATCGTAGGTACGTGAGCGGATGGTCTGGTCGGGGGCTACAAGGTGCGTCAGGTTGCTGTGGGCGTCATAGCGCAGGTGCGTGGTTTGCCCCAGCGCGTTGGTCAGGCTGGTCAGCCGCGCCTGCCCGTCGTATTGATAGCGGGTAACGCCGCCCATCGGGTCGGTACGTTCGACCAGATTACCGGCCTCGTCGTACCCGTACGTATAGCTGCCCCCGCGGGCGTCGGTCGAGGCCATCAGGCGTTCGCCGGTTTCGGGGTCATATTGCCAGGCTTCGGTGGCCCCGTCGGCGTGGCCCACGGCGATCAGGTTCCCCCAGCGGTCGTAGTCGAAGGTCGTGGTGTTCCCGGCTCCGTCGCGCTCGACTTCCAGTTCATCAAATCCGTTATAAAGCCATTGTTTGTACCGCCCCAATGGGTCCACTTCGTCGGTAACCAGCCCCCGGTAATGCGTGAAGGTCGTTTTACCGTCGCTAGTAGTCAGGATGGTCGTTTCTTCATCGGGGTAACTGAGCCAGCCCTCATGCAGGCCACCATCGCCCCAACTGTGCATACAACGGGCGTGATGGTCGGGGCCGTCGTATTCCCAGTAGAACGACAAGCCGTTGGGCGCTGTCTTCTTGACCATCAGATGTCCCTGATAGTACATCACCGACTGATAACCCTCGGCATTGGTGTAGGTGGCCATGTTACCAAGTTCATCATAGCTGTAGGCCATCAGGGGTATGCGCTGCGTGGGCTCCTCGGGATCTGGGCCATACAAGGCGATAATGCGGCCTCGTGCGTCGGTATCGAGGGTGAGTTCGCGCCCCGCCGAGTCGATGATGCGGGTCAGGTGACCCGCGGGCGTATAGCTGAACTGGATAGCCTGCCCCGCCCGGTTTTCGATCCGTTGCAGCGGCTGCATGGGTCCGTCGGGCCGGGGGGCCTCAAACATATACCAGACATGCTCGTCGTGGTGCCATACCCGCCATTCACGCTGGGCCTCGTCGCCCCGGTACAGACTCAGCCGGTTGATACGGTCGAAAACGGGTTCGCCGGGCAGCAATGGCGGCGCGAAGTCAGTCTGGCGGCCATCCGCCATGCGCAGTACGGCGGTTCCGTCTTCCGCTTCCAGCCGGAGTGCCAGGTCGTAGCGATGGTGCCAGCCGTGGCCCATAGGCCCACTGTAGTCAGAGCGCGAATACCAGGTACGTTGCCACTCGAAAGGGATCGGGCCGGGCAATGTCACATCGGTTAGCATCGACAGCATCGTGCCTGACCCCATATCGACGGGCTCCAGCCGCAGCGTACACTTAAGGGGCTGCGGCAACTTGTCCAGTAGGCGCCGCCCCGCCCGCTCCACCGCTTTCGCCCCGTCGGTTACCGCCCCCAACACCCTGGGGGCTACCTTTCCTGCCACACGGCTCGCTCCACTCGCTAACCGACTTAACCTGGCGGCATCGCCTAGTTTATCGGCCATTTCCATGCCCCGCACGGCCGCAGCGCCTAATCGACCAGCACGGGCTGCTTGAGCGGCCCCACCGGTAGCAGCCGTAGCGGCTACTTCAAAACCAACCTGCCCCACCACGTTGCCCCAGTCACGCGGCGACGCATTAGCAATCCGGTTGCCTAGATTCTGCCAGTTTTCACCTTTACTGGCCCAGTCGATGGCGGCGCCACCCGCCTGCCAGGCTGCTTTAGCCGTGCTTACCGTCGTGCCTACGGGGTCGGCAGCCATACGACCGGCAAATTTGGCAAGGCCCCACACCCCCTCGACCAGCCCCACCGCTCCTTTGACGAAACCTTCGGTCACACCCATCTGGAAATTCAGATAACTGCCCAGAGGTCCCAGATTTTCTTCATTCCACTTTTCGATACTGCCCGTAATATCGTTGTACTTCTGCCCCAACTGGTCCCAGAAGCCGGGTTCTTCGTTCTCATCCACCCCTCCGGCAGGCATGATGAACGACAGGCTGATTTTACCCCCGATTGTGCACTGAATGGTCGAATCTTCCTGCAACAGGCGCCCTCCGTCGCGTTGAACGTTGTTCTTGACCGACGTCCACATTAATGGAGCAGGTACACATACTATTTTAGTGATGGAACAAAGCCCCATCGGTCTGATGTTGACCGCCGTAATTTTATCGTTCTCGTTAGCGAGCAGCTTCCCATACAGTTGTGAACTCGTTGGCAACACCCCCAACGTACTGAAACCGGCCCCTTTATCACAGGTTGTGAACGTACCATCTGGAACGTATTTCTTTTCAGACATGGCTCAGTGTTTAGTCGCAGATGACACGGGAGAATCTGGGCCAACCGTTGTCACCATTTTGCTCATGGCTACGTTTTCATAGATACAGGTCACGAACCGGCCAGCGTACAGCAGGTTACCCTGCTTGTCGAATTCAAACGTCAATATATACTGAAGAGAGGGCATAGGGTCTATGTCCACAACACCTGTCAATGTCTGTAGCCATCGTCGTGCGTCGTCAAACGGAAACAGCGTTTTATCAAGCTGTCCAGTCAACATCAAATCAAGCGCTACGTCAGGATACTGTGGCTTTCGGCGCACAATGGTGGTCTGCAAAGGCATCGTCAGCGATCCAGTCAGTGGTGTGATAATCGCCGGCGGCCCGGCAATCGGCTGATCATAGGTGTAGATGCGATCGTAGATGGCAGGTAGCAACAGTTCAAATTCAGGTGCCTGACTAATGGTACGTATCAAGTGATCAGGATCAGCAAAAACACGCTCTATAGATTCTAGATGAGCTGGCGTAAAATCGTTGTCAGTTGGATACTGTTTTCGCCAATTGGCACGAATAGCCCTGTAACGGGTCAATAACTCGGGCTGATTACCGAGGGAGTTGATCCGTCCATCAGGCCAGAGTGTTAGCGAGAGCGTATGACGGAGCTGTGCCAAGGCCGCCTCTTTCTGATGTTCACCTTCATTGTTTGTCTGGCGATACGACAGGCTACGCATTACCACCCGACTGCTTTCTGGACGAACTAGCTGTAACCTGGCTTCACTTACATTGTGATACGACAAATCTCCTACATACATTTCCGTATCCGTTCTGATCAGATATGAACGCGGAACGGTTTGTATTGACAACTGAAGTGCTTCAGATGTTGATGTTGGCACAGACATAGTGGAGGGCAATACAGAAGGGCCAATCGATCCGGAGAGGATATAAATTCAGTGAAGACTTACCGCTCTTTTTATAAACATAGTTCACAAAATATACTTACAGCCCAATAAGATAAATAGCAGTTGACTTCTTTTTAGATAAAACGATTCACCCGTCAGGGGAACATATTCTGACGGGTGAACCAGATACAATCTGATAAGCTTATGCTTTGTCTGACCAGTTATTATCGTGCTCGGCGCCGGCGAAGGTGATCTTCTCAGCCGAGATGGTTAGCGTGAACGTCGCCGCCGGACGATCCGTGGTCTCCTGAGCAGGCTTCTTGTCAAAACGCTCAGCATACTTAATGCAACGGCCTTTGCTAAACTCAACGGTCTTCAGCGTAGCCTGATCCTGATCGACGAACCGGATCGTGCCATCTTTCTCCAGGTATGAGTTAGCCAGCCAGTTAGCCAGATCGGTATCTTCCGCCGATGAGGCCAACTCTACGTGAATTACACCGCCCTGCGTTACTGATGAGGGACGGCCTTTCATATCAATCGAACGCGACAACTCGTAAGAGAGGTGCACGACTTCTACTTCGCCACCACCGGCGGTAAAGTATGCGGCAACTGCTGATGCAGCCATAGTTGTAAATTGGTTTGGTTGAAACTTAATTTATGATTCGGATACTACTATTGGTGCTAATTAATTTTCACAATCGACCCTTTCACATTCACAGTGCTACCCTTCACATCAGTAGTTGTGCCGTTTATCTCGGTGCTACTACCTGATTTCAAGCTTGCATTCTGACTAGCCTGCATTTGAATATTCTTTGCCTGCAATTCAATATTCTCTTTCGCGTGCATTTTTATATTCTTCGCTCGTACTTCGATCTCGCCATTTTCGGCATAAATCTGAATTTTACCATCGCCTTTGAATGAGACGTGCAAACCCACGTTTTTGTTATTGGCATTGGTAATAAAAAATTCCTGTTCGCCAGGTTTATCTTTCATTACAATTTTATTCCCGCCTTTCGTGCGAATAATCTTCTGCTCGTTGTTGGGAAACCAATAATTCGTACTCGGGCTTTTATGGTAAATACTTCCGACAACCATCGGGAAATCAACGTGATTGGCTTCGTAGCTGATCACCACCTGATCGTCTACTTCCGGAATGAACAACGAACCCCGATCACTTCCCGTATAGGGGAAAGCCACCCGAATCCAACTCGATTTGGCCACTAATTGATTGGGCCAGTGAAACTCAACTTTTACGCGCCCCAATTGCAACGGATCATTATTAAATTTTACCGTAGCAATTTCTGGCAGAGCCGTGGGTGTATGCACATACGGGTTGCGCGGTGGTGCCTCGGCCGAATACGGAACCGCCTCGAAATCGTTGGCGTAATTACCGACTTCATCCACCGTGTGCGTGATGTGATTGATCCGGTATTTGCCACCGCTCTCCTGCTTGAATACGTTGGGTTTCTCCAGTTTTTGCGCCGTTACATTCACTACGACACCTACGCCCAAATTCGGATTTTCGCCGTGGCCGTTGAACCGCACCATATCCGTCGCATTGGTTTTGTTCATAGCGTCGACGGCTGAATCCACATCGCCTTTAGATTGGGCATCGCGGAGTGGCCATAACAACGACGAATTACCAAACAGGGACGATGAGGTCTGGTAGGCAAACGTACCGAACGTACCCAGCGCACTCAACGGCTTGCTTTTTCCGCTGTAGCGTTCGTGCTTCTTGTAGTTGTAGTGCATCATCTCGATCTGATTGGGCTTCACTCCTACCGACATCGAAAAATGCTGTACGCCATCCGCCACAAACGGTTCTTCTTTGAGCGGCGTTTCGCCCACAATCAGCTTGTTTCCTGTGTAATAGCACCATTCGCCATACTCCTGACACACTCGCCGCAGAAAATCCCAGTTACTCTCGTCGTATTGCGTCTTGTAGTCAATCTTATCCTTGAAATTGACGTTTACACCTTTGTTGAACGAGTAAGCCCCCAAGACATCATTTACAATCGTACTCAGGTCTTTCTCCACCCAGGCCCGGCGTTGTACGCCATCTTCCATCAGAAACGTCGGGCTGTGCCCTTTGATGAGGAAGCTATTGGTCATGTCGCTGTTATTAATCAGCGTCAGTTCCGTTACGATACCCGCAAATTGAAAATCGGCAGAGACATTTTTGTAGATTGGCTTGAACTTGATGGAGGCCGGTTTGCCAACCATCGAGCTGTGCGACTTCTTGAAAAAGAAGTCATTCTTATTTTCCAGTACCTCAAAGGGTACGGCAATTTGAAACGTATGATGCGTGAAAAGCGACTGGTCGATTTGCAAATGGGTGAAATGCTCCAGTGTTGTACCCCCAATTACAATTTCTGGTTTAACCTGTTGAGCCATAAGCGTTTTCGATTGGTCTGAACATTACGAATCCGTTTCTGATTCAGCCACAGAGTATCGCATGTGTTGACTAGTAACGATGACCTGCCAATAGGTTAGGCCCAGCAAACTAAACTAAAATGAGAACTGAATGCGGCTGGTCATTGCTCCCGCTATATGACCGATTTTGCAATCTAAATTTACTAAGAGCGCCATACACAGCCGTCATTTGAATTAGTTAACGGCACGTATTCCTAGACAAAGGCAACGTGGGCAGGTGTGGGCAAAAGCATAGCAGACGTACTCAGAATACGTTACCTGCTTTTGCCCAAAAAGAGAATTACTTACCGAACTTCGGCTTTGAAATCGTTACGACGGCCCGTCTCTTCGTTTCGGCCGCGCTCGCCGGTCAGGTTGATAATAAATGTTTTGGCCGGGAAGAAGGGAGTGATGTTCAAGTCCACGATAATACGGTCGGGCTGAATCGGGTCTTGCCGGAATTTAGGCGGATCAAATTTGTCGATGATCTTGCCGGGTCCTTTGATACGGTCGAGGAACGCCACAATCTCGTCGGTCAGTTGCTTTTCCACCTTGCCGCTCCAGTTTTCCATGGCCCGCTTGTTGAGGAAGTTCATCATGACTTTCATCAACCAGTCGAAAACCCGCACAACCGAGTAGGTTTTCAGACCTACGTTGTTACCGGCGAAGAGCGTTTTGCCCGAGAACGGAATAATCCGGGCAAACTCTTTGGTCATGGGTACTAGCCCAAGCCCTTCCAGTTCGCCTACCTCGGTTTTGAGCAGATCCATCCGAACCCCGTCGACTTCTTCGAGGGCGCCAAACTGCAAACCGGCCGATACCTGCGAAATCAGGTTCTGGTGCATCTTGCCCGCCAGGGCCGTTGATGGGTCGATATACAGGTCTTCTTCTTCCTCAAACTCATCATATTTACCCCGCCCGACCAGGTGGTTCACGGTCATGATGACGTTGGCAAACCGGGGTACGTCCTGTGAAAGCCGCTCACGCTGGAATTCCTTGATGGTATCTTTCAGGTCGCCCATGTTCCGATAGTCGGTGATGAGCATAAGCTTGTGATCGGAGGCAATCTTGGCCCAGGCATCAACTACGGTTTTCT
This sequence comes from Fibrella aestuarina BUZ 2, assembly GCF_000331105.1. Lineage (NCBI taxonomy): Bacteria > Pseudomonadati > Bacteroidota > Cytophagia > Cytophagales > Spirosomataceae > Fibrella > Fibrella aestuarina. The sequence goes on along the minus strand of NC_020054.1, from coordinate 2,336,398 downwards.
TGCCCAGATAGCCGGGAATCACCATGAGCGAGTAGCTTTCCTGCAAATCGAAGCGGTTGTAGACCTGATGCACTTCGTTGCGGATAAAATCGATCATGTCGTTGTTGTACACGTTGGCCGGGTCGAGCTGACTCAGGCCTGCATTGACAAACACCACATTCCGAACTTTGAACCCACTCTGGTGCGAGTTGGCGAAGTAGAGCGCCAGCCCGCGATAGGTCGCTTCCAGTTCGCGGCTGTTTTCGATGACTTCTTTGATATTCTGCTTGTAAAGCGCCTCCGTGGTATCGAACTTCTGTTGCGTTGTTTCGGCCATATCGGCTACGCTGGCGCCTTCTGTCGAGAGGATTTCTTTCCAGAGTTCAAGGCGTTTTTTCAGGGCCTGCCGGTCGCGACGCCGATCGTTTTCTTTCAGGAAAATTTCCCGTTTGGCGCGGCGTTCCGGGTTCAGGCTATCAGCGCCCTCGATCGTGGTTTCGAGCAGTTTGAAACCACCGAATTTGAGCTGTTGAAGCTCGGCAATATTTTGCGTAAACGTCCGTGAGGTAGCAGCCTCGCGTTCGGCAGCTTGTTGGGCCGCCGGTTGGTTTGTGCGCTGTTCAGCCATGTTGTTGGGGGGAAGAAGCAGGGTGGATTGATCGTTTCGCGTTAGTCGGCCTGATCAATTTCATCGATCATCTGCTGAATCATCGCCAGCATGGTACTTTTTGCCTGTTGGTTTTGCAGCGCGTATTGCAGCATCCGATTCGACCGCAGCTGATGGTTGATCCGCTGTAGATCATTCATCTGATTGGTCAGCTCCTGCAAATACAGGCTTTGGTCGACGATGCCTTCCGGCGTAAAATCGCCCAGTCGGGAAAATTTGAAGGTTTCGGCCATCTGCTGCCCGTCGCCGTCTTCCAGCATCACGGTTACTTCCGGCTTGAAGTGTTCCATTACATCCTCGACCGATTCCAGTTCGGGAACGGCCTCGGGCTGCATAGGTAGCTCATCGGTGAACTTAGCGACGTACAACGTCTTGTTCATGCTGATGGGCGACAAACTGGGGGGAATCTCGCGCAAGCCAGGCCAGGCGCCGGGCATTGTATTATCAAAATTGAACATAGTTAGGTGCTTGTAGTCTGATTAACCAATTTGTTTAGTTTTTCTAAGTTCGCGACTGCCTCCGACACAAGCAACCCCTTCATTGCCAGATTCAACTTTTTGACCGAACGGAGAAATCTGTCCTTGGCGAAAGGGCGCAATATGGGCTTCTAACGGAATACAGCGACATATTTAGTATATTAAATTGGGGCAAAAGGGATCAACTTATTTAGCGGTATAAGCGCCAACAGGGCCAATTGTTTTCACCCACTGCTCGTGGTTACATACCGGACAAGGTACAGATTGGTTTGTACCAGGGTGCCTGATTTGTGTGTGTCCGCAGTGTGAACACGCATACGTACCTGTTGTTTCGACCAGGCGGTTTTGCTCTTTGAGCAGGTGTGGTAACACGGGTAACCCCGGACGCACCTCATCATCGGGATACGGATAGACACTCAGCGACCCATTGGGCTCCAATATGGCCAGCCGGACCTGCCCAAGGTGCTCCAGCCCGGCCTGTCGCAGGTCGACGAACAATTCGTCCTGGCCTAGGTCTTCATCGTCGAAGTTTTGGGTCAGTATGCAGCCATCCTGAATCACGTAGACGGGTTTGCCTTCTATACGTTCACGGATCGCCTTGTTGCGGTCGCTGAGGCGAGTAATGAACTTGTAGGCGCTCATCATGACCACAAAAACGACGATGGAGGCCCCCAGCGGCACGTCGTGGTAAAACATGGGGTCGCCCGCCGCCGAGCCCAGCCCGATCAGCAATACCAGTTCATAAACCGAGAGTTGCCGTACCTCGCGCTTGCCCGATACGGTCAGCGCCGCCAGCAGAATCACGAACATGATCAGTGTTCGGAGGGCGACCTCGCCCAGGTACGTTATCGGAAATTGATCGATGAACATCCGTTCCAGATCGAACGGCACAATGGGGTCTTTCATGGTAGTAAGCGAGGCGAGCGAGACAGGTATGACCTATAAACGATCAGGTGTCGCCAGTGGCTTACTTTTTATCCATGTTTTGCTTGTTGGCTTACACTGCCCCCCGAATGAAGGCTTCCAGAGCGTTGAGGTGGTCGGCGAATGCCTGCTTTCCGGCTTCGGTAGCCAGGTACGTTGTATTGGGCTTCCGGCCCACAAACTGCTTCTGCACTAGCACGTAGCCCTGCTCTTCCAGTGCGCGCAGGTGTGTGGCCAGATTACCGTCGGTGAGGCCCAGCAGTTCTTTCAACTCGTTAAAACTGACCGCGTCATTAACCATCAGCACCGACATGATGCTGAGGCGGGCCTTACTTTCGAAGGCTTTATTAAATCGGGCCAGCAAATCGTTCGTCATGCAGTAGTATGCCCTGCCGTGGGCCGGTCATATTTGTACCACATAAGCGTACCATACACAATGTGTAGCACCCCAAAGCCAATCGTCCACAATAGCAGGCCGTAGCCCGTCAGGAAGAGCGAAATCAGCCCCAACCCCATCTGGCACAAACCCAGGTATTCCAGATCGCGATAGGTATACCGGCTGGCGTTCAGGAGCGTCAGACCATAGAAGGTCAACATGGTTGGGCACACCAGCCAGATCAGCCGGTGATAGACGAGGCCCAGGCAAAACAGACCGCCCACACCCAGTGGCACCAGCAACGCCCACAAGAGTCGTCGCGAGGCGGCCGTCCAGACGGTTTGGCCTTGTCGGCGGGCTTTGCGCGAGGTAAAATACCAGGCGGCCAGCAGCGACCCGATCAGGACGGCCATCGCGTCGAAGGCCAGAAATTCAAACAGGGCGCGGTAGCTCAGGATAGCCCGACCATTTTGCGTGTATTGTTCCGATTCGAAAACCGTCAGCCAGTTGGTGCGCAGCCGCAGGTAGGCTACGATACCACCCGCCAGCGCAATCAGCCCCGCCGATACGCCCGACAGGCCGCTCAGCGACAAAAATTTCGTCGACCGCTCCATCAGACCCCTGATTTCGGTCAGCGTTTGTAGATGTTCGCGCGATTCTGTCATGGGAGTAGGAAAGCGATAAGGGGCCGTTTAGCGATGCGTAGGCTGGTTGGGGTCAATTCGTGTACAGTAGCGCCAGTTTTGGCACGAAGATAAACAAGGCAACCGCGACCGCCATGATTGCCACGAGCAGAACGGCCCCGGACGCTAAATCTTTGGTGGCGCGAATCAGCGGGTCGTGCGCCGTCGTGACGCGATCGGCTAGCTTTTCGAGGGCAGTATTGAACGCTTCGGCCGCCCAGACCAGCCCAATCTGCATCGTGAGCAGCGCCCACTCAAGGTTGGTGAGGCCCAGCCAAAGACCCAGCCCCAGGGCTACGCCCGCCGCCAGCAAGTGAACTTTGGCGTTGTTTTCGTACCGAAAGAGATCGATGATACCCTGACCGGCATACCGAAAGCTTCGCCATACTTTACGAACGTCGAGCATTAGCATACATATAAAAAGCGACGTAGATGACCATTAGCCCGAGGCCATAGGTCAGCGATACTTTCTGCGCCAGCGAATCGTGGAGCGAGGCCCACAGGCTTCGGGTTAGCAGCATCGGGTTGGTGGCCAGATCCCAGCTGTTCCAGCGGATGAACCGGCCGAGGTAGATCCCAAAGCCAGCCAGTGCCTGACAGCCCAGCATCGCCCCCCACACCAGCAGAGGTTGCAAAGGTAGCCGATCTGTGATGCCCAGCAGCGCCCGATGCGCCAGCAAGGTACTGTACAAACCAGCCAGCAGCCCTGTCAACGCCCCCAGAAACATCATTAGCGTGTCGAAATAGACTAACTCGCCCCCCACCTGACGCAGATGAAACAGGTCGGTGATGATGTAAGGGGCGTTGGGCATGAACAGCAGCCAGAAGGCCAGGAAGACCAGCGTCACGCGTTTGGCCAACGTACCCCGCTTCAGAAACCCCGACTCAAACAGATCACGGTGTATGAGCATGATGCCCAGCGGAAACCAGGCTAAAAACAGGTTCCAGGTCAAACAGACGAAGAACCACCAATTGTGGCTGATGACGCCACGGGCCGAGGCCATAACCAAGCAGGCTCCCGTCAGCAAGGCGAGTGCCCGAAGGCCCTCTCCCTGTGACGACGAAACGGTGGGATACTGCTGTGTTCCAAAAAACTTCTCTGGATACAACATTGTGCTGAAAGTACTTTGTGATTCAAAGTAAACAAATGAAACTCATTCGGGCAAACTTTTGACAAAAACTTTTTCTAACGGAACGTGAACGTACCCAGCCAGATGTTACTCAGCGGATGGGTGGGTGCAGGTAATAACGGAGCATCAGGCTCAGGTGCCGCCAGCCATCGCGCCAGGGGCGCAGGTGCGGCGACCGGGACCGACCGTCGGGGCGCAGTGAAACGGGCACTTCGGCCATGCGAGCCTTATGCAACGCGGCCTTCACAATCAGTTCGCTGGTAAACTCCATACCCGGTTCGGTGAGTTGCCAGCGTAGTGCCGCCTGCCGGTTGATACCGCGCAACCCGCAGTGAAAATCGCCTAGGGTTACGTTGAACAGCACCCGGCCAATAATGGACAGGATCGGGTTGCCCAGGTAGCGCTCCAGTACCGACATAGCCCGGCGCTGAATACCACCCAGAAATCGATTCCCGATAACCAGATCGTAGCCCAGCCGAAGCTGATCGAGCAACCGGGGCATATCGTTGACATCGTAAGAACCGTCTGCGTCGATTGTGATGACGTAGCGTCCCCGCGCCGCGCTTATTCCTCCGATCAGGGCATTTCCGTAGCCTCGCTGCGCCACGTTTACCACGCGTGCACCGCTGGCTTCGGCAATTTGAGCCGACCCGTCGGTGCTGCCATTATCCACCACCAGTATTTCGAGGTCCATCTCGTGCCCATCGGCCACTGTCCAGATGTCGTCCAGACAGGTTGCCAGCGTTTCAGCTTCATTCAGGCACGGTAACACAACCGACAGCTCGTAGAAAGCAGCCTTGGAGCGAAATGCAGCATTCCTGGGTGAAGCAATAAGTGACGAGTGAACAAGCATACAGTTGGGTTACCGGCAAACGAACGCTGTTAAGACATGAATAGGCGGGTAATGTCACGTTGGGGGTGTATCGGGCGGGGGGCTACGATGTCAGCGGCATACCCCTGAAATCGTCAGCAATTCGGTCGTGTGCCCTGCCAGAACTACACCAGCAGAGATGGGCCGACGCTTTCTTTTTTCTAATCTGGAAGTGCCCGGCTAAGTAACGCATACTTGCTCGTTCTGCCGTACTTTTGTGGTCTATGCGGGAATCGTTAGCGCAGATCGGTACACTCATTGAAAAGGAATTTCGCCTCGAATGGCGGCAGCGGTATGCGCTCAACGGCATGTTGCTGTACATCGTCGGGGCCGTATTCATCTGCTATTTAAGTTTCAATGCCAAACGGGGTGAGTTATCGCCCATTGTCTGGAACACGCTCTTCTGGCTGATTCAGTTGTTCACGGCGATTAACGCCATTGCCAAGACGTTTGTACAGGAACGGGCCGGCCGACAGCTTTATTACCATACATTGGCCAGTCCGCAGCAGATCATCGTCGCCAAGATTGTGTACAACACCGGGCTAATGCTGGCGCTGGCGCTGTTGGGGTATAGTGTATACGCCTTTGTGCTGGGTAGCCCCGTGGAAGACCACTGGCTCTACGTGGGTAGTCTGCTGCTGGGGGCTATTGGCTTTGCGGCCTCGCTGACATTGGTGGCGGGCATTGCGGCCAAAGCCGAAAACGCGGCTACGCTCATGGCGATTCTGAGCTTCCCCGTGATTTTGCCGCTTTTACTCTTGCTCTTAAATGTGTCAAAGAATGCGATGGATGGCCTAGACCGCTCCGTTAGTTTCGACGAACTGCGGACTATTCTGGCCATCGACGCCATTGTGCTGGCACTTTCTTACCTCCTCTTCCCGTTTTTGTGGAAGAGCTAAATACTACGTTCAACGTTCGAGGTTTACTGGCCTATGTAGCTGACGCCAACAGGAAACACCTTTGAACATTAGACCTTCGACACATACACCCATGAAACAAAACTGGTGGAAGGGCCTGGCGGTCCTGATTCTGACGTATACGCTTTTCTGGGGGTTGCTGGGTCCAACGCCCCGCCAACCAGTTCTGAACGAGAGCATCCGCAACGTTTACTTTCACGTGCCGCTCTGGTTTGGCATGATCACGCTTATGCTAGCCTCGTTGTTTTTTGCGGTTCGGTTTCTTCGGAAAAACCAGCTGGACGACGACCTACTCTCGGTCGAGTTTGCCAATACCGCCATCGTCTTTGGGCTATTAGGGTGCGCAACCGGCTCCATGTGGGCCAACTTTACCTGGGGTGATCCCTGGCCTAACGACCCCAAACTGAACGGTGTGGCGGTCAGCATGCTGCTTTATATGGCGTATCTGGTGCTGCGCGGCGCTTTTGACGACGAACAACGGCGGGCGCGTATTTCCGCTGTCTATAACATTCTGGCGTTTTGCGTCTTCATTCCACTCATTTTCATCCTGCCTCGCCAAACCGATTCGTTACACCCCGGTAATGGCGGGAACCCTGCTTTTGGCAAATACGACATGGATAATCAGATGCGGATGGTCTTTTATCCGGCCATTATTGGCTTTACGCTGCTGGGCGTCTGGATTACCCAACTCCGGGTACGTTACCGCCGCCTGCGGGTAATCATGGAAGAGGTTTAAATCTATCAGTAGAGAGGAATAAAACGGGCCGTATCTTTGTTGGAAAATAGGGTATGGCCGTAGCGGCGGGCCGCCCGTTTTCTTTTCGTCCGTAGGCATGAGGCATTCGTCATTGGTGGCGGATACAAACGTGCTGCCGACAATCGACCAATGACTCGTTTATCAATGCTTCGTTTTCTTCCGTTGCTGACCCTGTTGCTGGGCAGCCAGTCTGTAATGGCTCAACAGCCGGTCGAGATGGCCGACCAACTCCGGGCCGATGGCAAAATATGGGTCGTTGTGGCCGTCATTGCCATTGTGTTCGTAGGGATCGTTATCTATCTGGTTCGGCTCGACAGCAAAATCGGCAAGCTGGAGCGTGAGGTAAACGACCAGAAACGTCCATTAACCAACCGGTCGGCTACCTCGGCAGACCGGCCTACCCGCTGAGTTCATTCGTTCTACCGTTTATTATGAAACTCTCTCACATCATCGGTATCGTAGTGATCGCCATTGCGATCGGCATCGTGGTTACCTCCTACGGCGATGCCAGCACATATGTTACGTTCGGGAAAGCCATTGAGCTGGCGCAGGATGGCGACGCCGATCAGGTTCACGTGGTTGGTAAGCTGAAAAAGGACGCCAATGGCAAAGCCGAGGGTATGGTCTACCAGCCGCAAGTTGACCCCAACCATTTTGAATTTACGCTGGTCGACAATGAGAACCGCGTGCAAAAGTGCGTTTACCACAGCCCCAAACCCGCCGACTTCGACCGTTCGGAGCAGGTTGTGGTAATTGGTGCCATGCAGAACGATCAGTTCCAGGCGCAGAAAATTCTGCTCAAATGCCCATCGAAATACCAGGAAGGCAAGCTGGAAACGACCGAGCACGAAGCGAAAACGGCGAAGCTGTAATCATATTATAGTTCAACGTTCACCGTTCAGGGCTGCGCTTTGGTAGAGCCACTTCGAACCTTGGACCTTGAACATTGAACAATCTCTGATTTATGGATTTATCCGTAGGGAATCTGGGCCATTTGTTTGTGATCGTGTCGTTTGTGACGGCGCTGGTGGCCACGTTTGCATACCTGAAAACAACGTTGGCAGCCGACACGCCTGCCGAAGAAGCAAACTGGAAGCAGTTGGCCCGGTTGGCCTTTTACGTGCACGGCCTGGCCATTGTGGGCGTAGTCGCCAGTCTATTCTATATCATTTATAATCACCGGTTTGAGTACCAGTACGCCTGGAGCCACTCGTCGCTGGCCCTGCCAGTGCATTTCATGATCTCCTGCTTTTGGGAAGGTCAGGAAGGGAGCTTTCTGCTGTGGCTTTTCTGGAATGCGACGATCGGGATTGTGCTGACCCGCACGGCCGGTAGCCGCTGGGAAGGCCCCATGCTGACCGTCTTTGCGCTGGTTCAGGCGTTTCTGGCGTCGATGATTCTGGGCGTCGTGTTCGGTGATTTGAAGATTGGCTCATCGCCTTTCCTGCTGCTGAAAGAAGCGATGCCCGACGCGCCGGTGTACACCATGGACCCGGCGTTTATTCCGGAGGACGGCAAAGGCCTGAACCCGCTGTTGCAGAATTACTGGATGGTGATTCACCCGCCAACCCTGTTTCTGGGTTTTGCGTTGGCGCTGGTCCCGTTTGCTTACTGCATCGCCGGTTTGTGGCGCAACCAACCATTGGGCTGGGTACGTCCATCGTTACCCTGGATGCTGGTTGGCGCCGTTGTGTTGGGCGTTGGCATTCTGATGGGTGGCTACTGGGCTTATGAAACCCTGAACTTCGGCGGTTACTGGAACTGGGACCCCGTCGAGAACGCCGTCTACGTTCCTTGGCTGATTATGGTAGCCGGCATGCACACCATGCTGATTGCCAAGAAGAGCAGTACCGGCCTGAAAACCGCCATTATCCTGACGATCGCGCAGTTCCTGCTCATCATCTATTCAACATTCCTGGCCCGGTCGGGTATCCTGGGCAACGCGTCGGTGCACTCGTTTACTGATCTGGGACTGTCGGGGCAATTGCTGGTTTATCTGCTGGTGTTTGTCGGCCTGTCGATCGCGCTGGTGGCTGCCAAATGGCACCTCGTACCGGCCGATGAGCAGGAAGTATCGGTGTATACCAAAGAGTTCTGGCTATTCCTGGGCGCGGTGGTGCTGTGCCTGGCTGGTTTTCAGGTACTATCGACCACGTCGATTCCGGTTTACAATAAAGTGGCCGAGCTGTTCGGCAAAGCGTCGAACCTGGCCCTTCCGGCCGATCAGGTGGCGCACTATAACAAGTTTCAGATTTGGTTTTTCAGCGTGATCGCCGTGCTGACGGGCGTGGGCCAATACGTGTGGTGGCGCAAAGCCGGCAAAGGCAGCATGAATAACCTCATGAACCCCTTGATTCTGACTCTGCTGGTCTCGGCGGCGATGATCGTGCTGGGTGGCGTGAAGAATCCCGTCTACATGGTGCTGCTGACGACGGCGCTGTTTGCCGTGATGGCCAACGGGTCGATCCTGCTGGGCATCGTCCGGGGCAATTACCGGCTGTCGGGCGGGGCTGTTTCGCACATTGGCGTGGCCCTGATGCTCATCGGGATTCTGTTCTCGTCGGGCTATTCGAAAGTGGTATCGCTGAACAACAGCGGCCTGATGATCTCGCGCAGTGAAGAGTTTACCAAAAACGATAACCGCGAAAACAAGGAGAACGTACTGCTGTGGCTCAATCAGCCCGTACGAATGGGCGACTATCAGATCACCTACCGCGGACAGCGTCTGGAAGTGCGCGACATGCCTGGGTACGTTCCCCGCAAGGCAGTCGATGTCATCGACGGCGACTTCCACGGGGTTGCCAAACAGGATTTGACGCTCAATGGCAAGGCATATCACGCCAAAGGTGACACGGTCGCTCTTTACCCCGAAAACACCTATTACGAGATTGAGTACCGCGACCCGAACGGCAAGATCTTCTCGCTGTATCCCCGCGCGCAGGTCAATGAACGGATGGGCTTGTTGGCTTCCCCCGACATCAAGCGTAACGTTGGTCGTGATCTCTACACCTTCGTCTCATCGGTACCTGACCCGAACGCCGAAAATCAGTGGGCGAAGACCGAAACGTATGCCGTGGCCATGAAAGACACGTTCTTCCTGAACGACTACGTGGCGATTTTGGACAACGTCGTCCGCACTAACGAAGTGGAGGGCGTGACGCTCGGTCCCGGCGATGCAGCGGTGAAAGCACAGGTACGTATCCTCGACAAAGAGCGTGAGGTACTAATGCAGCCCGCCTTCATCATTCGGGAAGGTATGGTGGCGCACCCCGCCGAAACAAGCGACGAACTGGGCGTCCGGCTCTCGCTGAACAGCATCGACCCGCAGACGGGCAAATTTACGTTCGCCGCCAACCGCACCCAGCGCGATTATGTCGTGATGAAAGCGTCGGAGAAACCGCTCATCAACCTGCTCTGGATTGGCACGATGGTGCTGGTTGTGGGCTTCACGATGGCGGCCGGGCGGCGTTACCGCGAAAACCGCAAGATGGTCGACAAAGATGAGAAGGAGACGCAGAAGAGCAAGCGTAACACCAACGCCCCCGTTTCGGTTGTTAAATAAGCTGCTCATGTATAGCCCTGCCGACGTTACCGCTTCGGCCTCATCTGTATGAAACTTCGCGACACCCTATTACTCTGTGCCTTCATCGGCGCGCTGTTACTCTGGCTGCTGGAAGTATTGCGCGTGGGCTTTTCGAGCAGTTACGATCTGCTGCTGTTTGCGCTCATTTTCCTCTTCGCGTTCCAGTATTTCCGGCAACGCGACCGGCAGGCGAGCAAAGATGTATCGCCCACGATCAGGCAAATGGCCGAAGACCGCAAGAAGGCCAATTCAACCAAGAAGGTAAAACCACAGTCTGGTAAGAACTAACTTCCGAAACGATGCTGACGCGCAAGCCCTTGCGCGTCAGCATCGTTTTTAGCCAATAACACATGGAATATTCGCTTCTGATTGGTGCGTTGCTGGCGCTGGTGGCCACGGGTTTCTTTGCCGCCGTCGAGACGGCCTATACCTCCGTTAACCGGCTTTACTTCGATCTGCATAGCAAACAGGGGCCGCTGAGCGAAAAACTCGTATCGGGTTTCCTGAAAAATCCCATCCTGTTTATTGGCACCACCCTGACGGGCAACACCTTATTCTTGGTGTTGTATGCGGTGCTGGGCGTAACGGCATTGAACCCCGTAATGGAGGCCGCGCTGCCCGATCACCTCGACAGCCCCGTGGCACTGCTGGCGCTGGAAACGCTGATTCTGACGCTGATTTTCCTGCCCTTTGCGGATTACGTACCCAAGAGTCTGGCGCTGATCCATCCCGATGCATTTCTGGAAAAGCTGGCCGTTCCGCTGTGGGTAATTTACAAAGGCATTGCGCCCGTTGTGCAGGTGCTGGTGGGCATGGCGCGGCTCTTCAACCGGTACGTGCTCCGGCACAACATCGACGAACTGCGCCCCGTGTTTGGCCTCACTGATCTGAACAACTACCTGCAACAGCTTAACCAACGCCCAAACGCAACTCATGCCAATGAAGCGGAACAGGAGGTGGAAGTCGATGCCCGCATCTTTAACAATGCCATCGAGTTTCGCGACGTTCGGGTACGTGATTGCCTCGTCCCCCGCACCGAAATCGCCGCTGTCTCTGCCGACGATACCGTCGACAACCTGAGGCTGGCGTTTCAACAAAGCGGTCATTCTAAAATTCTGGTGTATCGCGACAACATTGATGACGTGATCGGCTATTGCCACGTACTGGGGCTATTTGGCAATCCACATTCGATCGAAGCCGTACTCTCGCCCATCCTGATGGTGCCCGAAACCATGGCCGCGCGTGATCTGCTGCTGCGCTTTCTGAGCGAGCGAAAGAGTCTGGCGCTGGTGGTCGATGAATTTGGCGGCACCGCCGGTCTGATCACCGTGGAGGATATTGTTGAACAGATTTTCGGCGAAATTCAGGACGAATATGACGTCAACGAAGACTGGGCTGAACAGCAGATCGACGAACGTACCTACCGCCTCTCGGCTCGCCACGAGATCGACGACTTGAACGAAAAATACGGCTGGTCGCTGCCCGAAGGCGATTACGATACCTTAGGCGGGCTTATTCTGTCGATCAACGAAGACATTCCCAACGCCGGTGAGGTATTCGAGGTAGCGCCCTACACGCTGGTGGTCGAATCGGTGCAGGGAACCCGCATCAACACCGTACGCGTAACGGTAAACAAGGAATAACCTTACTGATTGCCCGACAGATCCATGGAGGCCGACGATGGCGGCGTAGCCAACGGCTGTGTGCCCGTGGTGGGCGGCGCAGGCTGTTCAGGTTCGGCTGGCGCGATGCCGGGCTTGGGCGAACGGGCACCCAGCAGGTGGTTGAACGACCGGGTATACAGCAGGCTAACCCCACCACTCGGCGTCAAGGTAGCGGTGTTGATAATCGGAACCAGCGCACTTTGCTGGTTCCGGTTATAGACCTTGGCCCGCAGGCGGCCGTCCGGCGAAATCAGGTATTCGATGGTCCACTCACCTAATAAGCTGGCAGCGCTTGCTTGGCTTTGTCCATAGGTAAAGCCGCCATCGCGGCTGACGCGCAACCGGTCGTTGAGGAGCCGGTACGAGAAGCGCAATTGCAGGTTATTGAGCAGGTTATCCGCCTGCTGTGAGCCGGTTGGGGTACCGAGCAGCGAGTTGATGTTACCCAGCGAAACACCTACGTCCAACTTTTCATCCACATTGGAGAACAACTGGCTCAGCCGGTTCGAGACAATCTCGCCCAGGGCATTCCCAATCCCGTCGGAGTTGAACAGATTTGACCCTTCGGGGATCAACTGGTTGAACAGCAGGAGGCTACTGACTTGCCGGTTCAATTCCTGTTCATTACTCTGAAGTCGGTTTTCAAACGCGGTCACCGCCTGCCGGAACGTCGACGAGGCCGGGTATTCTTTCACGTTCAAATCGAAGCTGATGTCGGGCTTAGTCAGCAACCCTGTCAGCCGGATCAGCAGGTCAACGGGATAACGCCGCGTCCGATCCGGTGAGTTGGTCGATACGTCGTTACTGTTAGTAACTGGCAACAGAGCCCCTAACGCCGTTGATTGCGTATAGGCCGCCGTCAGGTCAAGCATCGCGCCGTAGGGGTCGCCGGTCCAGGTGAGGCGGCTATTGGGTCGAATCAGGAATTTTTTGTTGATCAGGTTCTGGAACGTGAAGGTGTAATCCCCTTGCGTGATCCCATACGTACCTGTCATCGTGAAATCGCCTTTCGTGTCGATCCGCATGGCAATCCGCCCTTCACCGTTCATGCGGATAATATCGCCCGCCTGCTTATCGAACTGCACTTCGCAATACGCATCGGGCGTAATATCGAACTTAAAATCCATCTTGATCCCCGACACATCGACTGCCGACGTGGGAGCCGTTTTGACCGTGTCGGTACGCGCGCGGCGGCTGACGAACTGAATGTAATCCTGCTCCCCTACGGTCGCGGCGCCATCGAGTGGAATATAAATACGGGTGCCCTTGTCGCTTCGTACATCGGCATTGATCGTCAGGTTGTTGAGCGGCCCGAATATTTTGGCGTTACCCGTTACGATCCCTTGCCCATAGAATACGTCGTTATCTTTGGCGGTCGTGTTCAGTATTTTAAACCGCTGTAGATCAGCCGAAAAGTCGAGTTGGAAATACTTGAAGTTATCGTGGTAAACGCCCCCCCGCAAAATCGCCGTGTTTCCGTCGGCGTCGCGGATCGTCATGCGGCGCGTGATGATCTCGTTTTCGCCGAAATAGATTTTATTGTCGAAAAACAGATCAGCCTTCAGGTAGTCGAACGTAGCATGCCCGCGCTGCACGTCGATGGCACCACTCAGCAGTGGGGCATTGGGCGTTCCCTTGATATCGACCTGACCTGCTATGGTGCCGGCAAAATTGGAGAACAGCCCTTTGGTAAACGGCTCCACCAGCCGCAGTTCCGTATTGTTCAATAACGCTCTTAAGTTGAGCGAATTGGTTTTCAGCTGCGGGGTATACGTACCTGTGAGCGCCAGCACGTCGATGCGGTCACGAATCAGGCGCACGTCTATGTTCACCCGTTCCTGCGCCGGATCGTAGGCCCCCTGCCCCAGCACATTACCGATAATCGAATTTTCATAAGCCAATCCCGACACGTTAAACTGACTCTCGACAATGGCAGCACGGTACAAATCACGCAGCGTGACGGTCCCGTTGAGCAGCCCCCCGAGTTTTGTGTTCAGCACCGGATTGAGCGAGCTCAACTGAAAATCACGCGCCTGCAACAGCAGCCGTTGCGCCGAATCAGCCGACACTTTGCCCGACGCCGTCACAAACTGATTCTGGTTCGATACCGTCACGTTCCGAAGCGTAAACTCATTACCGACCATCCGCACCAGACTTTCCGAGTTCAGCGTCCAGTCAGTATCCAGCAGTTTCAGTTTCGACTGCCGGAACGTGAGGTCAATGGCATCGCCTTTGAACGCCAGTTCCCCGTTCAGATCGGCCTGATTGGTTGTGCCCGTTTGCCGTACGCTACTGGTAAAGGTAATATGGTCGACATCCCACGACGCTTCCACAGCCAGCCCCTGGGTGGGCAACAGGCCACCCAGCTTTTGGCGCTCCGAATTCAGGATGGCCGATGCCAGCACGGCTTCGCTATTCGTAAACTTCGACGTGTTGAGGTCAAGGTCCGTTACACCAAACCCGTAGCCGCCGTAATACAGCGAATCCGTCGTCAGATTAGCCGTGATAAACTGCGTATTGTCGGCATTATAACGCCCTACCAGCTTGGTGCCGGGCGCCAGATACGCCGGCAACCCCAGGAAGGCCAGCAACGGGCGGGCATCCCGCACAGACGTTAGGTAATCGATATGATACGGAGCCGGATTGGTTCGCGATGAGCGCTGCTGCTTCTGTGCGTAATACGCCTGACGCCCTTCAGCATCGCCCGTAAAATAAAGCCGGTATTCGTCGACTAGCGTTTGCAGATCGGCGATCGTGCGTTGGGGCGCGTAGTTACCCTGCAACCGGGCCGTCAGAAAATCCGAATTGATGTTCAGGTAGCGATTTTCAGCCCCTTCGATGGTCGAACTGACCGACAACGAATCGATAATCAGATTCCGGCGGTTCAGCGTTAGGGTGGCGTTCCGAAAGTTGGCGGTTCCGGTCAGTTGGTCAATGGTGTTGCCTTCCAGCTCAGCCCGAACATAGGTACTGACCGCCAATGAATCACGCGTGAAGCCCAGGGCTCGCAGGTTCGCTTCCTGCAACGTACCCCGCACATCGAACCGGTTTCTCGGGCCCCGCAGGTCAAACTCGCCGTCGAGGTCCAGCTTCGCATTCGGATCGCGCAACGCCACGTGGCCGTCGAAATAAGCCTTTTGCAAGTTCCCCTGCACCACCACATTTTTATAGTCGTAACCGCCAAATCCCAACCGGGCAAACTGCCCGTCGACGTCGGCGGCCGCCCGGCTCAGGTCGGTGCCGTGGCCCACCAGTCTTCCCCGGCCCGTTACAGCCTGTATGGTCCCGGGTTGATCAATCAACTGGCCAACCTGAAAATTATCGGCGACCAGGTCGGCAGCGTAAGTCGTTTGGTTGGGGTCGTCGGCCAGTTTGAGTTTCAGGTCTCCCCCTACCCGCCCCAGCGCCGTACTAAACTGCCCCTTCATGGTAAAATCGCTGAACGTACCGGCGAAATTGGTGTTGAAGGCCACCGTCCCCAGCTTGCCCATCGTCTGGTTAAACGCCGGGTCGGGGTAATACTGCCGAATGTCGGCCATTGTAATCAGCGACGGCCGAATGCGCAGATTGACGCGCAGATTCTTGTCGGTTTCGGGCAGCCCCACAAACGCCAGATCCCCCACCAGCCGGCTCCGGCCACCCGCGCCAAACCGCAGGTCGGTATCGACCAGCGCCAGATCGACTACCCGCCCGCGCAGGCTACCCGTCAGTCGCCAGGTTTCGTTCAGGCTACGCACATACTCCGAAAAAGCACCCAGATCGGCCGATTGCACGACGCTATTTTTGAACTGCGCCCGGATGGCCACTTTCTCGTTGAAATCGCCCATATCGCCCGCCCTATTATATAGGAAAGAGACGTAGTTGCGAATCACCGAATTGTTGACCGCCAGATACAGGTTGGCGAATTCCATTTTCTTGGCCGAATACAGAAAGCGCGTATCCAGCTTTTTCACCCGCAACCCCGACCGTTTGTCGACCGTCTGAAGCCCCTGCGTTTCGATGGCAATGGTATCGCCCAGCACCAGAAAATTGCGCGCTTTTCCCTGAATCCCCGTTAGTCGAAAATGATTGTAGTCAAAATCGGCGGGGTTCTTCATGCGTGGCTCATTCGGATCGTCGAGCGAAAACTGCCCATCAACCAGCGTAACCCGCCCGATGGTAAAGGGCGTGTGGACATCACTCGGAGGCGCTTTGGGGTCCGACGTCAACCGCTCGATAGCCGCAATAAATTCGTCGAGATTCAGGTCACCCGTCTTCGGGTTATACACCAGTTGCACGTCGGGCCGGTAGAGTACGGCCTCGTCGAGGTGTAGGTTGTGCGCCGATGAATCGAGCAGGTTTTGCAGGTTATAGTCAACTTCGAGCCGCCCGATTCGGATCATGGGCCGGTGTTCGTAATCACGTACCTGTACCTCTTCGAGCGTCAGCGTATCAAACCACTTGATCGACGCCCGCCCGATGCTCACGTCCATACCCAGCTTCTCGGTGGCCCATTTGGCCGCACGTTGCACCACCATCGTCTGTACCGGCGGCAACTGCAACAATACCCATAGCGTCGCCAATGCCAGCACCAGCAGCAACAGCGTTTTCAGGAGTATCTTAATGAACGACTGCATTCAGGGGTGGGTAAACAGGGGCCGTATCAGCAACGAAAGACGCCGCTTAAAACGTCGTAACGCATTGCCCATTTCGTTAACGGCAAAATTCGTGATTTCGTTAATCGAATGTAACACAAACTACCCGAAACGTCCGTTGTCCCGCCTGAACCAGCAGAATCCGGTACCCAACGGGCTTGTATCCTCCTTTCCTGCCTTGCGCTGACGGCGATCAGAACAGCGGCTGACAAATAAGAGCCAATCACCTTTTGGAAAGAAAAACTTTCCGCTGTAAACTTGCGTTAGTTTAAACGAAGTCTAAATAAACGACACCATGAGTAATCGAACGGTAGCAGATCTGAAACCCGGCGAACGCGCCCGGATCAAATCGTTTAGCGATCAGTGGGCGTCGATTAAACTGCTCGAAATGGGCTGTTTACCGGGTGAAGAGGTTTGCCTGCATTGCAAGGCCCCCCTCGGCGACCCCATTTGCCTGAACGTGTCGGGCTACTGCCTGTCGATGCGCCGGGCCGAAGCCGCCACCATTGTTGTTGAGTAGTGCGGCCCTTCGGGGTCGTTTGTTCCTTTGAAAACGTCGCCCGTCCTGGCGTTAGTAGGTAATCCCAACGCCGGAAAATCGTCTCTTTTTAATCAGCTCACGGGCCTCCGTCAGAAAACCGGGAATTTCCCCGGTGTAACGATGGACAAAAAGTCGGGCGTCATGTCGTTGACGCCCCAGCTCGACGCCACCGTCGTTGACTTACCCGGCGTTTATTCCATCTACCCCAAGTCGCTCGACGAGCAGATTGTCACCGACATTCTGGCGAATCCCACCCACCCCGACTATCCGGATGTGGCGGTCGTTGTGCTTGACGCGTCTAACCTACGCCGAAATTTATTGCTCTTCACGCAGATCATGGACCTGCGCGTGCCTACGGTGTTGGCTCTGAACATGCTCGACGTAGCCCGTCAGCAACAGCAGGAGGTCAACGCGGTACGGTTGTCCATGCGACTGGGCATCCCCGTTGTGCGGATCAACGCCCGGACGGGTGAAGGCCTCGAGTTGCTTCGTAAAGCCATTTTGCAGCAGCTTGATGAGCCGGTCATTGCCGAATCGCTCTTCTTCGACCCCGAAACCGACCCCGTATTGGCCGAAGGCATTACCAGCAACGTACCTGATCCAGTTATGCCGGGTTCCACGCTGGAAAGCCTGACCCGCCCCGACCTGATTCAAGCAGCACCTAACCTGCTGGACACTGACACGGACCTACCCAACCAGGCAGGCCCCGGCCAAACGCAGGTAGATCCAACAAAGGCCGACCAAACGTGGCCCAGCCAAGCGCGGCCCGGCCTCATCGCTGAGACCAAGCAGCAGTACAACCTGAGCAACAATTACCTCGCGCTGCAATACATTATCCAGCACGATGGGTTTACGTTCCTAACCAAACAGCAACGCGAAGGGCTCGACCGCCTCATCAGCAAATACGAATTCAGCGAACCGGCTTTTCAGGTTCGTGAAACCATCCGCCGCTACGAACTCATCGCGGGCATCATCACCGATGCCGTCACCGATAGCCGCCCGGCGAATCAACCCACCTGGAGCCAACGGCTCGACCGGGTTTTGCTGCATCCCATCTGGGGCTACGCCATTTTCGGGTTTATTTTACTGCTGATTTTCCAGGTCATTTTTGCCTGGGCCACGCCATTCATGGATGCCATCGACGAAGGCGTTGCCTGGCTGAATGGCACCCTCAAAGACAGCCTGCCGGCGGGCCCGCTCACCGATCTGCTGACGGATGGCGTATTGGCGGGCATCGGGGGCATTCTGGTGTTTATCCCGCAAATCGCTTTTCTGTTCCTGCTCGTCTCGCTGCTCGAAGAATCGGGCTATATGTCGCGGGTCATGGTTCTGATGGACCGCATCATGCGGAAATTCGGGCTGAACGGCCGGTCGGTCGTGCCGCTCATTTCGGGCGTTGCCTGCGCCGTACCGGCCATCATGGCCACGCGCGCCATCGGTTCCCGCCGCGATCGGCTCATTACTATTCTGGTTACGCCGCTCATGAGTTGCTCGGCACGTCTACCCATTTACACCATCCTGATCGCGCTCGTCGTGCCCGACAGACGGGTGTTGGGCTTGTTCAACCTACAGGGGCTGGCCCTGATGAGTCTATATCTGCTGGGGCTATTATCGGCACTGGCGGCGGCCTGGGTCTTTAAACTCGTGCTGAAAACAAAGGAACGCAGCCTGTTTGTGATGGAACTGCCCACCTTCAAAGCCCCACGCTGGAATCACGTCGGGCTGACGGTCTGGGAAAGCGTACGGTCGTTTGTGTTTGAAGCAGGTCGGGTTATCCTGGCCATTTCGATTATCCTGTGGGTGCTGGCGAGCTACGGCCCTGGCAACAGTATGGACGACGCCGAAGCCCGGATTCGTCAGCAACAACAAGGCCAGCCCGAGGAGCAGGTTGCCAACGCCGTTGCCGCTCAACGACTGGAAGCTTCGTATGCGGGTCATTTCGGGCACTTCATCGAACCAGCTATCAAACCGCTGGGCTACGACTGGAAAATCGGCGTGGCCTTGCTGGCTTCGTTTGCCGCCCGTGAGGTGTTTGTTGGCACCATGTCGACAATCTACAGCCTGGGTGCTGGCGATACCGGCGATGACACCACCATTCGGCAGCGCCTAAAAGCCGAACGGAACGCCGATACAGGTGGGCCCATGTATACGCCCGCCGTAGCGTGGTCGCTGCTGGTTTTCTACGTCTTCGCTATGATGTGCATGAGCACCATCGCCACCACCTACCGCGAAACTAAAGGCTGGACATGGCCCCTCGTGCAGCTAGGCTACATGAGCGTGCTGGCTTACGTATCGGCCTGGGCAACGTACCTGTTGCTTCGATAAAACAAAAAGCCCGGTTCAGACAGAACCAGGCCTTGTTATGTTTTCAGCAAGTTTTCGCTAAAAGAGAAGTCCTTTCGCAACCAGCGGATAGATGAAATGGTAAACGATGTAGGCAAAGAGCGCCAGCGTGATACCACCCAGGGTAGCTGTCTGCCCCAAATCAGTACGTGCTTTGGGAGCCGATTGGCCCATACGCCATTCTCGTTGTGTGTAGTTTGCCATGGTCGTGGTTGCGTTTAGTTGAGCTTGCTAAGCAGTCAACAAAGATGATGCCCACAGAAAAAGGCCTATAGCGCAGAAGTACGGAAGGAGGCCGCGTACAATTACGTGGTTGATTGAGCGGCGTTTTTGGGTACGTAAAAGTTTAGCGTACGGGCTATCCAGTTAATAGTCAACAGGGTTACCACTGTAGAATTTTATCTACAGCTATCGGGAAGCGTTGCCACACTAGTCCCACCGCAATCCATCAACCACATCGGAGGCCGTAAGGCCAATCTGCCCGCGTTCACGGGCGGCTACATCGCCCGCCTGCCCATGCGCAAACACACCCAACACCGCTGCCTCGATAGGGTCATAGCCTTGCGCAAGCAGGGCCGTTAGCACACCCGTCAGCACATCGCCGGTGCCGCCCGTGCTCATGCCGGGGTTGCCGGTTGAGTTGAAATGCACTTCGCCATTCGGTAAGGCCACGGCCGTGTATGCTCCTTTCAGCACCACGATCACCTGCTTACGCTGAGCAAAATCACGCAGCAATTCGAGTTTGTCGTAATCGTTCTGCCACCGCTGCGTCAGTCGCTCAAATTCCTTTGGGTGAGGCGTCAGAATACTGTTTTCGGGCAGCAACCCCATCAGGTCGCGGTGCTCGGCAATCAGGTTCAGCGCGTCGGCATCAATCACCATCGGGCGGTTAAAAGCGGTCATCACTTCGCGCAGAAACCGCACCGTCTCAGGGGCTTTGCCAATGCCCGGCCCCAGCCCAAGTGCCGAGTAATCGGCCAGCGCCGGTCCGTCGACTTCACTCGGGCCTGTCAGCACGCGCTCGTTCACATCGGGGCGGCACATGGCCTCCGGCACGGCCGTTTGCAGTACCTCATAGCCACAGTGCGGCACCTGCACAGTCAGCAGGCCCACACCCGACCGCAGGCAGGCGCGCGCCGCCAGCACCGCCGCGCCCATTTTGCCGTAGCTGCCGACCAGCAGCAACGCATGACCAAACGTGCCTTTATGCGAAAACTTGTCGCGCCGCCGGAGCAGCAGGCGTGCCTCGTCGTCGGTCGTGTAGTAAAAAGGCGTGGGTGCCTGATCGATAAAGCGCTGATGCAGGCCAATATCCACCATGTGCCACTCGCCTACCCACCGGGCATTGCCGGGCAGCAGCAGCGCCAGTTTAGGCAGTTCAAACGTCACCGT
The DNA here is from genome assembly GCF_000331105.1 of Fibrella aestuarina BUZ 2. Taxonomy (NCBI): domain Bacteria; kingdom Pseudomonadati; phylum Bacteroidota; class Cytophagia; order Cytophagales; family Spirosomataceae; genus Fibrella; species Fibrella aestuarina. The sequence continues at coordinate 2,315,461 of NC_020054.1, read as the reverse complement.
ATAGTCGGGCTGAACGGCCACCTCACCGGGTTGGTTGGGCTGGTTGGCATACAGCCCGCTGGCAATATCAACCGCTACGACCTGTGCTGGTGCCCGGTTGATCGCTTCGACGACTACTTTGACAATCCCCTCGACCGGCCGCGAGATTCCCGACCCCAGGATCGCATCGATCACTACGTCTTTCTGGCGCAGCGTGGGCATGTCGCCCGGCTTTTCAATGTAGTGGGGGTTGATCAGCAGCTTCAGCCGCCGGTGGTTGTGGGCAAAGTCGTCGGACTCGCGGGGCGCGTGGCGCACCACAAACACTTCAACAATGTAATTGGCTTGAATGAGTAACCGCGCAATCGCCAGACCGTCGCCGCCGTTGTTGCCCAGCCCACAAAAAATCTTCACGGGCGTCAGCGCATCGAAGCGCATCCTGAACCAGTCGACGAAGGCTTGCGAGGCCCGCTCCATGAGCTGAATCGGGGCTATCGGTTCATTGGCAATGGTATATTTATCAAGTTGGCGAATCTGCTCAACGTCCAAAATCTTCATAATAAGGCAGAAAGCTACGGCAACTGGCTGCAATGCAAGGCTGTATTCGGCAAAACTATTTTCTATCAAGGAATAAAATACTATCTTTGCGCCTCGATTCTGAAAAATCTACTGACGATATACAATACGGTCATGAGTGATCTGATAAAATTAGTGGAAGCCGACAACGCCCAACGGCGGGCCGATCTTCCCGTGTTCCGCGCCGGTGATACGGTAAATGTTCACGTAAAAATCCGCGAAGGTAACAAAGAGCGTATCCAGGTTTTCACGGGTACTGTTATCCAGCGCCGCAACCCGAACACCAACGGCGAAACCTTCACGGTTCGCAAAATTTCAAACGGTGTTGGTGTTGAGCGTATCTTCCCTGTGCTGTCGCCGAACGTCGATAAAATCGAAGTCGTGCGCCTCGGTAAAGTACGCCGTGCCCGCCTGTTCTACCTCCGTGGTCGTCAGGGTAAAGCTGCTCGTGTTAAGGAGCGCATCGTAAAGAAAGCCGTAGCCGCATAAGCACTGCGCTTCCCCATACCAATAAGAAGGCTACTCCACACGAGTGGCCTTTTTTCGTTTTCAGTTTGACGTGTTCCGCTCGGCGTTGCCAGTTTAACGTTAACCGGAGAGCCGATCTCAACCTGAACTGGCCGCGAACATCAAACTAAAAACCCAAAACTCCACCCAAACGATACTCTCACTCATGACTTTCTACAAATACCAGGGAACCGGCAACGATTTTGTGCTGATCGACGATCGGGCGCAGACCTTTCCGGCTCATGATCAGGCGTTGATTGCTCACCTGTGCCATCGGCGGTTTGGCATTGGCGCCGATGGGCTCATCCTGCTGCAAAACCACCCCGACTATGACTTCCGGATGGTGTATTTCAATGCGGATGGTGCCGAAGGCAGCATGTGTGGCAATGGCGGTCGTTGCATCGTGCGGTTTGCACATGATTTGGGCCTCTTTGAGCGCACAACCCGCTTTCTGGCCGTCGATGGCGAGCACACCGCCGAGGTCCGCAACGAGCTGGTTCACCTGCACATGAGCGACGTAGCCGGCATGGACGTTCAGCCCGGCCACACGTTTCTGAATACGGGGTCGCCCCACGTGGTTCAATTTATCGATGACGTCGACGAATACGATGTAGTAGCCGAGGGGCGGGCCATTCGGTACAGCGCGGCCTTTGCACCGGGTGGTACCAACGTCAATTTTACGCAACTGGCCGATGGCGGCCGAAGCCTGTCGGTACGTACCTATGAGCGGGGCGTGGAAGATGAAACCTATTCGTGTGGCACGGGCGTAACGGCGGCGGCACTGGCCGCCTATCGGCACCACGGCCTGCCAAGCCCGGTGGCCATCCGGGTGGTGGGCGGCGCCTTGCAGGTGTCGTTCAGTCCGCAGCCAGACGGGCGTTTTACCGACATCTATTTGATCGGGCCGGCCCAACGAGTCTTCACGGGCGAGCTAACAGTTTAGTCCGTTGAGCAGTTAGGCGTATAGGGTATTTTCACGCCCGCTGCTCAACCGTTAGTATGATTATTTACCAGAAAGACGACTGGTTCCGGGCCATATGGCACTTCCACACCGGCACTACTGCCCGTTCATTGATGAAGCGATTGGCTTGGGTATTTGCCTACGTCACCATGATCACCATCGTTGAGATTCGCTTCGTTGACCTCCGCCTGAAAGATACGCCCAGTGAGTTCTTGTCGACGATGGGCATTCTGCTCAGCTTGCTGATCCTGTTCCGCACCAACACGGCCTACGATCGTTTCTACGAGGGCCGACGTACCTGGGGGACGCTCGTCAACAACAGCCGCAACCTAGCGGCTTACATGAGTGCCCTGCTGCCGGCGCAACGCCACAACGACCGCCTGTTTTTCACCAAAGCGATTGCCAATTTCGCCTTTGCCCTGAAAAATCACCTGCGCAACGATCGGCCCAGCAATGCGGGCGAATTGGAAGAGAGTAGCCAGGGCCAGCTAAGCACGCTGAACCTCTACGACCACGTACCCAACGGGATTGTCGCGCAGATGCGGCAGCGGACCGAGACGTTGTACCGCGAGGGCCTGCTGACTGATCCCCAGCTTATCAATTTAAACAACCTGATCATTGTCTTTCTTGATGTAGCCGGTATCTGCGAGCGCATTCGTAGCACCCCTATCCCGTTCTCCTACAGCTTTTTCATCAAGCTCTTTATCCTCTTCTACATCGGCATCATGCCCTTCACCATCGTCGACGAGTATGGTTACCTCACCATCCCGGCCGTGATGGCGGTTTCGTATGTCATGGTTGGACTGGAAATTATCGGTGAAGAGATTCAGGATCCGTTTGGTATAGAACGAAACAACCTGCCCCTCAATCAGATTTCGCAGATGATTCGTATCAACGTGCATGAATTGATGCAGATCTACGTTCCCCCCGTCGAGAAAGAAGCCGCAAAATCGGGGTTCGTGATCGTGACCTAGGCTTACTGAGTCGACCCACTCGTCTTATACCCTGGCTACAGCTATTCGGCGTCGACCAGACCACCGGCCACGTGGTAAATCATCTTGTGGCTGAAGTCGGGGTGGCGTAAGAGGTCTTTGGCGGCTACCCGGCTCCGTACCCCGTTGGTACAGAGCACGATCAGTGGGTCATAGGGAGTTAGCTCGGCCCGCCGGGTACGTATATCGGCCAGCGGTATATTGATGCCGCCGAGGTTAAACTCCTCAAACTCCCACTCATCGCGCACATCTACCACCAGCGCACCCGGCTGCTGACGGAAGGTTTCCAGATCGCCCAGTGCGATATCGGTGTACGGCTGTGTCGTCATATCCTATCAACGTACCCGGCTTCGTTCATGTTCGCACGAGGCGTTATCAGCCGCGTTTAGGCGCAACCCAGGGCAACCGCTTACCTATTTTTTGTGTGACCACGCCAATAAAGGCAGTCTATAAAGTAAGCATTGGCCGGGTATAGGTCGAGCGAAGTAGTTGAACCGGCCACTAGCTCAGTCCTTCGTCGCCAACCACAACATATGTCAGGTCATTACTTAGAAAAGGAGCGACTCTGTAAATTCATTTACCGATCCTATACATGAGTAAATAAGTAGCTACTAAATTCGATTTTGTAGCCACCTAATACAACCTGATTTATGTTCATATCAGTACGTAAAAAGTCTCGACCCATATCGCCGTAATAGTTTGTCTATTAACCCTTTAGCGAATAATCCCGTTTCATTTCCGTTCACAAAGAAACTGGTCTAAAATTTGCTAATAAACTAGCGTACATGTAACTTGATTTTAACAAAACTAGGTACGGTATATACTTAAGTAAATACACGTATTCAGTACTTGAAATTTGAGCCTCTACGCTAACGAATTCTTTATGCGCGTTTTCAGCTTTTGCTTCTTGTTGATAGCAACTCAGGCGCAAGTACTTGTAGGGCAGAATCTTACGACCAAGGCCTATAAGCAATACAGTTTACGACAACTGGATAGTGCGGCCGTTTCGTTTCAAGCCTTGGCAGCTACCGATAGCACGCAGCCCGACGTGCGCGCGATGCTGTCGGCTATTTACTGCCAGACCAAACGGTACGACGACGCGCACCGCGAAGCCTCGGCGGCACTGGCACTAGCGCCGAAATCGGCCTGCTACTGGACGCTGTTGGGAAATGCCCGTTGGGGACAGGGCCTCACCGATCAGGCTCTGCGCGCTTACCTGAAAAGTCTCGACCTGCTGGCCGAAGGGCTGTTTCAGCCGAGCCATACCATATCCGTGCTTCGGGCGGTAATGCCCTACCGGCAGCTCGAAAAACAGGTAAACGAGTTGATCGCTTCGTCCAAAGCAACCCCACAGCATTATGTGCTGCTTGGCTATGCCTTGCAGATGCAGAGCCGTTTTGAGGAAAGCCTCGCCGCCTATCAGAAGGCCCTGACAATGCAGCCCGATCAGATGGAAGGCTACCTCTTTGTTAGTGAACTGCACCGGGCTGCCAAGCAAACGCAGCCGATGGTCGAGGCCTATGAGCAGGCGGTTGAGCACGATCCGTTTATCAGCAGCAAGCTCTACAAAGCCGCCATTCAGGATTATACCGAGAGTCTTCGGAAAGAAACTGGCTCCTTCGCTTACTTCGCCTTGGGCTACATCCATGAAAAAGGGTTAGGCACCCCGGCCAATCTCACCGAAGCACAAAAATGGTATGCCTACGCGGAGCAGATGCACAACCATATCGCCGCGGTCAAGCTGATTCAACTCTACGGGCGCGGCGCTGTCCCCGGCGTCAATGGAAAAGAAGAAATTCACCGGATTCAGCAAAATCGGAACGCCGGCCGCCGGAGCCACACCATCGAGTTTAAGCTGGCCAATGGCAATTACCAGACGGCTACCGTATTTGTTGACGCGTATCCGGCCGACAAAACAAAACCCTACGCCGCCGAAAGCCGTCGGTTGAACGAAGTATACGGCACAACGGTGGACTTGTATAGCCTTATTCCGCTCGACCGCCCGATCGAGCCCGTTGTCGCCGACGTAGCAGCACCCCGCCAAAGTCAGCTGGCAGCGGCCGCTCCGCTTACGGCGTCTTTGATGGCGAGTCCGTTACTGAGCCCAGAACTCTCGGCCTCGGCTGTGCAGTTTGCGCAGTCGGCTGTTGGGACAGCCAAGCTTACCCAAACATTCAACCGGCGGATCGAGCCGTTTCTGGAGCCCTATTTGGCCGATAGTGTGGCCGCGGTGATGACCCAAACGCTGGCCGATTACCTGGGCGACGTGGCCCACACGCCGGTCCTGGCGATTCAGCGGCTGCGACAGGACCTGATCACTAACCGGGCCGACCAGGGGTTTCTCTATTACGCCATCGCTTTTCTGCACGAGCAATTGAGTGGTTCATCCGACTGGTCATCGGCCGAAAAATGGTATACCTACGCGTTCCAACTTCACTACACGCCTGCTTATCAACGGCTCAAACGCCGCTACAGTCAGGAAGTGCTATCGCCGGTTAAGCTGGCCCGGCTGGACAAAAACTGGCAAAATGGCGCGACCGAGATACCGCTCACCCTCGAAACCCCCGAAGGCGACGTGAAAACGGTGAGTGTGTATGTACTGGACAACATGGGCAATTCGCCCGAGCCCATTGCCAATGAAGTGAGCCGCCTGCTCGACCTGTACGGCGTGGAGGTGCCTCAGCAAACCGTTGAGCGCTTCAATATGCTGTACCGCGAGGCCCGGCAGACCAATCTTTCCTACCAGGATTTGTGCCGTCAGGCTTTCCTGAACAAGTCGTAACGTACCTAGCTTTCTGATCCTCCGTTCGCCCCTCGCCCGTTGGTGAGGGGTTTTTCATGGCTGTCAATCTGACAGCCTTGTTCTGTCTGGAACGGCTTTTGGTGCGGGGCAGGCAAACGTCATCTGTCAGGCCTCATCGGCAGCGTTGCTACGTACCCAGCCAGGTACGTTTGGTCAATCCCAATGAGGTACGCCTGTTAATCGATTCATACATTCTATGGAAACCCTACACGAAAAAGGAGCATCCACTCGGGGCCAAATCTCAATTCACACGGAGAATATCTTCCCGATCATCAAGAAGTTTCTGTATTCTGACCACGAGATTTTCCTGCGCGAATTGGTCAGCAATGCCGTCGATGCCAGTCAGAAGCTGCAAAAACTAGCCAGTTATGGCGAATACAACGAGGAGGTTGGTGAACTGAAGATTACGGTAGCTTTCGACAAAGACGCTAAAACCATCACCATCAGCGACCGGGGTATCGGCATGACCGCCGACGAGGTCAAGAAATACATTAACCAGATTGCCTTCTCGGGTGCTACCGAGTTTGTCGAGAAGTATAAAGACAAAGCAACGGCCGGCGAAACCAACATCATTGGCCATTTCGGGTTGGGCTTCTACTCGGCCTTTATGGTCGCCCGCGAAGTCGAGATCATCACCAAGTCGTATCAGCCAGGGGCGCAGGCCGTGCGTTGGGTGTGCGACGGTTCCACCGAGTATGAACTGAGCGAAGCCGAGCGCGCCGACCGGGGCACCGACATCATCCTGCACATCGCCGAGGACTCGGAAGAGTTTCTGGACAAATACCGGCTCAAGGGCATCCTGGAAAAATACGGCAAGTTTCTGCCCATCCCGGTTGAGTTTGACGGCGAGGTGATCAACACGACCACGCCGATCTGGACCAAATCGCCCGCCGACCTGACCGACGACGATTATAAGTCGTTCTACCGCGATTTGTACCCCATGTCGCCGGAGCCGCTCTTCTGGATTCACCTCAACGTCGATTACCCGTTCAACCTGACGGGCGTGCTGTATTTCCCCAAACTCGACGGCGACAAGTTCCAGATGAAGCGGGAGAAAATTCAGCTCTACAGCCGTCAGGTGTTTATCACCGACGAGGTGAAGGATGTAGTGCCTGATTTCCTGATGATGCTGCACGGCGTAATCGACTCGCCCGATATTCCGCTCAACGTGTCGCGGAGCTTTTTGCAGGCCGATAGCAACGTCAAGAAAATCAACGGCTACATCACCCGTAAAGTGGCCGACAAGCTCAACGAGCTGTTTGTCAACGACCGGGCGGGCTTTGAAGCCAAGTATGACGATATCGCCATTTTCGTGAAATACGGTTCGCTGAGCGATGACAAGTTCTACGACAAAGCCAAAGACTTTGCGCTGGTGAAAAACACCGATGGCAAGTACTTCACGCTCAACGAATACCGCGAACACGTGCAGGCCAACCAGACCGACAAGAGCGAGCAGGTTGTTTTCCTGTACACCACCGACCGCAACCAGCAGGACGCCTACGTGGAGTCGGCAAAGCGGCGGGGCTACGACGTGCTGTTGATGGATACGATCATCGACGCGCACTACATCAACGCCCTGGAATACAAACTCGAAAAGACGACCTTCAAACGCGTCGACGCCGATACACTCGACAAACTGATCGACTCAGGCGTGGCCAGCGAGAGTGTATTGTCGGAAGAGGAACGTACCCGGCTGAAAGAGTTGTTCGAGCAAACCCTCAATGATAAATCCCTGACGGTGAGCGTTGAATCGCTGCCCACCGATGAGCTGCCGGTGTCGATCACGATGCCTGAGTTTATGCGGCGGATGAAAGACATGTCGGCGCTGTCGGGCGAGGCCAACATGTTTGGCAGCCTGCCGGGTGGGTACAACGTAGTGGTCAACGCCAACCACCCACTGTCGCAAAAGCTGCTTTCTACGGAAGGCGCTACCCAGACAACCCTCACCCAGCAGCTTTATGACCTGGCGCTGCTGGCCCAGAACCGCCTCACCGGCCCCAGCCTTACAGCCTTCGTGAAGCGCACGGTCGACGGGCTGTAAGCACACCCAAGTGTATAGTTGTTAAAGGTTCAATGGCCGAGGTCTAACGTTGTTTTTCGCCGCTCATCAGGCGGAATGACAACTTTGAACCTCGGCCATTGAACCTTGAACGGCTATGCCTAACTTTAGCTACGCAAAGCATACACCCTGCATGAAAGCTAAAATACTCGTCGTTGATGATGAACCGGACCTCGAACTGCTGATCAAGCAGAAGTTCCGCCGTCAGATACGCGAACAACAATATGAGTTTTCGTTTGCTCAGAATGGGCTTGAGGCCATAGCCCAGATTCAACGTAACCCCGACATCGACGTGGTGTTGTCGGATATTAACATGCCCGAGATGGATGGGCTCACCCTGTTAACCAAACTGGCTGAACTGAACCCCATCCTCAAGGCGGTGATGGTGTCGGCCTACGGCGACATGGAGAATATCCGGACAGCCATGAACCGGGGGGCCTATGATTTCGTGTGCAAGCCCGTCAACTTCGAAGACCTCGAACTGACGATGCAGAAGACCATCCGGCACGTTCACGACCTGCGGCAGACGCTACAGGCCGTGAAAGAGAACAACATCCTGCGCATGTACGTGGATGAGAGCGTCCTGAAGTTCATGACTCGCTCGGAGTTTGAGCAGTCGCTGACGGCCAGTGAAACCAGCACCGCCACCATTGTTTTTGTCGACATTTGCGGGTTTACGGCCATCGCCGAGCGCGAAACGCCCGAGACCGTGGTTGCCTTGATCAACAAGTACTTCGATGTGATGGTGAAGGAAATCCTGAATCAGGGTGGGTACGTCGATAAGTTTATGGGCGACGCCGTGATGGCCGTTTTCCAGGGCGAATTCCACACCGACCGGGCCATCGAAGCCTGTCTGGCCATCCGGTCAAACATCGCCGCCATTCAGGAAGAACTATCGGGCAAACCCTACCAGCCCGAAGTGTCGATTGGCCTCAACAGTGGTGAGGTTGTCTCGGGGAATATTGGTTCGGTAGCCCTGCGCCGCCTCGATTACACCGTCATCGGCGACATCGTCAACACGGCTTCGCGCCTGCAATCGACGGCCTCAGCGGGCCAGATCCTGATCACGCAGGCCTGTTATGAAAAAGTAAAAGAGTCGTTCCACTGCGAGAGCGTCGGCGAGCACAAGCTGAAAAACAAGCTGGCCCCCGCCCACCTCTGGAATGTAATCTCGTAGCCTAAAACACCTCGTTGAGGTTGAAATAGAGTCCATGCGAACCGCCCGCACCAAAGCCGTAGTCGATGGCCAGATTGGTGCGGGCGTTTTTGTTGACCTTCACCCGAAGTCCTCCACCAACCCCCGGCCAGATTTTGGTCGTGTGCAGCGCCGCCGTTTCCTGCGTGGTTTTGAGCGGATCGCCAAGCCAGTTGTGCACCGTCTGGGCATTGGCGAATAACACCGCGCCCAGCAGCCCATTGGCCGTCAGTTCGGTTCGGTATTCGGCTTCGACGTAAACCAGAGCCGGCCCCCGGAAACGCCCCATGGCGTAGCCTCGCCCGCTGTTGTTGTAGGTGTCCCAGCCCGTACTGGGCAGATCGAGGTAAGGCACGCCGTTGCCAAACGTCGTCCAGTTGAAGCCCCAGAAAGCCAGTTGCTTTTCCAGTCGGCCACCCAGCGGCACATAGCGGCGGTAGTCGAGCCAGATGGCGTCGTAATCGACATTGCTCCCCAGCCACGTATCGTAGTGCCGATACTGCGCCAGAAAATAAGAGCCGCCGGTGGGGTTGTTCAGGTTGTCGCGGCGGTCACGCAACACCCCCACGGCCAGCCCCGACGAGGTGGAACGTACCTGGCGACCGTAGCGATCATAATCCGTGAGTTGACCGTTGAGGCTGGTATTCTGTATGTCGAAATGGTAATCGAGCAGGTAGCCGACCCCGATCATGTAATCGCGGGCAATGGCCCGGTAGGCCATCTGGTAGAACCGGATGTGGTTGTAATCCAGATCACTGGCGTCGGCCAGCTGGGTTTGGTTGCCCAAGCCGTAGGTAGTCGTCGGGAAATTGTAAAAACGCCAATCGCCCTGAATATTGAACCGATGACCGCGCGTCCAGAGGTTGCTGATAGCCGTTACCAGCACCTGATTAAATTGCGAATAACCCGCATACAAATGGGCCGTCGAGAGCCGGGTACGTGGTGTCTGAGCCGGGTAAAAGGAGGTCGTCAGAATGCCGCCGACGGCCACGCCGGTAGCTGGCTGGTAGTTGAGCGAGGGCAACACCGCCCATTGGGGTTTCGACAACGTCGAATCGTTACCGGGAACGAGTTTAATGCCAAACCAGCGCTTGGCCAGGTCCGACGCGTCGAGTTGAGGCGTACGTTGAAGGGTATCGGTAGTCTGTCCAACTGAAGAAAGTGGGGCAAGCAACAACCAAATCAGTAGCCGTTGTTTCATGCAGTGCGTATAAATCGTCAACCGAGTTAACTATCACCTCCAGCAATCGGTTCCTGATCGCTGCTACCGTCTACTAACTAATCGAATTCCCGCAGGTACAACCTATTCGTTGCGGGTCCGATTAACCGTACTTGTACCCAGCGCTGTTTTCCAGCCAAATAGGCACATTCTCGCGCAATGCGGCCTTCGATTCACGGCAAAACGCCCGATTGCGCGTTACCTTCGTACCCAAACGGCCAGGCGACCCGATTGCCTCCGCTTGACGGCCCCATTATACCTATGTCGCTGGACGAATTACGCGAACGCATCAAGAACGAACTGGTTTTACACGAAGGCAACATCGCCGATTGGCAATGGAACCGGACCGGACTGCCCACCGAAGCACGCGAATTGGGTATCACCGATTTTTTACGGCTTGTCGACGACGTGGCCCGTCCGCTCAATGCCCAGTTCAGCAAGATTCTGGAGTTGCAGGCCGTCATCCGAAAAATCGCCGTCGACACCCAAAAACGGCTGTCCGACGTGCAGATTGGCGGCTTTGCCCTCGAAGCCGAGCGATTAGGGCTATCGCGGTCGTTTGTGACCGAGCAGTGGGTGCCGCGCATTCTGGCCCAGCTTCCCGATGCCGAGCCAACGCCGCAACCGGCTCAGCCCGTTGCGCCAGCCCAGCCTATACCGCCACCGGCGCCCCCTATTCCCCCGGCGCCTGATGCGGCCGAGGCAATGCGCCAGAAGGTGCGCCACAGCTTAGACGATTACAAGGAGCATATCCCGGCCGCGGTGATTCGCACGCTGTTTCGCACCATCGATTACGACGAAGCCAAACTGGCCGAAGCCGTACTGGCCTACCTGCGCGACAATTTCTACGCGTCGGAAACCGAGCCAACTGGCCCCACCCTGCGCGACAAACTCACGTCGACCGATTGGCGCCACCTTGTCTGGTGGGAAAACAAACCCACTCAACCGACGGTCGCTCCTACGACTCCTTTACCGACGCCCCCCCCTCCGGTAGCGACCGTCCCCAAGCCAGCGCCTTCCACGGGCCTGCGCGACATGCTTTTCGCCCTGCTCATTGCGGGCGGGCTCATTGGCTTTGTCATTTTCCTGATTAAAAGCGGCAAATCGTCACCCAATGACAATCAAACGACGACGGATCAGGTCGATACGGTAGCTCGTTCGGAACGTACCCAGCCGACTGAGGGCATCAGCCGTCGGAAGAAAAAACGCCGTACAACCTCCACTACCCCCCCTGCGTCGCCGGATGCCCGGTCCAACGAATCGGCGCGGGCAACAACATCGCCCCGTGATCAACCGTACGACGAATTACTGAACGACGTAGGGCAGTATGGCGAACGGCCCGCCAAAAAAGATGGACAGTGGGGCCTGTGGCGCAAAGGCCGCTGGATGGTCCTCCCCGTTTACGACGCGATCGAGGTCTACAACGACGGGCGGGCACGCGTCAGCATCAACGGTAACAGCTACGACATCGACCGCAACGGCGACCGGATCAGGGAGTAGCCATAGGTCGTTGGATGGTAAGCGTTGCATACGCTTACTTCCCTAACTGCACGGTCAGGTACTGGAATTTTACGGCGTTGGCGTAGCTGATGAATCCGATACCATTGCCTTTGAAGGGCCGGTATGGATGGGGGCTGTCTTCCACCTCGCGACCGTTGATGTAGAAGTGCAGTTGATCGCCCGTTCGGCGGATGGTCAGCGTGTTGCGTTTGACATCGATGGGTACTTTGGCCAGCGTGGGTTTCCCCGCCATGTAGCCCGCCTGCGATGTGCCGTTGACGCGGGTGTATAGGGCCACTTTGTTTTTATCGAGCAGCCGAAACTGACAGTAATTGCTCGTGTCTTTCACGCCGATAAGCAGCCCCGCGTCGGGCGCAATACCCGGTGGCATCACCATTTCCACCGATACCGTGAAGGTGTCGGCCCGGTTGAGGTTCAGGTTGTCGGGGAGTTTGATGTAGCTGCGGCCGGGGCGCGCCAGACTCTGCCCGTTATCGACGGGGCGCTGACTCCGAATGTAGTAACTGTTATCGTCGGCCAATTCGAGTTCAAACCCGTTGCGGCGGCCCGTCAGCCAGCCATTATGGTTGTCGGCAAACGTTTCCAGAAACGACCGCGACGTGCCTTTGGGGGCCGTAGACGGTTTGGGCAGCGGGAGCCGATCCGGGGTACGTTCGGCGGGGGCTTTCTCGGGCGCAGGTGCCTCAGCAACCCTTGTCGGTTCAGGCGACGTACTGGTAACGGCTGGGGCGGGCGATGGTGCGGTGGCCTTGGCCTTGCTGCGGGTGGCCTTAGTGGCTTTCGTTTTACCGGATGCCACGGCTTCGTTACCGGCTTTCGCAACGGTATCGGCAGGTGTAATGACCAGCACAGCCCAGTTGCTGGCCGACGAAACAATGGGTGCTTTCTGCCCCACGGCCACAGCGGTGGTGAGCAAAAAGCAGCTTATAGAAAATAGCGTACGCATGATGGCTAAAAAGAATAACGCACAACGGCAACAGGTACGTTGGCCTGATACGACAGATTGACGCTCACCGCCTGACCACGCTTGTCGGGCCGCTGATTTTTGATCCCTCGCAGTACCGTGAGCGCAATATCAGCTACCCAGATCGCGGCGGCGGCCCGTGTGGCAATGTAGTAACGCTGATGGGCGGTGTTGGCTTGCTGATAAAAAGGCTCACCCACGTCGTTGCTGCCCGACAGAGTGTAGTTTTCGTAGGCCTGAGCGGCCTCGCCCTGTTGCCCGGCGCCGTAGATCAGCAGGCCATAGGCGGCTACCGTTACCAGCGGCCGCAGCCCCACCTTGGGCCGGGGCGTCTGCACAAAGATATTGCCAATTCCCGGCGCCAGTGCCGACAACAACGCCCAGCCGGGGCCGCGATACGGGCGGGTGGCGACCGACGCCGTATCGGGTTCGGCGGCGCGGCGGCGTGATTCCTTCGAGCGCTTCTCAGGCACATCGGCGATTATAGGATTACCCTGCAGGCCCAGTTGCTTCACAAACACCAGCGCCCGCAGTTCTTCGCGCAGGGTGTAGCCGTTGCGGCGCAGGTTCCAGACAATGCGCCGGTCGCGCCCGTCGGTCTGGCGCATGCCCGTGTCGCCGCTGACATACGCCCGGCTGGGCACGATCAGTTTGCCGTTCCGGCGTTGCAGCCGCATATAGACCGAATCGGTGGGCTGGCTGTTTCGCAGATCGTACAACACCTCGATCGACTGCTGGTTGAGCGCGCGCATGCGAACATTGCTGACCCGGCCCTGCGCCGACGCGCCCAGCGCGATCAGCCAGCCGGCAACTAGCAACATGCCCGAGTGTAGTAAGGATGATGGCATAGTAAGAAGCAATTCGTGGGAATAGAGTTGTGGGTACGTTGCCAGCCGGTTTCGGGGCAGGCAAGCGCCTTATTCAGTAACGCTGACCGTACGCGACGCGGTCGTAGTCTGGCTGCACACGGTAGTGAGTTTGGCGCGTACGGTGTAGGTGCCGGGGCGGTCGTAGAGATAGGCGGCTTTGGTACCCACCTGCGGCAGGCTGCGCCCATCGCCAAAATCCCACTCGATTGTACGAAACTCCTGGTTGGGATTGGTCAGCGTGGCGTTGACCTGAAGCCGATTGACCGTGGTGGCCACCGTGGCCGAGGGTGCCTTGCAATCAGCAAAGTTTTTGCGTTCCAGGTTGAACGGCTCACAGCCTGTTGTCGAGTAAAGCAGCAACAGCAGCGCGAAGAGTTGTTTCATATAGTCGGACGAACAGCGGCTAAGTACGCCAAATTTCGGCCAGAATAACGTTTCTATTCCGCACTATTCGCTTAGTTTATCTACCTAACGGCTAGGTTAACCTGACAAACCGGCTCAGTGCGAAAGCGTTACCAGCGTTACCCGATTGCCTCAAAACCGTTAACGTTTAACCCGGCGCGGTCATTGCAGGAATCGCCCATAACGGCGGGCCACTTACTAACTAATTCCACTTAAATAGGGTTGTATCCATAAAAACGCCACTACGCCCGGCGTAAGTTGGATAAAAACAAGTGTTGTGTCCACCCATTCATAGGCTTTACCTTACCTTTGTCGGTTAAACAGCGCGTTGCAACCAATCATGGACCAGTATTCATATGTAGCCAACTCCGATGCGGCTTATATCGACCAGTTGTACCAGTCGTATAAGCAAGATCCCGCCTCGGTCGACACCAGTTGGCAGCAGTTTTTTAAAGGCTTTGAGTTCTCGTTAGCCTATGGCGAACAGGCCGCCAACGGGAATGGTAATGGCACAAACGGCGTGGCCTCGGCGGCCCAAACCGTACCCGTTGATGCCAAACACAGTGAAAAAGAAGTATCGGTAGCCAGCCTGATCAAAGCGTATCGGTCGCGCGGGCACCTCCTGGCGAAAACCAACCCGATTGGTCAGCGCAAAGACCGTAACCCCCGCCTGAGCCTGGCCGACTACGCGCTGTCGGAGGCCGATCTGGACACCACCTTTGAAGCCGGGAAACTGCTCGGCATTGGCGCCGCCACCCTGCGTAAAATCATGGAATCGCTGGAAACCATCTACGCGGGCCGTATTGGCTTCGAGTACATGTATATCCGCGAAATCGACGTCAAGAACTGGCTGCGGAACAAGATCGAAAAAGAAGCGTTGACGTTTAGCCCCACGCCCGCCGAGAAAAAGCGGATTCTGGAAAAGCTGAACGAAGCGAGCATTTTCGAGAACTTCCTGCACACCAAGTACCTGGGGCAGAAGCGTTTCTCGCTCGAAGGTGGCGAAACGACCATCCCTGCCCTCGATGCCATTATCAGCCGCGCGGCCGATCTAGGCGTTGAGGAAGTGATGATCGGGATGGCCCACCGGGGTCGGCTCAACGTGCTGACCAACATTTTGGGCAAATCCTACGAAGCCATTTTCGATGGATTTGAAGGCAGCGTACCCTCGCAGGTACACGGCGATGGCGACGTAAAATATCACCTCGGCTACTCGAGCCTGACCAAGACGCCCGCAGGCAAGGAGATCAGCGTGAAGCTGGCCCCGAACCCGTCGCACCTGGAGGCCGTCAACCCGGTCGTTGAAGGGTTCGTGCGGGCGCAGGCCGACGAAGAGTATGCCGGCGATTTTGCCAAAATCATGCCTATCCTGATTCACGGCGACGCGGCCGTGGCTGGTCAGGGCATTGTGTATGAAGTGACGCAAATGGCCAAGTTGCCCGGCTACCAGACCGGGGGTACGTTGCACTTTGTGATCAACAACCAAGTTGGTTTCACCACCGATTTTGATGACGCCCGTTCGTCGATCTACTGCTCTGATGTAGCCAAGATCATCGACGCGCCGATTTTCCACGTCAACGGCGACGACCCGGAGGCGGTGATTTTCTGCGCTAAACTGGCCGTCGAATTCCGCGAGATGTTCAAGCGCGACGTGTTTATCGACATGGTCTGCTACCGTCGGTATGGCCACAACGAGTCAGACGAACCGAAGTTCACGCAGCCGACGATGTACTCGGCGATCGAGAAGCATAACAACCCCCGCGAACTCTACAGCAAATTGCTGATTGAGCGCGGCGACGTGGATGCCGAACTCGCCAGCCGGATGGATGCGGAGTTCAAAAAGCTCCTGCAGGATCGCCTCGACATGGTGAAGCAGAAGCCCGGTTTGCCCTACAAACCGCTACGCCTCGATCAGCAATGGGCGGCCCTGCGTTACGCCAAAACCGAAGACTTCGACCAATCACCGCAAACCGGCATTTCGGCCGAAACCGTCGAGAAAATCGGGCAGGCGCTGGTAACGGTGCCCGAAGGGTTCAAGCCACTGAAGCAGATTGAAAAACTGCTGGCCGACCGCAAGAAGATGATCTTCGAAACGAAGCAGGTCAACTGGTCGGTGGCGGAGCAAATGGCCTACGGCTCGATTCTGCTCGAAAACAAAGTGGTTCGCCTGAGTGGACAGGACGTGCAGCGGGGTACGTTCTCGCACCGCCACGCCGTGCTGCACGATTCGACCAACAATACGCTCTACACGCCCATCAACCACATTCAAGACGGGCAGTTACCCATCCAGATTTACAACTCGCTGCTGTCGGAATACGGCGTGCTGGGTTTTGAATATGGCTACTCGATGGCCGCGCCGCACGCACTGGTGATCTGGGAAGCGCAGTTTGGCGACTTCGCTAACGGCGCCCAGGTAATGATCGATCAGTTCATTGCGGCAGGTGAATCGAAATGGGGCATTCAGAATGGCGTGGTCATGTTGCTGCCCCACGGCTATGAAGGCCAGGGTCCGGAGCACTCAAACGCCCGCCCCGAACGTTACCTGCAACTTTGCGCCGAAAACAACATGGTGGTGGCCAACATCACCACGCCGGCCAACATTTTCCACGCGATGCGTCGGCAGTTGGCCTGGGAGTTCCGCAAGCCACTGGTGATCATGTCGCCCAAATCGCTGCTGCGTCATCCGCAGGCCATTTCGTCGATCGACGAGCTGACCTCAGGTACGTTCCGCGAAGTGATTGGCGATACCTACGCCGACCCCAAGAAGGTGAAGCGCGTTCTGCTCTGCACGGGTAAGGTCTACTACGATCTGCTCGATAAGCAACAGGCCGACAAGCGCGACGACGTGGCCATCGTTCGGATGGAGCAACTCTATCCCATTCCGGTGAAGCAACTCGACGCCGCCCTGAGCCAATACAAGAAACCTGAGTTGGTGTGGGTGCAGGAAGAACCGGAAAACATGGGCTACTGGTCGTTTATGCTGCGCCGGATGCGGGAGCGCAACCTCCGCTACATCGGTCGTGAGTCGGCGTCGTCGCCCGCTACTGGCTTCGCCAAAGTGCACACGCAGGAGCAGAACGAGTTAGTCGCAAAAGCATTTGAATAAAACGAGTTGTTCCGTTTTCGGTGGTCAGTTTTCAGTTGTGTTTTTCCCATTGCCCTTGCCCATTACAGGAGGAATTTTGTTGTTTCGCTTCTTACAACGAGAACACAGGATTTCATCATGCTACAGGCAGTGAGCCAAACGCAACCGAGAACGGACCACTGAAAACCCTTCCAAACACATAAAATGGCTGCTATTGAAGTAAAAGTGCCCGCTGTAGGTGAGTCGATCACGGAGGTAACGGTGGGTGAATGGTTGAAGAAAGAGGGTGATACGGTAAAGGTCGATGAGGTGCTTTGCACGCTCGATTCCGACAAAGCATCGTTTGAATTACCGGCCGAAGCCGAAGGTGTGCTACACATTATGGCGCAGGCCGGCGACGTGCTGCCCATTGGCGCGACCATCTGCACCATCGATGCTGCCGGTGCTGCACCCGCAGCCTCCGCCCCTGCCGCCCCCCAGGCCGAAGCGCCCAAGGCTGACGCAACACCCGCTCAACCAGCCCCCGAGCCGCAACCGGCGGTTCAGGCTGTAGCCGAGCCCGCCGCTGCGCCAGCGCAGCCGTCAACGGCCGCCAGCACGATCGAGGTAAAAATTCCGGCCGTTGGTGAATCAATCACCGAAGTGACCATTGCCGCCTGGAGCAAAAAAGACGGCGACAGCGTGTCGATGGACGAAACCCTCTGCGAGTTGGAATCCGACAAGGCCACGTTTGAATTGCCCGCCGAAGCCGCCGGTACGTTGCGTATCGTTGCCGAAGCCGGTCAGACGCTGCCCATCGGCGCGACCATCGCCCGCATTGAAGCCAGCGCGTCAACGGGTGCAGCGCAGCCGTCAGGTACGTCGGCACCAGCCGCTCCGGCCGCACAGCCTCAGGCTGCCAACGGCAGCAGCAACGGTAGCTACGCCGCCAATTACCCGTCGCCTGCCGCCGCCAAAATTCTGGCCGAAAAAGGCGTTGAGCCCGCGCAGGTAGCCGGTACCGGCGTTGGCGGTCGGATCACGAAAGAAGACGCCCAGAAAGCCAGCGCCGCGCCAGCGCCACAACCGGCTCCGGCTCAGCCTGCCCCCGCGGCGCAGAAGCCCGCCGCACCGGCGCCCGCACCGCAGGCTCCGAGCGCCCCCGGATCGCCGGACCGTACCGGCCAACGTACCCAGCGGCGCGAGAAAATGACCTCGCTGCGGAAAACGATTGCCCGCCGCCTGGTGGCCGTGAAAAACGAAACGGCCATGCTGACGACCTTCAACGAGGTCGATATGAAGCCGATCATGGATCTGCGCGCCAAGTACAAAGACAAGTTCAAGGAGAAGCACGCCGTGGGCCTCGGGTTCATGTCGTTCTTCACGAAAGCGGTCTGCATCGCGTTGCAGGAGTTCCCGGCCGTAAACGCCATGATCGACGGTGATCAGATGGTGTACAACGATTTTTGCGATATCTCAATTGCGGTATCGTCGGAGCGCGGTCTGGTGGTGCCCGTTATTCGGAACGCCGAGCAACTGTCGTTTGACGGTATCGAGAAGGAGATCATCCGGTTGGCGGGTCTGGCCCGTGATAACAAACTGACCATCGAACAGATGCAGGGCGGTACGTTCACGATCACCAACGGCGGTATTTTCGGGTCGATGCTGTCGACGCCGATCATCAACGCGCCGCAATCGGCCATTCTGGGGATGCACAACATCGTGGAGCGGGCTGTCGTCGTGAATGGCGAGATCGTCGTTCGGCCGATCATGTACGTGGCCCTCAGCTACGACCACCGCATCATCGACGGTAAAGAGTCGGTTAGCTTCCTGGTGCGCGTGAAGCAACTGCTTGAAGATCCGACCCGCATTTTGCTGGGTGTTTAAACCAACGGTTCAAGGTTCAATGGCCAAGATTCAACGTCACCCACGTTGGACCCTGGCCATTGAACCTTACCTTTTTAGGGCTATGTGGGACTACCTGTCGCTTGGGTTTCGCATGGATGAGTTGGGCAATTGTCAGGGAAAGCTTAGCCATCTCGGCAAGCAAGGCTGGGCGTTGGTACCACTCGTTCCCATCGAAACCAGGAGCGTCGGCGTGTTCGACAGCGGATCAACCACATCACACATCTTAGCGGTAGTTAAGCGGCCCAAAGCGTGAGAAAATTTTTATAACGCTATTAGTGTTGTCAAACAGGACGTTACTTCACGCGTCAATTCGTACGAGACAATTCAGAATTCCATGCAAGCATACGACGTTATCGTCATCGGCTCGGGGCCGGGCGGCTACACGGGCGCCATCCGTTGCGCTCAACTTGGGCTGAAAACAGCCATTATCGAGAAATACAACGCGCTGGGCGGCACCTGCCTTAATGTGGGCTGTATCCCATCTAAAGCCTTGCTCGACTCCTCGGAGCATTTTTACAACGCCAGCCACACGTTTGCCGAGCACGGCATCAAGCTCGATCAACTGGCCGTCGATCTGCCGCAGATGATCAAGCGGAAGCAGGACGTGGTCGATCAGACGACGAAGGGCATCGCGTTTTTGATGAAGAAAAATAAGATCGATACCTATTACGGCATGGGCTCGTTTGTCGATGCCAATACGGTGAAGATCGTAAAGTCGGACGGCAGCGGTGAAGAAACGATCAGCGGCAAAAACATCGTGATCGCCACGGGCTCGAAACCGCTCTCGTTCCCCTCGATGCCGATTGATAAGCAGCGCGTGATTACCAGCACCGAGGCGCTGAAACTGCCCGAAATCCCCAAGCACCTGATTATCATCGGCGCGGGCGTTATCGGGGCGGAGTTGGGCTCGGTTTACGCGCGGATTGGCGCCAAGGTCTCGTTCGTTGAGTTTGCCGATTCGATGATCCCGACGATGGACAAGACGATGGGCAAGGAATTGCAGAAGGCCGTGAAAAAGCTGGGCGCTGATTTCTACTTCAACCATAAAGTCACGAAGGTTGAGAACACGGGCAATGAGGTCGTGGTCAGCGTCGATACGCCGAAAGGCGAGCAAATCACACTAACGGGCGACTACTGCCTGGTATCGGTGGGTCGTCGGCCCTACACGGACGGTCTGAACCTGGAAGCGGCGGGTTTGGCTACCGATCAGCGCGGAAAGGTCGAAGTAGACGATCATCTGCGGACAAAAGTGCCCCACATTTACGCCCTCGGCGACGTGATCCGGGGTGCGATGCTGGCCCACAAAGCCGAAGAAGAAGGCGTGTTCATCGCTGAAACGATCGCCGGTCAGAAGCCGCACATCAATTATGTGCTCATCCCGAACGTGGTATACACCTGGCCCGAAGTAGCGGCGGTAGGCTACACCGAAGAGGAGCTGAAAACCAAGGCCGTACCCTACAAGCTGGGTACGTTCCCGTTCAAGGCGCTGGGCCGGGCGCGGGCGTCGATGGACATTGACGGGCTCGTAAAAGTGCTGGCTCACAAAGAAACCGACGAAATTCTGGGCGTACACATCATTGGTCCACGCGCGGCCGATATGATTGGCGAGGCCGTGGTAGCGATGGAATACCGCGCGTCGGCGGAAGACATCAGCCGGATGTCACACGCTCACCCAACCTACACGGAGGCCTTCAAAGAGGCCTGTCTGGCCGCTACCGACAACCGGGCGATCAATATGTAATGTATAATGCACAATGTACGATGTACAATGGGCTAACGCATTAACAAAGCGGCTCGCATCAGCCCATTGTACATCGTACATTGTGCATTATACATTATTCTTCTCATGCCTACCTCTCCGCTACGCACCGTGCTGAGCCTGCCCGTATTGGTGGCCGCGCTTGGCTATTTTGTCGACGTCTACGACCTGCTGCTGTTCAACATTGTGCGGGTGCCCAGCCTTACCGAGTTGGGACTGAGCGAAAAAGACATTTCGCTTATTGGAGGGCGCATCTACAATTTTCAGCAGGCAGGTTTGCTGCTCGGCGGCATCTTGTGGGGCATTCTGGGCGACAAACGGGGCCGGTTGTCGGTGCTGTTCGGCTCGATTATCACCTACTCGCTGGCCAACATCGCCTGCGGGTATGTTCAATCCGCAGAAACGTATGCCTGGTTGCGGTTCATGGCCGGGCTGGGGCTGGCGGGCGAACTGGGCGCGGGTATTACGCTGGTGAGCGAAATTCTGCCCCGACACCTGCGCGGTTACGGCACGAGTGTGGTCGCCGGAGTTGGGCTGTTGGGGGCCGTGGCGGCTTTCCTGACCGTGAGCGCATCGGGCAACTGGCGGCTCACGTACCTGATCGGCGGTGGCTTAGGGCTGGTTTTGCTGCTGCTCCGCGTGAGTGTGTTCGAGTCGGGGCTGTTCCGGCAGGTGCAGCAAACGACCGTTCGGCGGGGTAACTTCGGTGCTTTTTTTGCCAACCGTGATCGGTTTCTGCGCTACCTGCGTTGCATGGGCATTTCGCTGCCGACCTACTTCGTTATCGGGCTGCTGGCCACCTTTGGCAATGAGTTTGGCAAAGCACTGAGGATCGCAGAGGCCATCATTCCCGGCAAATGCGTGATGTACACCTACATCGGCATGGTAGCGGGCGATCTGTTCAGCGGGGTATTCAGTCAGTGGCTCGGGTCGCGGCGGGGTGCCATCGGCTGGATGATGGCCTTTACGGGCGTCTTTGTCGTCGTTTACCTGTCGGGGCTTATCGGCTCGGCTTCTCTATTCTACCTCGTCTGCGGTCTGCTTGGCTTTGGCATTGGCTACATCGCCATGTTCCTGACCGTGACAGCCGAAAGCTTCGGCACCAACCTACGAGCCACAGCGACCACCTCCGTTGCCAATAATGTGCGGGCGACGACGTTACTATCGATTCCGGCGTATCAATCGCTGAAAACGCTACCCGCCTTGGGGCCATTGGGGGCTGGTGCCCTGGTAGGCGCGGTTTGCTTTGGGCTGGCCGCCTGGTCACTGGCTACACTCGATGAAACCTACGGCAAAGAACTGGACTACGTGGAGTAACGGATAAATCAACGCATTGGGGTCAATTCCTGAGAATGTCGTCGCGACGGATGTTCTCCGGGGGCGCATTGTTCAGCCCCTGCCGGTACTCTTTGGTGTTGAAATCGCCACGCTTCACCGACTTGATGAAGTTGGCCCAGGCAAACGGATTCAGGAACGGAAAGGTGGTGACTGCCCCCCGGTTGGCAAACGACTCCCGACCCAGAAACTGCTGATTCATGAAGTACTGGTGGTTCGACAGCGCGCCCATTGGCGTGGCGGCCGAAGCCCGCAACAGCGCCTGCGCATCGGTATTTTTGGCCAGCGCATCGCGGTCTTTCTGATCGGGCAGCTTCATGTTGATCAGCGCCTGCTTAAAGAGCTCTTCCGTGGGGTATGGGTAAACCTTCACCTCCGACAGCAACTTTACATCTTCCTGCAAAGCCACTACGGCCGAATAGGTTTGCTCGGTGAGGCGGCGGGGAATGATGTGGTACTGCGTTTTGTAGCCCACGTAGCTGAAAATCACGCTATCGCCGGGGTAAACGGGCAGCGCAAAATAGCCGTTGGAAGCCGACAGCACGCCTTTACCGGCGCGGGGGATAAAGATGCGGGCCAGGGGTAGCGGCTCACTGTTCTTCCCTCCCGTAATGATCCCCGTGAAGGTGATCTGGCTATCCTGCCCCTGCGCCAGGGCGTCGGAGAACGTACCCAGCAGGCCCAGCAACAGCAGGAAACAACCTATATAGCGTGCAATCGATTGATTCATAAGTAACAGCAAGACCCCACAGACCCGTCGAGCGTTGCAATAATAGTCTGGATGCCGGTTAGGCTCATTAAATGAGCATTAGGCCTTCAGTTTGGGCCTTTCAGCAACTTACCCCTTAACAAAGTAAACGTACCTGCGGTTGCAAATGGCGGTTTAAGCGAACAATTTAAGGAATGTTAACCGATTCCCGACTCAGTCCATTCTTAGCGACTCAACCAACGTCGAAGGCCTGATGGTTCGCTAACCGACTCCGATAGAACCGATAGAGTCGATACGGTCGAATGCTCGTGACCCCACTATATGTTGGGGTCACGAGCGCCGTATTTCTTGACACATAATTAGATCATGAGCCTTATCGCCTGACAATTTTTCGAGCCTTCGTACATTAACTGTCAATTATTTTACATCTTTTTCGCTTCAATACTTGACAGATATTTATATAAATACTACATTTACATCATCAAAACGACAACAACAGCACAACGCCATGAAACGCCAACTCTTCCACCTCGCCCACTCGCTTCGCGCCACCGGCCTGTCAATGGCCGATGCCCTCAAACGTGCATGGCAGACCATCAAACTCAAAGCCCAGATGCTGGTAACACCCACGCGCTTCACCTACGTGAAAGAAGACGGCAGCGAACGTACCGCAATTGGCTACTACGGGGCGGCTCCGGTGGTCGAGGGTGGTAAGGCGGAGAATCTGGCTTCGTTGGCGATCCGGTATTTCGATACAGAGGTGAATGGCTGGCGCTCGTTTCGGGCGGATCGGCTGGTAATCGGGTAAGTAACTAACACGCATAAACAGCAATGATAATCTACAGAACAGTGCCCATCGTTGACCGGCTGCCCCCTTTGGGTGAATGGGTTACCACGATTGACCAGGCCGGCAACCATCGCGTCTACCGGCTGACCGAACACGGCTGGAACATGCGCGACGTCGGCGGCACCAACTCACCGCCCGACAACCTGCCGATGACGCATTGGCTGGAAAAACTCACGCTAGACGGTGAGGCCATGATTGGCGAAGTCAACGAGCGATTCGAGCAGTTGAAACGCTACGAATTGGAGTGGTCGAGCTTCTACGATGGCTGGCTAGAGGGCCGGGTAAGCCTGTGCGGGCAATTGATGTTTTCACCAACCCCCAACCGCCCGGTAGCGGGTAACGATAGACGATGACAGACGCGCAAAAAGCCGAGATCACCAAGATCAGCCAAGAGTTCTTTTCTGGATTCGAGGGTACGTTCGACACCATCAACGGCACTGGTTGGCTGGTTGCTGATCCGCTCAGTGGCTACCTCAACTCAGTTGGCTACCAGCACACATTAAGCCAGTTGCCAGAAAACGAAAAGCACCCACAGGTACTGATTCTTGAATTCCCTAATGGCTCTTGGTTCATCCCTGCTGGCGGCGACTTGAAATCAGTCATACCCACTGCCGAAAACTGGCTTTGGATCGACAATTAATCAACCCCTTTCAAACTCCCCAATACCAATGAATAAAGAAACCGCAACCAACGTACCTGCCGATGCGCAGGCCATGCTCAAGCCCTATCAAGTGCTTAACACCGATACCGGCGAAGCAGTCAGCAAGTACAAGTACCTCGAAGGGCACCCGAGACAGTACCGATTCGATGCCAAAGAAGGGGTATTCAACATCAACGGCACGGATAAGGTAGGTCGTACCCTCACCTTTCAGCCCATCGCCTGGCGCATCTTCACCGATAACATCCTGAACATGGGTACGAAGAATTGGGCTGAGCTGTTCTTCATTGATGAGAAAAACTGCGTGTCGGCGGTGCTGTTTCACGGCTACAGCATTGACAACATCTTCCGGTTGATCGAGCCGCTGTACTACGATGACCTGACGCTCGCTGACGTAGTGATTACGGCCACGGCTGAGAAAAAGGAGAATAACAAGATTCAGCCGAAGGGTATCTACTACATCGCTGATTTCACGTACCAGATGGCCGACCCGGCCAAATCGGCGGAGCTGAAAGCGTTCGCCCAGGATTACAAGGTGTTTCGGCAGGAAACGCTGACCGACATCGCCAACATCAAAACGGCCTTCAACTACTACAACCCGTTCGCTCATGCCATTGACGAACCGGTGTTGTCGCCTGTCCTCAACCCTGCCACCGCGTAACCCTACCCATATAGCCCGCTGCTGTGATAGGTGGCGGGCGCTTTTCTCCCTTCGACAATGGCCAAACCAAAACTACTTGATCTTTTCTGCTGCGCGGGTGGGGCTGGCATGGGCTTTCATCGGGCGGGGTTCGAGGTGGTCGGTATTGATCGGAGTCCACAACCCCGCTATCCATTTCGCTTCATTCAGGCTGATGCCCTGCAATACCTTGCTGACAACTGGAAAAACTTTAACGCCTTTCATGCCTCGCCCCCATGTCAGCGGTATTCAGTCCTTACGCCAACTGAGCATCAGGATAAGCACCCCGATCTCATCGGCCCAACCCGTGATTTGCTCCTGGCCACTGGCAAACCATATGACATTGAAAATGTGCCTGGCGCGCGGCATGAACTCCACAATCCGATTATGCTGTGCGGCTCCATGTTTGGCCTGAAAACGCACCGCCACCGCTTTTTTGAAATCGGCTTCGATGTCCTGATTATGACGCCCGCCTGTAAACACGACTTCATCCCAACGGTCGTGTCAGGCACCACGAAGCGATTGGAGAATGGCAAACGGCGTGAACACACGGTTGCCGAGTGCAGGGCTGCAATGGACATTGATTGGATGATCAGAAAGGAGCTGGATCAGGCAATCCCCCCTGCCTATACGGAGTATATCGGCAACCATATGATTGAGTATCTAAGATGATCACCGACCAACAATTCAAGCGCGGTAGCCGGGTACGGGTCACGGTGACCCGGCGTGGTATCCACATCCGCAACTACAACGCCACGTTCGTTTCGTGGTCGCCTTCCGGCAACGCGTACCTGATGGCCGACGACGGCAAGCATAAGACCGTCAGCGCCGAATCCTGTAAACTGATCAAACAATGAAGCTGATACCGATACTCTTTTCTACCCCGATGGTTCAGGCCAATCAGGCGGGCATCAAAAGCCAGACCCGGCGCATTACCGGCAAACTGAAGGTTGTCAACGAGCAGTTGCGGCACGATTGGACCGTAACGCCAATAGCCGTCAAAGGTGGCTTGCCCTGCTTCGTGTTTACGGCGCCCGGTATGGCCGACGTGGTGGCCTCGTCTCCTTACGGCAAGCCGGGTGATGTGCTTTGGGTACGTGAGACGTACTGCCCATTGGTCGACCACCATTGGGCCAAAGAACAACCCTACGCTTATAAGGCCGACCAGACGAGCGCCGACAGTGACGATTACCGGCAACAGTACATCAAGGCGGGCTACCCCTACCAGTGGAAACCATCCATCCACATGCCATACGCTGCCTGCCGTATGTGGCTACAGGTTAAGTCGGTACGCGTTGAGCGGTTGCAGGACATCAGCGAAGCCGATGCTAGAGCTGAAGGGGCTACCCAGGGTATCTATCGCCCATACGGCGAGAACGGCTGTCAATTAGAGGTCAACGAGTACGCCCGGTACGTTGATGGATACCGTTTCATCTGGCACAATATCAATGGCCCCGGCTCATGGGAGAAAAACCCCTTCGTGTGGGTAGTCGAGTATCAACGCATTGAAAAACCGCAACTGACCAATGACAACTGACCAAACCGAAGCCCTGGAAGCCGTCGTATCTGAAGTATCCAGCCAACCCGACCCCACCACCCTTGCCACGATTCCCGCCGCTGAGCTGGAAGCGATCAGCGCCACCGACCAACAACTCGCCAGGTTGCTGACTGAAGCCGAACGCATTGCCGCGCTGGGCGTACCCAAAACGCAGGCCGAAGCCGACCTCGTCCATGACTTTACGATGGTGGCCGTCAAGGTGCGTACCGACGCCGAAAAGCTGGCCAAAAAAATAGCCGCGCCGTTCAAAGCCCAATACGACGCCATTAAGGCCGAAGGGGAGCGCATTGGTGAAGAAGCCCGTAAAGCCGAAGCACTCACTCGACCGTTGAAGACTGTCTGGGATGACGCCGACAAAGAGCGGAAGCGGCAGATTGCCGAAGCCCGCGCCGCCGAAGAGCGCGCCAAAGCGGCCCGAACGTTGGAGCGGGCCAGTGCCCTGCATGCGTTGGGGGTGTTGTCACAGGCTGGCTACTATGTGTACGGTGAGATCCGGATCGAAGCGATTGAGTTGACCACGCTGCCCGATGAGGAGTGGAATACGCTGTACGGTCAGGTCGAAGCCGCCCACGCTGAGCAGAAGCGCAAAGACGAGGAATTTGCCGAGCAGCTGCGCCGCGACGTGGAAGCCGAGAAGAAACGCCAACAGGACGAAGCCGCCGCGCTGAAACGGCAGCAGGACGAATTGCTCGACGGTCGGTTGGCGCTGCGGATTGACAAGCTGGTGGGGATGGGCGCTTACGAGGAAGATGAATTTCATATTGTCTATGACCGGGTTTGGACCATCACCGACAAAGCCGAACTACGCGCGTGTTCGGATGGCACGTTCAACCAGATGGTTGTTGACCTTGATGCTTATAAGGTTCGGGCCGCTGAACGGATTTTAGAGAAAGCCGAACAGTATCGGATCAAAGGCGAAACGATCAAGCGTCGTACCGAGCAGCTTACCAGTTTGGGGTTTGCGTTGGAAGGTGGCAAATGGGCCTACCCAGATTACGACAAGACCATACCCAATAGTGGACTTGAGTACTGGCGTGAAGACAGTCAATTCGATTCGTTCGTAAGCGAATTCACGAACTGGAAAACCGAACAGGCCAACGCCGCCAAACAGGCCGAAGCCGACGAAAAGGCCCGCAAAAAAGCCGATAAGGAACGTACCCAACGGCTGGCCAAAGACAAGAATCTACTGCACAAGTTCGCGCTGTCGATCGGCAATCTGGCTTTTCCAGAGCCAGAAAACGACGAGTCAAAGGCGTTGCTGATCGAGTTCAACGCGCGCCGTGTTGCCCTGGCCGAAGAGTTCATTGAGCGCATCAGAACCCTTTGATATGGCTGGCAAGACGATAACCGCGCTGGGCAACATCACTGCTGGTCAGCTCTACATCAGCGACCGCGACAAGTTTGACGACGCCGTTGCCAACGTACCTGACTGCGTGGTTGAGGTGGTGGTTACGAAGGTGTACAGCAAGCGCAGCAACCAGCAGTCAAAATATTATCACGGCGTCGTGTTGCCACTCATTCAGGCAGCGATGTCGGACGTAGCGGGCGAGAGGCTCACCCACGGCGAAACGCACGAATGGTTGAAACGGCAGTTTAACAGCCGCGACATCCCGACCGAAAACGGCCACATCATCACCCTGTCGACCGAAACGCGTAGCCTCGACACAGCAGCCTTCAGCGAGTACATCGAACGCTGCCGACAGTTTGCCGCCGATACGTTGGGTATTGACGTGCCCGACCCGATTAAGCTAGAAACCGCTAACCAGCAACTACCGTGAACGACATTGAATACAGGCAGCTCCCCCATTGGGCCAACTCCGACCTCTCCGCCCTGGCTGCCCACATGTTTGGCCGCAAGCCGATTCGGGCATCTGCCGAGACGTTAGCGTTTGGTACCGCGTTTCACACGCTGATTTTGGAGCCAGAAAAATGCAGCGTCTACGAGACGCCCTTTGTTGAGCGCACTTCCGACGAGTATTTCCGGCTAATGGATATGCGCAACGCCGTGATCAATGGCGGCGAAGGCGATTTGTTCCACCTGCTCAACAGCGCCGATCGTGAGCAGGTACGTACATGGACAGATCCCACAACCAACCTGCCCTGCAAAGCCAAGATTGATGCCATCGTGTTGCCGCGTCGTGTACACCTGATCGACTTGAAGACAACCTCGTGTCGATCAAAGAGCGAATTCATCGACACGTGCCACGAGTACGATTACGACCGGCAGGCGGCGCACTATTTGAGCAGCGACGACAACGCCAAGTTCTTCGAGTTCGTGGGCGTTCAGAAGCAGCCACCGTATCAGGTGTTTCGGCTGCCGTTTCATCGATCAGAGGCGTTTATACGCGGCGGGTTTGTCAAGCGCGACAAGTTGCTCAAGCTGGCCGCTGAGCAGGTACGTTCAGGTGGGTGGGTGCCGAGTAGTTGGAGAGTAGAAAACGAGACAATCAGATGAAACCTGCCCCACTTTGCTGGCCTGTCAACCGCGTACGGCAGCGGTTTCGTGAATCGCCACGCACTACGTTGACGATCGCCAACGCCTTACCTGCGCTACGTAAGGAGTTGGCTATGTTGGGCGTGATTCGCGTGGTCATCACCTCCAACGCCAAGCTGAAGAAAAACGGTGACCCCTATAGCCAACAGCCAAAGACGGTCGATGATCCCGGCGTCGCCGTCTGGTTTGAACATGTTCGGGCCAAAGGGCATCAGTTCTGCTTAGCCTGCGATCAGTACGACACGATTGCGGGCAATCTGAACGAAATCCGGTTAGCGGTTGGTGAGTTGCGCGGTTTTACCCGGCGCATGTTATTGCCCGTCGGGGAAGCCCTCAAGCCCTTTGGCGCTGTGCCGACCAACGTATCTAGCCCAGCGCCCACACCAAAACAGCCAGCCAAGCCAGCTACAATTACGCCGTATTGGCAGCGGGTGTTAGGGGTCGACACAATAGGCGCAGATCGGCTTACCTGGAAGCACTGCTTGACGGCATACCAAGCCAAATTACGGCAAGAACTTACCCAGCAACAACGAGACGCGCTTGTCGCGGCTCAGACCGAAGCCGCCATGCATTTCGGTCAAGACATATAAACCCGCTCGACAGTAAACAACATAACCCATGAGCATACGAGACAGCGCCGAAAAGATGGTCAGTGACTACCATGATACCGCAAGTCCGCACCACGCCGACGACGATGCGCTTATTGAGCGCATCGTCAGTCTGGTCATCGCCACCTATAATAAGGGGTTGGCACGGGCTGAGGCAGCAGACGGTGATCGGCCCACCACCCCCGACCCACCACGTCGGGCTTTTACTTAGCTCAATTACTTGACTTGCTAATTATTAGTACACTAATTATTTGCTTGACAACTAACCGTATTTCTCTTTATATTCGTACGAATTACAACACAGTACCACCAACTACACTCACGTTTACATGTCTGCTCCCTTAGGGAATGACTTTGCCACTGGTAACGCTGGCGGTCGTCCTACCCTGTACCGTAATGAGTACGCACAGCAGGCGTATAAGCTCTGCCTGCTCGGTCATACAGACGCCGAGTTGGCAGAGTTCTTTGATGTCACCGAGCAGACGGTCAACAACTGGAAGGTAGAACACGAAGAGTTTTTTGAGTCCATAAAAAGGGGCAAAGCCATTGCGGACGCCGAGGTGGTCGAATCGCTCTTCAAACGCGCCACGGGCTACAGTCACGACGACACGCACTTCAGCACCTACGAAGGGGTCGTTACCGAGACACCGACAACCAAGCATTACCCGCCCGACCCGACAGCGCTGATCTTCTGGCTTAAAAACCGCCAGCCCAAGAAGTGGCGTGATAAACACGAGGTGGCTGTTGAAACCAATGGTGTGCAGCGGATACGGCGCGACGAGGAATCGGGCGACATCATTATAGACATCGCGCCCGAATGAGAAAGCTGCACCTGTCGGCCAAGCTGTTCACCACCGCCTACCGCAAGTTTCGGGCGGTCGTGCAGCAGTTATACCGCTACGTCGTGTTTTTCGGGGCTGCCGATAGCAGTAAGAGCTACAGCGCGCATCAGGACATTGTACTCGACCTGATGACCGCCAAAGCCGATATTCTGGTCATGCGCAAACAGGCCAGCCACATTCGGGAATCCTGTTACAAACTACTCAAGGCTATTATTCTGGCGTGGGGGCTCACCACCTCGTTCGATTTCTTCTACAGCAGCGACAAACGCGAGATCGTCTTTAAGCCCACCGGTCGCAAGATCGTGTTTATGGGCGTCAACGACCCCGAATCGCTCAAGTCGCTGTTTGGCTTCTACCGGGTGCTGATCGAAGAGGCCAACCAACTCGAATGGGGCGACTTTCTGGAAATCGACCGCCGCGCCCGTTCTGAGCAGTTTATTCAGATCATCTTACTGCTCAATCCCGTCTCTGAATCGCACTGGATCAAAAGCAAACTGATCGATGACGCGGCTTACGCGGGGCAGGTGGGCAGTTGCCACGTCACGTACCGCGATAACGAGTACATCACACCCGAGCGAATCGCGGCGCTGGAACGACTCAAAGACGTTGATCCCTACCAGTACCGGGTGTACGTGTTGGGGCTGTGGGGCATTATCCGGCCTGACAACCCGTACTTCCACAAGATCAACCCGACGGTGCATTTCGGCAAGGTGGTTTACAACCCGCGCATTCCGGTGTACTGCTCGTTTGACTTCAATAAGATCAACTCGGTGACGCTGCGGCAAAAGCCTGTGATTAACGGCGTGGAGGTGCCACAGTTTTTCCGGGAGATCCACCAGGGCGGCGAAGGGCTCGACCTGGAATACATCTGCAAAGAGATTGCCCACACCTACGGGCGCAGCAACCAGCTACACATCACCGGCGATGCATCGGGCGGGGCGTCCAACGCCTTAACGCCTGGCAACCGGTCGGCGTGGCGACTGACTCAGACCTACATGTCGCAGTACGGGGCGCACTACACCAACTATCAGGTGCCCAAAGCCAACCCACACACCGACGACGCCCGCTTCGTGGTCAACGCCCTGATTCACCACTACGGCGACGATTTCAAGATTGACGACAAAGCCTGTCCAGTGCTGGCGGCCGACGTGCAGCGGTGCAAAACCGCCACGGATGGCAAGCTCGACAAAGACGACTGCAACAAATTCGACTACGGGCACCTCTCGGACTGCGGGCGCTACGACCTCTGCAATTTCGAGTACACCACGTTCCGAAGTCTGGGCCACTATAAGAAAGCGGCTTAGAAATATCCAATGTCCATAAAGCAAATCCCAGCATTTCACCTCTCGCTCCCTTAGAAAAATGATACAACACGTACTTGAACCCCGCTACAAAAAGGCCATTCTCGAACTGGTCGGTCAGCTATCCAGTGACAAGCCGCGACGCGTCAACACGATGGTGTTCTGCCAGCGTCACGACGTTGACAACCGGTTCTTTCAGGCGTTGGAAGAGATAGGCGCGATCAAAAGCAAGGGTGAGGCCGGTATTGATGTCTACGAGTACGTGCGGATGGGTGCGCTGATGAAGCTCAGCGCCGCCGATGTGCTGCAAAAGCTGGGTATTGGTAACCCTTCAGTTGCCGAGACAGCAGCATCCATTGTTGTCGATGCTGAGAAGAAAGCGAAACCCGTCATTGAGTTCTTTGATCCGGCCGACAATGAGCCTGCGGATGAACCCCCTAAGCTGGAAAAGGGAATACAGGTCGTCCTTCCCTTGCCATCGTCTGCGTCTGAGGTGCTGCATAAACTCGAAGAGGCAGTCAGCAAATCGGCGGGGGTTACAGTGGTTGAAAGCGAAAAAGTCAAAGCATTGCGCGAATACGGGCAGCGTGAACGTGATGCGCTCACCAAAGCTGCAAAGGAAACGCAAAGCGGCTGCAAAGGGAATTGCAAAGGCCCGGCAACGTACCCCGATTTGTCGGTTGATGGTGCTGCTGTTCTGGAATGCTGGCATAACCCAGCCGAGAAACCGTTACCACCGTTTGACGCGCAGACTAAGCCCGGCTACCCGATCTTCCCAGACATCGCGCCATCGCTGCCAATGCTCAAATCAAACGCCGATATGGTCATGTACGTCGTGGATATGATCGTTGCTCACTGTGGTGATGAGCCCCACGACCAGGAAGCCGTAATGGTCAGCATACAAGACCGTTTGGCTGTCCAACAACAAGTGCGCGCCCAGCAACTGCAAGACGAAGCCGAGGCGATGATAAGCCGTTCGCAAACGTACCTGAAAACAGCCGCCAACATTCGCCCCACTTACGCTCATGACTAACCGATACGAAAACGAAACGCCCGAGCAACGGGCCGAACGGCTCAAGCGGCTTGAAACCAAAACCAGGCAACTCGAATCGGGCACCCACGGCCTCGACAAAAACCTAAACATCGTCTCACTTGCCGACAACCCGAACGCGATTGTTGTGCCAACCTTCGGAAGATCGAAACGCTGATGGATAACCGACACGACGCAGGAATGGGCAATTGGCTACACTGCTTTGTAGCCTGCTACGACAAGTCAATGGTCGACATGGGCCTTGATACGGATAAGACAGAATGGCTGCCCATGTCAATCAAGATCAGCGACATCAGCGCGTTTAAGTCAACCGGCGAAAACGAAGGTGGCGACATGAACGATCGGTGCCGGGTCTTCATGCTGAATGGCGAATCGTTTACGCTCAATACGACCTACTCACAAGTGCTAAAAATCGTACAGGCATGACTAACCCCTTTGCCTCCATCGTCGGCCTGCGTGGCCTCAACAACGAAGCCCGGAGCATCTACGTCAACGACCTGCCCGGCATCAGCACGGAGTTGGTTACCGCGCTGCGTAAGGACGATCAGACCGTTGCCGATACGTGGGCACGGATCAACGATCTGGCGCTGAGCAAGCTGTCAGCCATGCTCGAAACCGAGTTCAACAAGTCGGGCGAGTTCAAGCATACGGTGGCCAGCTCGTCGGTTTTTGAATTCAAGCCCACGGACCTACGCGAAGCTGTGACAATGGACAGCCGGTTGCAGGGATGTCGCTTAACTGTGCCTTATGCCCCGTATCGGCAGGTACGTATTGATGGGCTGTACGCGAATTTGACGGTGGCGATTGCGGCCACAGTCGAGGTAAAAGCCTATAATTTGATGACCGGCGACTATCTCGACAACCAATCAGTCTACCAGAAAACAGGGCCCCAAAACTTTACGCCATTTGCGGAGCCGATGGTATTTGATGTGCCATTACATGGCTTGGACCTATTCGTAGGCGTTGAGTCGCCTAACCTCACACTGTCCGAAATAGGTGGCGCAGCAAACCCACTGACAGGGGATAGTGGTGCAACCATGACTACGGGTACGCTGGATGGTGCCAACCGCACAGCGTCAGGCTTTGTCGCTACCGACTGCCGATTCTGGTTTGTGTCGTCAGTGAGTCATTCACTGTCGGCAGTCATTGCGCGTTATGCCTTCGATTTGGCCGACGCGTTCCGCCACCTCACCGGCAGCTGCCTGATGGATGATAAACGCGGCTCGACCCGGATCAACCTCTACACGAATACCAACCTGGAATTTGCCGCTGAAAAGGCTGAGAAACTATGCGATGACGCGTACAAGCTACTCAAGCCCATCGCCCGACGCATTCTGACGGACCTGGCCAACGTACCTGGCCCGGTGGTGCAGGCGGATAGTGAGGTGCAGGCTGGGTATTACCGTGGGTCAATGCTCGGATAGCCTACAATCGTTCAACCAGTTCAAACACCCTATACCATGTTCACGATTCCAATGCTCATAATGTTCGCTTTAGCGATAATCGCCGTCGGTGTTGCTTCTGCTAAGCACAACGAACCCAAAAAGGGCAACTACAATGTTTGGTCGACCTTAATCGCTTCATGCATTGAACTTGGGCTTTTGTACTGGCACACGCGTATTCTGCTCGGTCAGTAATGTTCACCCTCGACACCAACGCCCCCGAAGTCATTGCCGCGCTGCAACGTCAGTTCGAGCAACTGGACACCGAACTGCCCGACATCCTGGGCGACAGCGTGGATATGGGCCTCGATCTGATCCGCGACCGGGTACGGAATCGGGGCGTGGGTGCTGAAGGGCAGGTGCTGCAAACCAAGAGCCGGCAGCGTATCGGGGCGTACTCAGCCGGTTACGCGAAACGACGCACCGAACGAGGCAAATCAACCGATCGGGTTGACCTGACCGATACCGGGGCCATGCTGGACGATTTGCGCAGGCTGTCGGTCGGCGGCGATACGGCAGAGGGCGGGTTTGGTAGCTCAACGCAGGCCGATAAAGCCGAATACCTCGAAGCGTATTACGGCCCGGTGGTGAGCCTGTCCGACAGCGAAGAGGGTACGATCGTAGCGTACGCAGAGGAACGAGTTGATAAGATCATAAAGCAGGACTGAGAATGAAGATTCTTGATAAACTATTCCAAATCGCAACCGTGGGCTTTTCTGCGTTCATGGCCTACAAATTCTTAATGGCCTATCACGCACCCGAATGGTTTGCTGTTGCCTTTGGTGGCGGGCTGTTCGTGATCAGCATGCTATTGCATTCATTGATTGATGAACTGGTAGAGATACGCAGAAAGCTTAATCAGAAGACAGAGCAATAGCCCATGATCGCCCCAATCATCACCGCCATTAACGACGCGCTGCACAACTACGAAGGCGATATCCACAGCATCCGCGATAAGAACGGCGACGTGCTGCCCTCGCGCATTCTGGGCCTCGTACGTCCCGCCTACAGCAGCAGCGAGAAGCACTTCACGCTGTTTGTGCCAGGTCAGCCGTACGCATTCTCTGGCGACTTCTCAACCGACTTCGACACCGAGCAGCTTTCGGCAACGGTTGAGCAGCCCATCACCGACGACGATGCATTAGGCTGGCTGTCCATGCACACCACGGCGGGCGTTGCGGTCGATTCGGAGCCCTACACGCAAACGTACGGCTCGTATCAGCAAACGTCATTCCGGTTTCAAATGCGCTTTATCCTGCTCAGTCGTGACCCGTCGGCCATTGGCCGGGCCATGATGACGCTGCCCACCGTGCCGGGTGTCCGGCTCTACGGCACGATTGAAGACAACGCGCCCGACATTATGAAAAAGTATCTGGGCTTTGGCCCGGAGAAGCAAAAGAGTATCGACCCGGGCCTTTGGGCGTGGGCGATCCCCTACCAGATCGAAGGGGTCAGCAACGATGACATCCGGGCGTTTTATGCTGAGTTGACGCCACAGGCAACGCGATACACGGCTACTTTCTAGATGTATCGCTATTCTTTATGATCGAAGAAACTCAAGTCTTCTGTTTTGCCACTAATAGGGCCCGTTGCCCAGTCAGAAAAAGTCAGCACTCGACTTGTGCGATAGCGAAAAGTCGCTGGCTTCAGATCGGCGTGAATATCGAACATAACCCAGCGGTTTTTTGCCTCATGTACACTTTCGACTACGCAGGTAGATTGATTTAAGACTTGGCCTGCTTCGTCCAATAGCTCAATGTTCACTTTACATTTTACGGGGCTTGTGCGCTCCGACCACTCAAAGAAGTAACGAAATCGCAAATCACCATTGATAGAAACTTTTTTGGTGGTGAGATGCCGGAGGGCAAAGGATGGCTTTTTGTTCTGTAGCATAAGCCAAATATAACGCACTTCAATTGACTGAAAACTAACGCAATTAATATGCACCCGAATTTTAAGGACGCCCTCGAAAGGGGTTATTTGGAGGTAGCCAAATGGCCGGACGGTGGGCCAATAATCATCGAAGGAGCGACGTACTATCTGCCTACCGACAGCGGGGCAAACCTGTTCATTAAGCGATTCCATGCCATAACCGACATGGTACGCAAGCACAATGAATTAGGGCTGTCAGACGAGGTTTTGACAACAGCCTTTGCAACAATCATTGACCTCAACAAACAGTCGTTGCGGCAGATGTTGCGGGGTGATGGACAAGAACCCGACACCTCAGCCAATACCGAAATCGAGGTAATCATTAAGCGGCTACAGGTACGTAAAGAGCTAGGCTTAGATATAGCCATGATTTACGAACTAGCGACCCTCTACTGTATGAGTGAGGACGAAGACCCGACGGATTACGATACTGCCCATAACCGTAAAAAACAGGCGATCTGGAGCCAAAAACCAGAGATGTTCCCTTTTTTCGCCAAACAGCCTTGGAACAAATTCCTCAACTTATCCAAGCTGTTACAAGCAGATATGAAGTCTGTTTCGTGGTTGGGGAATCTGGCCGATCAGAACACAGAAGAGTGGCTGGATTTGAAGCGCATCCTACTACAGAGGGAATCGCTTGGTTTGACGCCAGAGACGATGAACATTATCGGATTGCGAATGGAGACCCTACAAAATTACGATGGCTTACTACATGCACTATTGGGGACTACTACCGGCATATAGCCAGCTACGTGCGAGTAGAAAGCGCGAAGCTATCGACGGCGGACACTACTGCGGTATGAACGTGAACTGCTACGGCTTCGATAACTAGAGCCGGATGAATGATAAGGCGAACTGCGCTTTATATACGTTTTGTTGCCATTGGAATTGATGTAGAAGCGGCCCCCTCGCGGGCCAGTATGTATCTCTGCGCCCGTACTTGGCGTATAGCCGTTACGGCTAGTTGATGTGGATTCGTATTCGCCGCGCAGCGATCTGATTTCCGATGCTCGCCGAGCAGCAGGCACACGAACAGGGTTAGGGCCAGTAGTGTAATAGGCATAAACGGGCAAATCTTTGGCCGACCTGTACTTTGGCGGCGGCGTGTAGTTTACAGGGCGAATTGCAGTCCAAACCGGATCATAAACCCTCAAACGGTAGCCATTGTAGTCAATATAGGACCAGCCACCTCCCGGTGTTCCTCTGACAATTACGATAGTGCCCGGTGCCAGGTCAACAAGCCTAGTCCCGTCCTCTGTTTCTATGGCGTGTGTTTCCGCTAACGAATCGATTCGGTATTCGTAGTAGGGTTCGTAAGATTGATAGCGGCTGGCGGAATTTCGGCAGCAGAAAAGCGACAGCAACAGGAACGGCAACAGTAGCAGTTTATACATATTGGTGTTGGGATAGTGAAAATTGAACTGTGTATTAAAACTCTTTGAGCTTGTCTCGGGTTTGTCGCTCTTTCTGATAGTTAACCTTATCCTGCCAAGCCTTCTTACAGTCAATGGCAGCAGACAACAATTCCTCTTGGCTCAAGCTGAAGTAACTGGAATAAATAGGGTTACATTTTTGATCGTAGTGCTTCATGCGAACATCTTTGGCCCTTGCTCCGGCGTCTGACCATGAGGTAATTTCGGTTACCTCCTTATTCACGACCTCGGTTCCAAGGCGGACGTACCTGCACACCTCATCCTTTGTTCTAATATCGACGGTCGGCTTACCGAACTTTAGCCTTAGCGCTTCCGAAAGTTCGGCTGATGTTTTTGAGCGAAACTCAGCCAGCACATTTTGATAAAAGATCAAATAGACCTGCCTAATCTTAATACCTGCTACCTCGACTTGACCCAATAGATATACCTCAGTATCAGGGCACAGCGACGAATTAAGTGTATAGTTGGTTTTGGTGCTAGGTACTAGTTTGTAAATGCTACGTGTGGCAGCCTCAAGCATGGGTTGCTCTTCTATTTCCTTCACCTTACCGCCACGTTCGGCAACTAGCGAATCAATAATAGCAGTTGTAGTTTTGCCGATTTTAAATCGGCCAATGCCATCGATTCTAGAACTTGTCTGCGGTTGCGACAGGGCCGTAAGGCTGATTGATAATAGTAGGTAAGTGGCAGGTACTAGCCGCATGAGAGTCGGAATTTTATTAAAGCCAAAGCAGGTAAGCATATTTGACCAGATCAAATGAGGGTCGCGCCCATGATCCTCTGATCATGTCGTTAATTACTGGGCGGCTAATATTTTACAGGCAGATTTAGTTAGCTTACTAACTATTGCAATTGTAGATAAACTATAGAGGTCATTCCGTAAGTAACAGCGAGGTCTTTCCGTCGGTTAATTTGTAAGCGCCACCCTCTTTGGTTATGGCTGACTTGTCGAGCATTAGCCTGTCTTTTACGTGGAAATGCAGCGTATCGTCTAAGACCTCCCAGCCGAAGGGTGAATCATAAAACCGACTCCCCTTTGTTGCCCGCCAAAAGCCGGTTGTGTCGTTGCGAAAGGTCATCTGCATTTTTATTTCCTCAAGCTCCTTATCGTTTGATGCCGGATCAACGGAAAAGGCCATGTTAAAGGTCTTGCCCGCAAAATCGGCTTTCGAGAAAGAGGTAGACTCGGAAAATAAACCGCCAGCTTGCTTTTTCTCTGACGAACAGTTGGTTAGCAGCACTCCGGTTGCCAGTACTGACAGAAAGTATAGAGGTAGTCGCATAGAGGTAGTTTAATCTTTTTGTGCCAATATATGAACAAGTGTAAACAGTGGGGCCATTTAGTTAACGGCGAAACATTACTTGGTTGACACTTTCTTTATATGGCAAGTAGAAACTACCTTTGTCGAAACCCCAATTCAGAAATGGAGAGCATTAAACAGGTTGTGGCAGAGGCGTTGCGCGAGGCCCTGAAAGATAGCGGGCTGACCCAGAAAGAGGTAGGCTCTAAATTGAATGTAGGCGAACCCACAGTGAGCAAATATTTAAGTGGTAATCAGAATCTTACGCTAGAAACCATTGACGAAATAGCGAAGGCGCTCGGCCTTAAGGTTAAAGTGACTTTCTATAAATAGAAATTTTTTTGCCTAAACACTTGCCATATAAGGAAAGAAACGTATATTTGAACTGTCGATAGACGACAACGAAAACCCCCAACGCTCAATTCTTTGGACGGAACAGCGGAGGGGGTCGGATGTATCACTTAAACCGTGCAGTTCAAATGAACACGCAGCAAAACTACGGCGCAAACCCTGCGCCCGCAAATCCCGTTGTGCCAACGGCACAGCAAGCCGACTCAGCGGCACAAAGCGCACCGCCAACGGCGGAACAGTACCGGCAGGCTGTTGCTGGCACTTCTTCTCAATCTTCGGTTAGCCTCGATTTGGACTTGTTTGGCGAAGGCGACGCCAACAGTGAGGTTATGCTCGTATTCTGTGCCTTGATCGACTACCGGCAGACACTGCAAAATATGGTGGTTGATTACGCTCGGACCAACTTTGAGTCTGACGCAAAAACAGCCAGTTACGAAGTTGAAACCATTGACGAACTGCTGGTAAAGCTTACCCGCAAAATGGCTACGGCAAGCGAGTACAACTATTGGTTGATTCGACATATGGCCGATCCTCAATCGTATCCCTCTTACCAAGCGTGGAAGGCTGGACAGGCCAAGGATCAATGAACGCGCTGATTCAAATTACAACCGATACACAAGGTGTATCGGTTGTGTCAGCCCGCGAACTACACGAGTTCTTGGAGGTCAAAGACAAGTTTGCCCAGTGGTTCAGTCGGCGGGTTGATAAGTACGGATTGATCGAAGGTCAGGACTTTGAAGCCATTGAGGGTTTTTCCCAAAACGGGGAAAAAGGGGGTAGGCCCGAAACCGATTATGCGCTGACCCTGGATTGCGCCAAAGAACTGTCGATGGTGCAAAACAACCAGAAAGGCAAAGAGGCGCGGCAGTACTTTATTGAGGCCGAAAAGCAGTTGCGGCAGGTTGCTCAGCAAATGCCCGCGCTCACCACGTCGGAACAGTTGATGCTGCAACTCGTTCAGCAGAACGCCGCCGTACTCGCCAATCAGCAGGTAATCTTAGAGCGACTGCAAAGCGACATTGCCGATATGCAGCGCGGCTTACCTGCCCCCGCTAAACGACAAAAGACACAGTTAGTCTTACCGCTGGCCGTTCGGGAATCGACTCCCGCCAATGTGCGGAGTCAGATTACCAAGTACGTGAACGCCGCCGCCACCCGAACGGGTAATAGTCAACAGTTTGTCTGGAATTACCTCTACAACCGCTTACATCATGTCTACGGTTTTGATGTGTATCAATGCCCACGCGGTAACGGTGAAACGTGGTTGGATGTGATTGAGCGATATAGCCAATTAGACCGGCTGTATACGCTCACCAATGCGGAGGAAATCTACAGCGAATAGCCCCTAGCCTTATGAGCAAGCCGTTTCACAATCTGCCGCCCTATGCGGAGCTAATCGCCCGCCGAACTTCATTTCCTCCTTTTGTTGAGCAGCCGGGGCCTGTCTACGTTTTCGAGGTAATGAAAAGTCTGTACGTGCCTCGCTTCCGAAAAGGTGTGTTTCTGTTTTGTCAAGACCTGCCCGACGATGACTCAATGCCCGCTTCACTTATCATTGACGAAGGTGGGGCGGATTGGCGCACGACCGAAGGGGCCGTTACGGCGCTCTGGGTGCTGCGGGATGTGCCTCACGACCGGAAAATTGAGCGCCCTCAACTGCTTTGCATTCGTGGCTACTACACGCCGGAACACGTATGGCGCGCATAATAAAACTACGCACATGGGACAGCATCAACCGGGTGCTGTCCCCACTGTCAAGCCTTGAGCAGTTGACGGACCCGCGTTACGAGGTTACGCAGTTTACGGGGCTATATGACGCCAACGGCGTCGAGGTATGGGAGGGCGATATAACCCGTTGGTCAAACTTTGATGCCGACGACCTCACAGCCAACTACGCGCACTACTTGGTAATTCATCATAACGGTTGCTTTGGGACAATCTGCAACCGAGGCAGCGACTTTTCGCCGTTCTCAGATATGCTCGGCTGGTTGGAGCCTAACGGAGTGCTGAGACAGATCAAAGATGAAGTCGTAGGCACCAAATACACTGACCTGCATTTACTCGATGAGTCGGGTGAATGGGAAGGTTTTGACACGGCTAGGGAGACAGTATTTCATCAACTCGCTTTGTAAACAATCCATCATGGCAACACTTTCGCTCCTTCTCAACACAAAGATTTATAGTGATGGTACGCGCCCGTTAATGCTCTCGCTGATTGTACAGAAAGGCGCAAACGGGACTAGCTGGAAACGCCGCACCTTGTGCCGCTTAAAGCCCCACCAATGGGATAAAGCCCGTCGGCTCGTTATCGATCACCCTGAAAAGCGGCTACTGAACGCTCAGGTATTCGATGCTTTCCAGCAAGCCGAGGCCCGTTTGCAGGAGCTTTCTCGCTATGAGCAGCCCATTGATGCTCAATACGTCCTCTTTGGTGGGCAAACGCCTGTTGAATCGGCTATCACCTTATTGGCTCACGGTCGAGGCTACGTTGAGCGCTTGGCACTCTTGAGCCAGACGCGAACGGCTGAGAAGTACAACGGACACCTCAACCGCCTAGCTCAGTTTTTGGGCCAAACGCATACCGGCACGCAAAAAGACATTGCCCTTTCTCAAGTTACGGAGAAGTGGTTGCTTGAGTTCTCGGTTTGGTTGGGCGCTAACGGCTGCAAATCACCCAACACCTTACAGCGCCGCATGGCCTTTATGACTACGCTCTTAAATGACGCTCGTAAGCGGGGCCTAATGCACCACGAACCAATGGCGTTTCTGCGATTCAAAGAGCAGCGGGTTGTTAAGCTCAAACTCACGAACAATCAGGTAGAGCAACTTAAAGACCTCGACGTAAGAGGTAAGCTACGCGATGCCCGCAATACATTCCTATTGCAGGTTTACGCCTACGGCGCGCGCATTGGCGATGCAGTTAACTGGAAGAAAACCGACCTGCGCTACCGGGAGGGGGGTGCGTATCTGGTGTACCGCACCCAAAAAACGGGCGATATTTTGGAGGTAAAACTGAACCGGGCCGCGCTGGACATTCTGGCGGAATACAATGCCACCCCCGGCCCGTATTTATTGCCATGGCTGTCAAGGTACGTTCCTACGCCGGGCCTGTCTGAGCCGGAAGCGAAAGCTGAGTGGCTAAGCAAAACCGAATCGGCCACAGCGCAGATCAATGTGCAGCTAAAAGAATTGGCCCGACTAGCAGGCATTGAAGGTAAGTTAACCTCCCACGTGGCGCGGCACACCTTCGCCACACTGGCCGATGCTAAGATCACTGATAAGCGTAAGATCAGTGCAGCACTCTCTCATAAGCGGTTTGCTACCACTGAGATTTACCTGTCAGAATTGCGTTCGGAAGAGGTCAATGATGCCATGTGCGCCGTATGGGAGTAGGTGGGCGAAATAAATTCAAAGCAACAATCGGTGCCAACCAAACCCTTGTCGAGCTATGAACGCAGGCACAAAGTGGCTAATCCAAGACGCCTACACTAATGGTGGCGAGTCGATTAAGGAGATAGCCCTACGACTGGAATTGGCCGAAGCCGAAGTAAGTCGCGCCTTGAAGGGGGTTCGCAAGCAAAACGAACTACCGGCCAAAGAGGCCTCCGAAGTATTCAGGATTGTGCTGGTTACCTATGATCCTGAATGGCAAAAGGCATTGATAGCCAAACTACGGACAACGCCCTTGTATTTGGATTGGCGGCGGGCGGTACTCAGGCGGGATAGATACCGCTGCCAGGAATGCGGGAACACAAAGGGGGTTCAGGTCGATCACATATACCCCCTGTCGGCTATTGTTCACAATCGACGCATTAACAGCCTTGAAGAGGCGGCGGAATGTGAACTGATTTGGCGGGTAAACAATGGACGAACCCTTTGTCCGACCTGCCACAAACGCACCGAAACCTACGGGGCGAAGGCGCAGCAGTATTGGCGTAATGATGAAATAGACGAATAACACACACAGCAGTACTTTTGCTATGAAAGGCAAGTTGACCAGTGAGCAAAGGGCCGCAATTAAGGCCGAGCGCATAAACGGGGAGTCTTTATCTTCCCTCGCTGACAGATACCAAGTAAGCATACAGACGATTCTCAGAGTAGCCGGAAGCCTTACCCCGAAAAGCGAAGAAGCGAAACGAATCAGGTATAGCGCCGATACGAAGCGACAGGCGGTTGAGCTTTATCTGAGTGGAGTAGACGGCCCCGCTGTTGCCAAGCACTACGGCATGAGCGTAACTACGCTATACTCTATACTCCGCAAGAGTGGGCAAGTGAGGTCGCGGAGCCTTAGCGAAGAACTCCAGCAGCAAATCATAGCCAGCCACAAGCAGGGGCTTACGCCTTCCAGAATCGGAAAGAGGCTCAATATCTGCCCTACCGTAGCTGCGAAGTACATTGACGAGGCGGGCTTAGTAAGGGCGTCAGCAACAAGAAACGAACGTGATGCCGCCATAATTGACGAGTACCTCAACGGTGGCACGACTACTTCGCTGGGCCGTAAATACGGCATACACG
This sequence comes from Fibrella aestuarina BUZ 2, assembly GCF_000331105.1. Classification (NCBI taxonomy): domain Bacteria; kingdom Pseudomonadati; phylum Bacteroidota; class Cytophagia; order Cytophagales; family Spirosomataceae; genus Fibrella; species Fibrella aestuarina. The sequence goes on along the minus strand of NC_020054.1, from coordinate 2,271,627 downwards.
AAAGATCCGTGTTTCACATTCTCCGGCGCGAGAAAGTGCCGATAAGGCCGCAAAAGCGGATAGACTCTGAGACTAAGCACAAAATTTTAACTGATTACGAGTCGGGCCTGTCAACCGTGAAATTGGCGGAAAAATATGACACCAGTGCCAAAACAATAGGTAAAGTTGTTCGTGCGTTGGGTGGCGAGGTTAGGTCTCGATTTGTTGACGAAGAGGCCAAAGAAAAGGCGGTTGCCGCCTACCTGAATGGCGACATTACCACAGATAGCGCTCACCTCTATGGGCTTAGCGGGCCAACCTTGATAGAGGCACTACGGGCCAGAGGGCACAAGACGCGCGACAGGTGCCAGTACGATAAATTGCCTACTGAAAGTATGATTTCGGATTATCGGGCAGGAATGACGCTAACCCAAATTGCTGAAAAGAATAACACACTCATGCACCTTGTCTACAGGGCACTTAAGAACACAGGGGTATTTAATGAGCCGGAAAACGAACAGCAAATAGCTGCCAAAAAAGCCCGCTTTCAAGAGTTTGGTCGGAAATACAGCGGCCCACTTAGTTCGCAATGGCAGGGCGGAAAAACAAAACTGAGCGCCTTAATAAGAACCAGCGCACAGTACAGGAATTGGCGACTATCTGTTTTCAAACGAGACGCTTTTTTGTGCCAGCACTGCGGCGACGCAACTAAGCGCCAAGACATTGAAGCTGACCATATCTATCCATTTTCCCGGATTCTCAGCGACTACAAAATCGAAACGCTTGACGAGGCCCGCAACTGCGCCGCGCTGTGGGATTTGTCGAACGGCAGGACTTTATGTAAAGACTGTCACAAACAAACCGATACCTATCTGAACGGGGCAAAGTATTACGGCAGACATATGGGCGATTCTCAACAAAAGGCTTTATAGGCTACACCAATGGAACTGGCTATACTGTTGCGCCTCGACCGGTTGGATAAAGACGGTCGGGCGCCCATACACCTGCGGGTGTGCTGGCAGGGCAACAAGGTGCGCTTGTCGAGTGGCGAAAAGGTGAAGCCTGCCGATTGTCGTTAAAGCGTATTTTTAGATTCTGTTGCATAACCTCAAAACAATAAGTCTGTCAAATAATCTGTATAACGCTACCGCATAACTCAATGAAAACACTAGAAACAATTAAGCCCATTGACACCGAAACGGGCAAATCTTGGGGATCACCCACCCTTTCCGGTTTTGAGGTTAAAACCTCTTTCATTACCCCGGCGGCTCGATTATTTGTCGCTCAGATGAGGGTAATCGCTTTACCGTAGTCCAACAAATAGCTGAATTACGAAGAACCGACGGGGCGGGCAAGGGCTGGCAGATTGAGGAAATAACAGAGCGCGAACACAGAGACGGGACATTTACTGAACGTACCTATAGCGGCGAAGGATTGGACTACCTTTTTGGGTTCTGAAGCTAATATGGCTGTGAGGCTAAATCAATCGACCTCATAGCCCTTGAAGGCCCATCGTAGACGGTGGGCTTTTTTATTGACATTTATTTGTCTTACTAATAATTAGCTTAACAACAAATTCAGCAGTAAGTACTTATTTTTACATATCCAGTCAAGTATTCGTACAGACCTCAATTCTACGGGGTAAACAACCACCATCGGGCTAGGTAATCGACGGGCGAAAACCAGCCAAACACTACGCGTTACACGACCTCAGGTAGATGTCAACGACTACTATTCGCCTTGCTATCCAGGCGGTCAGTGAATTACCTCTCGTACACCAGCAACTTTCAAAGCTAATTGAGTTAACTGAGCAGGCTAAAACAGTAACTCAACAGGCGGCGCAGCAACATCAAGCCGCGACACAGGAGCAAAAGGCAGCTATTCAACAGCAGGTTGCCGAGTATCGCGCGGCCCTTCAACAGCAGACCAATGCACTAAAAGCTGAATTAGACCAGCAGACGGCCATTACACGAGCAGAGGCTAGTCAACAAACAGCCGCCAAAAAGGCAGAGATCAGTCAGCAAACAAGCATCATTCGCGGCGAAATCTCCCAGCAGACAGCCGCACTTAAAGCAGAGGCAAGTCAACAAACCGCCATTGTGAAGGGCGAACAAGATCGACAAACTGCCGCCCTGAAAGCCGAACTCAATCAACAGACGGCACTCTATCGTTCCGAATTAGCTCAGCAAAACGCCGCCGTGCGTAGCCATGTTTCAAGCGCAGGTAGTGCCTTTGCAGACCTAGGTTCTTATGTAAAGGCCGCGTTGACTATTGAGGCGATCAAGCAGTTTACCGAACAGGTCGTTGAGGCAAAGTCTAAGATTGACCTCTTCAAGACCGCGCTTATACAGATGACTGGTACGCGCGAAGAGGCCAATAAATTATTTGAGCAGATTCAGGCGATGGCGCTCAAGTCGCCTTTTGAGGTTGAAAAACTTCTGGAAACCACCCAACAGCTCAAGGCAATGGGGGTAGCTACAAAGGACCTATTGCCGACAATGGATATGCTAGGAAATATTGCCTCGGCTGTCGGCATGGAAAAATTACCTCGACTAGCTAAAGCGTTTACTGACGTACAGAACCGCCAAAAATTATACGCGGGCGAGACACGGCAATTTTCAGAAGCGGGCGTCAACCTCTACGAATTATTGGCAAAGTCGATGGACAAGCCCTTGGAGCAAGTTATCAAGCTGGCTCAAGCGCATGAAATTAGCTTTGCTCAGGTTAAAAAAGCCTTACAAGACGCTACCTCGTCAGGGGGGTTATACTACAATCAGATGGGTATTGCCTCGCAGACGTTGGCAGGGCAAACTTCCAACCTAGCTGACCGCTTCTTCTTTGCTAAGGCCCGCCTAGGCGACTACTACGAAGAGGGTCTCAAGAATGCGATTACCTGGACGAGCAAGTTTATCGACGCACTCTTAGGCAACGGGCAGGCTATCCAGCGTACAGAGGCTTGGTTAGAGGCCGCTACCGCAGCCTACGTTACTTACCGGGTAGCTGTAAGCGCTACCGCCACCGCCAAGATACGGGCGGCAGAGGCCGAGGCTGCCTCGACGGCGGCAACAGCGGCTAATGCGGCCGCCACGACCGCTAGCAGTGCGGCCACATCCCGTTTTTCAGGTGTCTTAACGACGCTGTGGACGACCATTACCCGCAACCCGCTTGGGGCGTTGGTAACAGCGGTTATGGCGATTGTGACCGCAACTCAGCTTTGGCAGGCTGCGACTGCGAGTATGAAAGAGACGATGGGCGAGCAGGAGCAAGGCTTACTACGGGAGCAGACCTTACTAGGGGCAACTGCAAATGTAGCTCTGAACGCGGCCCAAGGTAGTGATCTACGTCGCCAAGCTATCGCTACTATTGTGCAGCAGTATCCCGAATACTTCAAGGGGCTCAACACGGAGACGATCAGTAACGCCCAACTCAGGCAAGTGCTGTCTCAAGTAAACCTCAGCTACGCTCAACGGATCGAACTAGCGCAGAAAGCGTATCTGGTCGAACAGGCGGTAGAGACCCAGAACAAGCTATTTGCCAAGCAGCTTGACTTGCTGAATCAGGTACGTGAACGCGCTCCTGAGTACGCCTATTTAGTAGACCGCGCAGGAGGTAGCGTTAAAACGCTTTATGAAGAAATTGAGAAGTTGGCTCCTGCGGTTCAAAGACACTTTCAGCAGCAAATCGAGGGTGGCAATGTAGCCTCTAAGACATGGAATGCTCTCACTAACGCCGTGAATGGCAATTGGCGGGGATTGATGGGAGCCATGAATGAAATTCCCGGTGCTATTGACGCCAACGCCCGCCAACTTGACAAATACCGGACGGATCAGATCGATTTAGAGGGCAAATATCACTTAGATTCCAAAAACCTTACGCTGGCGCATAATGCTGCTATGCTCGGCATTGCCAGTGACAATGCCGAAAAGTACAAAACCATTACCGTCCAGTCTGCGGCCCAAATTGCGCTTGAAAAGGCTGCTCAGAATCAGCAGACCTATAAAGAAAAACTAGCCTACCTCGACAAAGAAGAAAAAGCCGAAATCGAGTCGGTCAACAAGATACGGGTCGCCAAAGATGCCAGTGATACCGAAATAGCCAAAGCGACAGAGGTTGCACAGGGCAAGATAAACGGCATTATCAAGACGTATCAGGATAAGCGAGTCGAACTAAGCCGTAATGAATGGCTCAAAATCAGTGAGGTAATTGAGCAGGCTAACAAGGGGCTTGAAGAGGGCGAAATCCAGCGGCTCACCATTCAGACAGAGGGCTACAAAGGGGCAAAGGAGCGAGCCAAAGAATACACAGAGTTAACCAAGCAAACGGCCCAAATTGAGAAAGAAGCGGCGCGTGACGTTGCTCAAACGCAGAACGAGCGATTCAAAATCGAAGAGCAATCCCGGCGCAAGCTCTTTGCGCTGGTACTGGATTTTGCCTCGCAGGAATCAGGCTTAGTCGGTCAAATGGGCAGGGCCGCGAAGGCGGTATTCGACAACTGGGATGCTATCTCGGGCAAGAGCAAAGAGAGCGCTGAGCAGCGGGTACGGGAAACCGAAACGCTGTTCAATGCCGCTCAGGCGCGACTTACGTTCTTAATGGACTTTGGTACGGGTGAGCAAATCCAGAAGCAGAAGCAGGTCGTTGCAGGGGCCAAAGTGACCGCCGAAGAGGCAAAGACTGAACTGGAAAAAGTCACGGCGTCGAGTCAGCAGGCAATGGCGGGTTTGCTGTCATTGGGCTTTCAGGCATTCGTAGCGCTCGGCAAAGCAGTAGATGAGCAAATTCAGGCCCAGCGTCAGGCTCAGGCAGATGCCTTCCGGGAATTTCGGGACATTCATCGCGGCTTTTACGACTGGTTGATTGATGCCAGTAAAGAAGCCTACAAACAGGAACTCGAATCGTTTAGCCGTGGCTACGACGAAAAGCGAACCATTATCGAGCGCTTTTACGAGTACCAGGGCGAATTGATGAAGAACCGCGACGGTGTAGATGCTCAATTGGCGCAGGTGCAAGAAATCCTCGACGCCAAGGGGGATGCGCGGGCTTTAATGCGCAATTCCGAACAAGATCAGATGGCGTTTGAAAAGGCGCATCTTGAAACCAGACTAAAGCAAATTGAACTTGAAAAGCAGAGGCTGACCGATTTACACGACGCCAAACTGAGCCAGATCAGCGAAGAGTTCGAGGCAAGAAGGGATCAGATAAACGCAGAGATCGACGCCGCAAAGGATGCTTTTGAGATCAAAAAAGACCTCATTGAGCAGGAGCGCGACAAAAAGAAAGAAGCCATTGAAGATCAGCTATCGGCGCTCAAAGACAGCTACGATCAACAAAAGGCACTCGCTCAGCAGCAATACGACGACGCCGTTCAAAAGGTCAACGACCGCTACGATGCCGAGAAAAAGGCACTACAGGATACTTACGACTTCCGGCGCTCTTTGGTTGAGCAGTCAAAAGCGGATGAATTAGAGGCGGCGGGTATCATTGATCGGTTGCGCGACGACGTTTTGGAGCGCTACCGTACGACCGAGGTTGATAAGCTGACCGCCCAACGTGACCGCATTTTGGCTGGTAACCTATCAGAAAAAGAACGGGCCGACGTAATGAACGCTTTTGCTGAGCGCATCGGTCAGGTTCATAAAGATGTTGAGGATGCTAAACTCGATAAGAGTAAGGCGAATACCATAATCAGCAAACAACTCAAACAGGAAGAAAAAGACCTGACCGAGAAGCTGAAAGAGGAGGAGACCAATAAGATTATTGAGTTAGAGACCCGGCAAAAGAACGAAATCACCGACCTAAAAACACAGCTTAAGACGACGCTCGATACCTACCGGCAGGATTTCGAGACGAAAGAAAGGGAGTTGAAGGGTCGGATTAGGGACCTGGAGGTTGATACAAAGAACAAGATTGAGGCGCTGCAAACCGAGCTTAGGAACACCATTACGGGTTATCAGAATCAACTACGTGACAACGAGCTTGACGCCGCGCACAAAAAAGAACTTGCCAACCGGGCTTATATAGGCGCGGTACGCCAAGCGCAGGCAGAAGCCTTTGAGGCTAATAAGCAGATAAGCATCATCGAGCTAAGAATCGCTGTACTCAAGCTACGGGCTGCTGGCGCGGCTCAGGGCTTGATCGATCAAGTGAATGCGATGATTAGCGAATTAGGCGGGGTCAGCGGCCCGGCTGCTTATGGTACGCCCGTTGTGATCAATCCAAGCGGCGGCATTGGCGGGGCTTACGCGGCAGCGCAGGATGTGGCCTCTAAGCGCGGCAGTGATGACGTATACCGGGGCTGGTTTACCAGTGACGGCGCACCCGTTGAGGTTTTTTACAACCCCAATGACAACAAGGTGATTACCGTTTACGACGCCGCTAAAAACCCAATACAGCTTCGTAATGCCGACGGCTATATACCCTCAACGGGCAAACGATTTGCTCAGGGCACCGAGTACGTCGATGGCCCCTACCCTAGCGGCGTAGACACGATACCCGCCCTGCTCAACCGGGGCGAACGGGTGATCCCAACCGAGCAAAACGCCCTGCTGGGCAATATCTCGAACACGGAGCTAATCGCCCGGATGCTACAGCCACGATTGGCGATCCCTGTTTTGCCCGCCCGGCTCAACCTGCCCGATACAGTCGGCATGAGCGGCGGCAGTAGTGCCATGCTGGCCGAACTACGGGAGCTACGTAAGGCGATTCAGGACAAAGAGTTGCTGCAGCTCAACGTCGACAACGGGGGCATTGCTGCCGCCATGATTGCCCAGGACCAAAAGACCACCTATCACGCTAATCGCTTCCAATTCTAACAATGGCAAACACGGCTAAAAAAGAATTCGTACCGAAAAGTATCTACGTCACCAACCAACCGGTCGTCGTGCTAACGCTGGAACAGTTGGAAAAAATCTATGGGCTTCATATCACCTATCAAGAGCGAGATAAGCTCACGATTCAACAGCAACAGCAGTTCGACGCCGAGATGAAGGCAATACATCGAGAGCTACGCAGAGAGGTCGTGAACGCCCGTCATTACTTCAAAATCCAATCGGTTCGTAACCGCAACAAAGCCCCCAAATGTATAGCCTCAACGGAGTCAAAATAGCCGCACCGGCAGGCGTCGACGGGCTGCGGCTGGCCCGGCAGCGCCACAAACAGTACTGGGGCTTCTTTCTACGCGGTGAAGCGATGGTAACGGGGCTGACGAACCTACAGTTCAGCGACCCCGTTGCCGTGCGCATACTGGAACAGGGTTTCAAGCAACTGCTGCCCTCGACTACGTTTGCCATTGACGTCCCGGGCCTCAACTACGAAGCGCAGATCGACTACGACACCTACAACCGGACGCTCACGGGCGTAACGGTAGGGCTGAAAAGCAGCAGCGTGGCCGACACGATCGCCCAGCGGGCCGCGACGGTCTACGAGCTAACCCCGTCGTACTCGTTCCCGCTGGCAGGTCGATCAATTGGCGATTTAATCACCCTGAAGGTATCGGCATGGATTGGCGATCGTACGGTCGTACCTCGCGCTGGTTACAGCGGTGTGCCATTTGTGGGTACGGGTGATGCCTCACTGGCAACGACCATTTACAAAAACACATCGAATCAACCCGTTACCGTACGGATTAAGGGTCGAATCGCGCTCAATATCGGCACGGCAGGCACCTACCAGTTATCAGGCGGCGGCTCCAGGCTCATTGAGGTAAACACTGCCGACGGGGCCGTAACGGCGTTGATCAACAAACAGCGGATTGTCGCGGCGGGCGATACGCTAACGCTGACGGCCTACGCCAACGGCAGCAGTCACCTCTACGACACCTCGACCGAACTGACCATCACCGAAGAGCCCGAATTGCTCACCTCGTACGCGGAGGGCGTAACGGTTGAGTGGGCGTTACGGCAGTTACTCGACAAAATGGGGCTGGCCGACGTAGATGTAGCTTCAGCGTGGCTATCCGAGTTTGGAGCGGGTAAGATTGCCACGGCGGCCGGATTGGCGGGCGACGACGAAGCGACGATTAGCCTATCACTATCGGGCTTGCTGGGCAACCTGTGCCTGTTGCATTACCTGCGGGTCGGCCTGACGGTCAATAATGCGCTGAGTCTGGAAGTGCGCAACGATGCCGAAACAGTGAGCGCCATTCCGTACAAGCAGATCCGGAACCTGAGCATTAAACGGGCCACTGAGTACGTCTACGGCTCGGTTACGTCGGGCTGGCCAGCACCGAGCGACACGACCCAGCGCCAAAGTGCCGACTACCGAGAACGAACGTACCTAACGGGGGTGCTATCGGGTAACGAGTTGTCGCTAAAGCCCACCTGGATTTGCGATCCGGCCCGCATTGAGCAGGCCCGACGCGGCTTACTGAGCCAGAACAGCGACAAGACGAAGGAAATCTACTACGTACCCGTCAGCCCTGATCGGCTCGACGCCGTAGCCATTCGGGAGCGGTGGGCTGATTGGTACACCTACAGCCAACTACCGGAGCTGCATACGCTCACGATCGACGCCGACGGGGCAACGTACCTGAACCTCGCGGATAGCGTAACCTACGGCGGGCCAGATGGCCCGGTAAGCGGCGAACTGCTCGACGCGGCCTATGACGAAACCACCCACTCACTGACCATAACCCTGCTTGTTCGATGAGAGTAGACAATGATTACGTATTCCTGCCGGTAACGCCCTCCGATACCGGCGCGACCGATGTACTCGACATCCTGCCCGGCGAAAACTACCGCTGGCTACTGGCCCGAACGGGCACGTTTGCGCCGGGCGATGCTATTCGGTTGGTCGACGCATCTGGGGTTGAAACCGTGGTCGGCTCACTGCGTACCGTTCGCGGCGAAACCTACACCGACCTGACGCTGACGGTTGGGGCGCTGCCGACCTCGTACCGGCAATTCGCGCTTTGCGTGGGCGACGTGCCCATCACGACCACGTTTTACCCCGATGAAGCGGGGTATGCGGATAGACTCGCCTACACCCGCGCCATTACGCGGCATCTGGCCAGTCAGCCGTTTATCGCGGTCGACGTGTGGCGCTCTGGCTACGTGGTCTACGTACGGCTGCATGACTCCGACCGGCTTCGGCTGGCTGAGCAGACCGTCACGGTCGGGCTGGGGAAGGTCGTCAAGCTCAATACCAACGCGCCCAGCTTCGTGGTCATGGATGGCGGTACGCTGAGCAAAGCCGCGGCTTGGCCGTACCGGGTCGACATCGGCGCTTCGATCGTGGCGGGTAACGTGTTCGTGTTCGGGGCGGAAGAATATACCGCCGTTGATGGCGATACGGTGGCCATAGTTCGCGCCGCGCTCGGGCTGCCGGCCGATCCGGAAACGCCAGTCGAGTTGCCAACCGCAACGTACCCAACCGCCTACGCCAAGCCCGACAAAGGCCGCTGGGATAATAGCAACGCGCCCACCCTGGCCCTGCGCTATACCGGCACGTCGGGCGGCGCCAACCAGTACGCGGTCGTGGTGGGTACGGACATTCTGCCTGGCAACGTCTATCAGATTTCAGTGTCAGGTCAACCCGACCGGGTAGCCGTAGCTGATGACACCTCAACGCCAACCACGATAGCCGCTGCGCTCGTATCGGGTGGGGTGCTGAGTGTCGCCGTGGGTACGGAACCCGTCACGCTTGTGCAGGCGGGCTACCAGACGGGCGATAATGTCAACAGCCCATCCATTACGCTCGAAGCACTTACGCCGCTGCCCTCGCGCACGGTACGGCGCTGGAATGGGTACGTGGGCAGTTCGGTCGCGCCGGGCAACAGTTACGAACTGTCGATTGGTGGGGCTGTTACGAGCTACACGGCGGCCGACGGCGACACGATGGCCGATGTAGTCGCGGCACTTGGTCAAACGCTCGTCGGGTCGGGCTTTACGATCGAGACGGCAACGGGCGTTGCAGTAACGGGCCTCGTCCGCCGCGGCCCCGCCTACCACGCGCCCGCCAACGTGGCACCGCTGACGCTGAGCCAGACCCCGCGCCCCGTCAAAGGGCCGTTGGTGGCTGAGCTGAACGTACCTGCTGATCTCGCATTGGGTAGCTACTGTCTCAAGGTCGGGTCGGGTGTGTCACCAGTACGCCTACGGGCGCAAACCCGGCTTATTACTGAGCCGCAAACCTCACTCGTGCGGTGGGGCGGCTTCGACGGGCTGGAAGACGGGCTACAGTGTCAACTACGCTTACCTCTGCTGGTTGAAAAGGCCCGGCTTCAGCAGTCCGAAAGCCTGAGCGCCGATCTGACGGGCAAAGCCGTACGGCAACGCGCTACGGCCCGACCTTGCTACACGCTCACGACAAAGACGCAATCAAGTGGGTTTCACCGGGCGTTATGGGCCGCGCTGAAATCGGGGCAGGTTGTGGTCGACGGGCTCGAAGTCGAGCAATTGGGGGAGTACACGCTGTCAGAAGGCTACGCACCCGACGGCTACCGCTCCCAGGGACGTACCCAGCTCTACGCGACACGGCAATTGGATACGAATTTAAATTGGGGCAACACGGCAGACTATGTATCAGGCAGTTACGCGCTGATTGAGGCCATTAATGGCGATGGGGGGCTAGCCATCTGGGTACGTGGCTATACGTTTGAGAGCGAATTGCGCGAAGGGGTGCAGGTGCCAGCCGGTGAATACGAGTTGCGCGTCGGGGTGGGCGCTGACACGCTGCAGCTACGCATCAACGGACCCGATGGGCTGGCAGGTCAATACACGCTGTGGGCCAATCAGACCAATCGGATTCGCAACGTGCGTTTCGAGCCTGGCGCCTACACGGTAAGCCTGTTGCCTGTGCCACATGAGTCGGTGGCCGGGGTTGTAGGCAGCGCGTTTGGCGACCCGGACACCGTATTGACCTATGACACTGAACTGACGAACAGACCAGATTATAGCCCAGACTTTAACGATGATTTTGACCAATGAGCATCACAGATCTTCGAGCATTAATTAACGCCCAAATAAAAGCTAACGGCGCGGGCCAGATTAGCGGGCCAACTCTGCAAACGATTCTGATCACACTGCTGGGGTTTGTAGAGGTACTAGCCAATCTATACGAAGGCGGGGTCACCAACGAGACATTGACCTATACGAGTTTCGAGGCTGCCGCCCTGGCCCCCATGCCCGCGCTCCCAATAGGGCAGAACGCAATCCTCGTTTCCGTGCCAAATGGGACAACAGGGCGCCCGAGCGTCTATGTAAAGTGGGGGGTTGGTGCCGATAAACTAAATCAGATTATTTTAAGCTAAAACCAATGAGAAGATACTTACTCTTAGCGCTTGCCGCTTTGATTACCGTTGGCGTTAACGCCCAAAGCAAGCGCATTGCCTACATGTCAGTAACACCCGACGGTGGTGGGCTATCGCTCACATTAAGCACAGGGGAAGCTGTGGTCTACAATTTTACTGCACTCCAGACCGCCATCTCCAACATATCGTCGGGCACAGTCAGCCCCGCCGAGCGGATTGCCTGGAATGCCAAAACGATCGCACCACAAACCTTCAAAGGGGGCTGGAACGCCTCGACTAATAGTCCGGCCCTGAGTGCCACGGCCACCACGCAGGGCGACTATTACGAGGTCACTACGTCGGGCACCACGTCGGTTGTGTCGGGTACGAGTACCGTCTACAGTGTGGGTGATAAGCTGCTAAGCAACGGAACCACCTGGACGCGCATCGCCGGTGTCACGCTGGGCACCACCATTGAGCAGGGAAAAAACCTCTTTAACGTCGCGGCTGTCCAGACGGGTAAGTATGTATCAAACTCGGGGGATGGCTCAATCGGTACGGCTACCGGCTTCAACCTCTCGCCGGTCATTCCTGTATCGCCGGGCGCCACCTATACCCTGTCGGGCCTGACCAATGGCTTACAGTACTCGATTCGGTTTGAAAATGCGTCTGGTACGTATGTAGCGGGTTCGGCTATTTCCAGCACGTCGTTCCCTTTCTCGTTTTCGGTACCTGCCTCGGCAGCCCAACTGGTGTTCACCTGCAAGTTCAACAGTGACGCGACGCAGCCCGCTTTGGTGCAACTGGAATTGGGCAGTTCGGCTACCGCTTTCACCGCCTATCGGGCGCCTGTCGTGACCGGTGTACAGGGCGGGGCGCTCAAGGCGGCTGAGCTGTTTCCGAATTCGACCATGAATGGCAAGGCGCTGGTCACCGCCGATCAGATCGCCAACGTCAGCACGCTATCGTTTGTGTCGCCCAAGAACCTGTTTAATCCCGCGTCGGTGACGGCTAACTCTGCCGTTTCGACGGGGGGCGATATTGGCACCTTTTCGGGCTTTACGATTTCAGACTACATACCCGTGACGGGCGGGGCGGTCTACACACTTTCCGGCACGACGGGGCAGAAAGCTATCCAGTTCGCCTCAGCGGCTAAGGCAAAGGTCGGCTTTGCGGTCACCTCGACCTACCCCTTCTCGTTCACCGTGCCCGCCACAGCCACCTACCTGATCTTTACCGCCAAACGCAGCGATGAATCGGTTATTTCGTCAACCCTGATGCTGGAGGCCGGTAGCAGCGCCACAACCTATGAGGCGTACTTTACGCCCTACGTGTCGGGGCCGGTGCAGGCCATCCAGCTCGCCGCTGGCACCAAAATGGCGGGCAAAACGGTCGCTACTACCGATCAATTGCCAACCGGAACGCCACTGCCAATCAATTACACAAAAATACTGGCGGTCGGTAGTTCAATTACCGATGGGGTTGGCGCGAGTGCGGATTCCTTGAAATACCGCAACGTGCTACAGGCGACCCTTACTGCAGTATTGGGGCGTTCGATTACGGTCGTCAACGGCGGGCTATCGGGTCAGAACTCATCGGCTAACCTGTCGGCGTTGCCAAGTCAATTGGCGGCTAATAATCCCCAAGTTGTGTTAATTGAGGCCAATATCAACGACGCCAAAAGCACCACGGCGGGCGTGGGTCGTTCCACCTCGGAGAGCAACCTCAATAGCATGATTGATCTGGTGATTGCGGCGGGGGCGGTGCCTGTACTGTGGACGGCGGGGCCGCTCGATGTTACCACCGGGACGGGCGGCGCATTCTCGGATACGAAACGACTGCAGCTCAACGCAACGGTACGAAAGATTGCTGCCGCCCGCAACATCCGGCTTATTGACATTGGTGTACATTCGGCGTACAACTTCCTACTGCTGGCCGACGGCCTTCACGGAAACGACCGAGGCCATCGGTTCAATGCCGAATGCCTGGCGAGCGGGTTTTTAAGGAATTAATCAAACAGCACATCGTTTTAAAAAAGTACCGATCTAACCCCACCGATACCCGTCGGTGGGGTTTTTCAATTCACACCGGCACACAAACTGACTACCAACGAGTTACACCCCAAAAAGCCGTCATAATACACATGCCCTCGTAAAGCTGCCCAGCCCAGCCGCCAATTTCGGGTATGCTCAGAGCGGAAATCATCAGTGGCTATGTACACGGGTCTACGGCAGTTACGGTCGACGTAACCGCGCAGGGGTCCGGTACAGTCGTACTGATTAGTCGCGGCGACTGGACGATTGGCTACGCCACGACGACCGGCGCAGCTACGCTCACGGTGCCCGTGACGGCCCTGTCGGCGGGTGATGTGATCCAGGCCAGCTACACCGAGCGCGGGGCGGGCTGCGGCATTCCGCGCCTGGTTACCGAAGCCGACGGGCAACCGACCGGCTGGATGCTCCCCGCTACGATCGAGGTTGAGCGGCCTGACGGCAGCGTCGACACGCTATCGGCCACCGAGTACGAAACAGAATTCGGGGCCGAACCCGCCGCGTTTTACGACGCGCTCAAAGCGGGAAAGGTCCGGCTGCCCGACACCTACGAAACCAATCCCGACAGCACGACCCTACTGTACGATCTGGCCATTGAGCAGCGGGCGGGCCAGACCACGGTTTCGGTACTGCCACGCCCGAACGAAGCGCTGCTGGTGGGCTATAACGGCGGCTTGCCGATTTCACCGCTCCCCTTCACGGTGACCACGGCCCAAAACGTGGCCATCGCCGTCCGGCGCGACATCATCGGCAGCGCTATTACGACGCGCACGATCTCGCTGACCGTACTGCCCTCAGCGCCGGTTGGCTCGGGCGTGATCAATTCGGCCTCGTATCGCTACAGCAGCAGTTCGTTTCTCTCCATCTACATCAACTGTGCCGTGCCGGTCGAGGTGATGATACCAGGCATTATGTCGGGCGCGTACCAGCCGGGCATCAGCTACGACCCCAAGTTTCAGCAGGTCAACTTTCCCTCGGTGCCCGCTGCCAACCGGACGGCTACGATTCGGGCCGTTGGCGAGACGAATCCGGTCAACTATTTCTCACTCTCCTTACCGCTACTCTAATGGCTAAGAAGCAAGATACTCCCGAGCTAACAACCCGAACCGCGATTGAGCCGATCTACGCTGATTTCCTGACATCGGTCGATCACGGTAATGGTACGTTGATTTTCAGTACCGACCGCGCTGATGGCGATACGGTAAACGTGGTCATCAATGGCGAAACGTACGTCTCTGAGCCCGTCGCTGACGGCCAGTTCTGGATCGTAACGGGCAAGCCATTGCCCCAATTCTCAGTGCGCATATCCAACTGATCTTTCCCGTTTCGGCGGGGTAACGGGCCGCGTCAACTCACTCTAATTTTTCTCTACCATGTCCAAATTAGGCGAAGTCATTGCCGATCCGCTATCGACGGTACAGGGCAACCGCAAACCCCAATCGGGCGTCAAAAAGCCCAAATCAAACTTTATCGCTGCCGCTTTCGTGGTCGCGGGTACCCTGCCCGATCTGGGCCAGAGCTATACCCCGCCGAATGGAGGTAGCGCCGCCACACTGACGGCGGCCACCTTGCCCGGTGTGCTGAAAAAGCTGTGTTACGCCGGACTGGCTTCGTTCTTCGGCAACGGTCAGATCAATGGCAAGCGCGGCAAGTTCAGTGAATTCAAAGAGGCTTTCGCCTACGGCACCCGCACGACGCCGCGCCCGACGGGTCTGGGTGAGTATGCGTACATGATCGATTACGCCGACCAACTCTTCAACGTCGAGTTCTTCAACGCGCTACGCGAACGGCAGACCCCGTACGACATCTACCTGTTCTCGGACGCCCACGTTGAAATCGTGCGCTGGAGCCTGCAAAACCCCGTGTACCAAAACATCGGTACGGCTGTCGATGGCGACATCAAAAAAGACATTCCGGGCGCCTTCGAAATCGCCTGCACCTCGCAGGGTGAGCCGCTGCCCGCCTTTGGCGTCGTATTGGCCACGCTGACCAACGATGTCGCCTTCACGTTTGGCGCGCCGACGGTCACCAACCTCACGCCGGTAGTCGGCGGCATCAACCGGTTCTCAATGGCCTCGACAGCGGCCACCTTGACGCCGGTACTGAACGAAGCGACGCAGGCCGCTGGCTCAGGCATTGCCTACTCGGTATTCCTCAACACGTCGGACGCCGCACCCGCTGCCGTCACGGTCAACACCTCGACGGGTGTGGTCTCGATCGCTACGACCCTCACGACGGGCACATACCGCTTCACGCTGGTGGTCGAAAACGCGACGGGCGTAACGGGTAGCTATTCTTTCACGATTGACAAGGCCTAAGCGCCGCCCCTTGAGTTATGCTCGATTTTAACCGGGACATCCTGCCGTATCTGAGTGGCGACGGGCCGCGTCATGCCTATTATCAGGCATCGATTGCCCACCGCGACCGGCTACGGCAGGCGTTCCGGCGGGCGTACCCGGTGTACTTGGACCTGAACCGGCCCAACGAAACCAAAGAGAGTAAGCTGTACCGCCGGGTTATTTACAAAAACCCGTTTCGCCCCCTGCGCAACCGGTACATTGAAACGCTCGACTACATTTCAAAGGCCGACGATTTCGTCATTCAGTGGCCCGCCGTCGATGGGGATGCCACCGACACGACCGAAACCTATTGCAACGCCAACTTTTCGAGCGACGGATCAGTCAACGACTGGTATTGGCGGCGCGTACGGCCCCTCTACGTGCATGACCCCAACGCGGTCCTGCTGGTTTTGCCGCTGGATCAGCCCGAATCGGACACGGTACGGGCCAAGCCCCGTCCGGTACTGATTCCGTGCGACAAGGTGTATCAGCACAAAAAAGGCCGTTTCTGCGTGGTCGAGTTGCCCCGCAAATCAGACGAGCCGCGCCGTCTCGCCTTTGTCGATGCCGACAGCTACGCCATTGCTACGTACCTCGGCATCAAATCAACCGACGCCGGCCGCCTGTCGACCTGGAACGTGACGGGCCTTCGTTCGGTCGAGGCGGGTAGCGGCTTTTTAGCCCCTTTACACAACTGCCCCGTCATGCCCGCCTGGAAGCTGGGTAAGCTACAGGACGAAGAGGCGGAATACGACGGGTCCGATTATCAGGAACGCAAAAAAACGGGTAAGACCACCCGCGTGGTGGCCGACGATCCCGACGAAGAATACTACGAATCGCCGCTGTCGCCCGCCCTCGAATGCATCGAAGCGGCGCAGCAAAACAACAACGACGCCGACGTTGAGACGAACCTGCATGTGTCGTCGGAAAAATGGGAGTACGCCACCCGCGAATGCCCATCGACGAGACTACCCGAAAGCGACCCACGCAAGTGCTACAACGGTACGGTTACCCTGCGAGACGCCGACGGGGCCATACTGAACGAGTCGCCCTGCACCGTCTGCGGTGGGCATGGCACGGTGTCCAGCGGATCGGCCACGGGTAAGATTATCGTTACCGCGCCAACGGCGCAAAGCCTGTCTGACGAGGGAATGCGCACCAATCTGCCCATACCGCCGGGTGGGTACATTCCGCGCAGCATTGAGCCGTTGAAAGCGCTGGAAGAACGCTACGCCCGCAAAAAGGCGGAAGCGTACGCCACGCTGAACATGCAGTTCCTGGAAGTGACGCCCACCACGGCGTCGGGCACCTCGAAGCGCTTCGACCGCGAAGAGTTGTACCGGGAGCTAAACACCCAGGCCTCGCACCTCTGTGCGCTGCTTCAGCAGACGTTCGATGCCATCACCTACCAGCGCTACGGCCCCGATGCCCCGCGCCCGGTGGTGATTGAGCCCGTCCGATTCTCGCTCGAAAATGCCGAAGAAACCCGGCAGGAGCTGATTGACGCGGTAAAAAACAACTTCGACGCCAACCTGCGCAAGCCCCTTGAAAAGAAGCTCATCAGCTACCAGACCGGGCCGGATTCGGACGAGTACCGCCGCTACGAACTGCGCGAACGGCTCGACCCATACCCAAACCTCGATTTGGAGAAAAAGCTGTTTCTGGCTGCCTCGATTCGGGTGCTGTACAAACCGGGATCGGCCCAGTTGCAACTCGCCATCGAAGAGGTCATGCTGTCAGCCTACTTCGAAGCCATCCTCAACGAGCAGCTACGCGACAGCGGCCCAGGCTTTTGGCTGCTCGACAACAAGGCGCAGTACACGCGCATGATGGAATCAGCCCGTAAGCGGGTCGGCCCAATGAGTGAACTACCCATTGATCCAGCCACGGGCAAGCCCATCAACGGCAAAATCACGTTGGAACCGCCGGTCGATTTTAAGAACACCAATCAGGTCAACTAAAACTTTCACTTAAACCAACCCCACGCAATGGCAAAGAAGCTAAGCGAATTACTGCCCACGGATGAAGTCGTACTGGCTTACGGCGCCCGTGAAGAATACGACGCCGGGAAACGGCGCATGGTCGAGGTCGAACCCGAAAAGGAGGCCGTCAGCACCTTCGCCCATTTTCAGGAACTGAGCAGCAACGAAGATGACTACGACGCCGAAACAGGCATGTCGCAGATCGCCGGACGTACGGTAAAAATCATCGGTACGCCCAAATACCGCGACGAAGACAACCCGATGGTTGCCGGCGGCAAAATCAAAGTGCTGGACAAAGCAGTGCCGCTGAGCAAGGAAAAGGAGGAGTCAACTCCGCCCCCGCCACCAGTCGAGTAACCCATTGCCTCACATTACCCGATCCGATAGGATCAAACCCAAGAGTAAACCGGCGGCACCTGCCGCAAACCAACCATGAAATTACGCGACCTATTTACGCAACTGGCTTCTGACGCGGGTATCGCTGCCGACGACGCAAACCTGACTGCCCTCGCCGCCAAGATTCCCGAAGACGCGGAAGCAGATGACGAGACGATCGTAAAGCCCATCCGCGAAAACCTGCTAACGGTGTCAGCGGCTGAGAACAACGAGAAAATCAAAGGGAAGTTCACGGCCCTGGCGCTCAACGGCGTCGACGCCACGATCGACCCGGTGCTGGTTGAACTGCTTGGCGAAGAGGGGGCCAAAACCTTCAAAGCTGAAAATAAGACCACCCACAAACGGGTAGCTAAACTGCTTGAGCAATTCAAAGCCCAGAAAAAAGGCGGCGATACGAGCGAAGCCGCCAAAACGATTACCGAGCTAAACAACCAGTTGGCTCAGATCAAAACGACGCACGATACCGAGTTGCAGACCCTGAAAGACAGCTTTGCGCGGGATCGGTTTTACGACCGGCTAAAAATCAAGATTGTCAACCGGGCGGACGTGGTTGATCTGGCGAAAGAAGAAGACGGCCTGTTGGCGCTGACAGCTCTTGACAAGAAGCTGGGCGCCGTCGGCGGGGTTCTGGACGTGAATACGGGCAAGATCATGAAGAAAGAAGACCCAACGCTCGAACTCTTCATCAACAACAAGCCCGCTACCGTCGACGGCCTACTGGACGATACGCTCAAGGAGCGCAAGTACATCAAAGCATCGAATCCAGCCCCGACCAATCCGGTCGAGGTGCCGGCCGATGACAAAGGAGGGCAGGGGGCTTCGGCGGCGCAAGCTAAGATGGCGTCCTACCTCAAAGACGAATAGCCTACGGTAGCGACACGGGGTCACTACTGCCACTGACTACACAACCACGATAAGACAAGCTCATGGCTTCAAATCGGAATCTGACTGGCGCGCGCATCGCAATGGCGACGATCATGCACACGCTGAACAACAACCGCAAATTCACCAACATTGGTACGTTGCAGGCGCTTCGGTCGCCCCAACTCGCCGCGTTGATTGCGGAAATGAACCCCAAAAATGCCCAGAACGAAAACCGGCTGAGCATCATTCAGGGTCAGGCCACGCCCACGGCGCGGGTTCAACTCTCCTACCGCCCCCAAAAGGCCGGTACGGTCAAAACCTCGCGCACGGTGGCATCGGGCGCCCGGCCCAACGACGCGGTAACGCTGAACGTAGATTATGCGCTGCACCGCGAACTGGATGCCGACTTTGAAACGGTCGACTTCATGATTCTGGAAGCGGAAGCCGAACGCTACCTCGACCAGGTCAACGCGGGCAAGTTCGTCGGCACGGCGGGCGAGTACAAAACAATGGGCATCGTGGGCGAAGCCATTGTGTCGCGCCTCGAATCGGTGTTGCAGTCGGTCAACAGCGCGGCCCTGTCGGCGGTCATTGCGGCCGTAGGCGGCAACCTGACATTGGGGGCAACGTCGCCCACCAACACGGCTGTACCTGACATCACGCTCTACAACACCGACAACAGCATCAAGCTCGATCTGTGGGAGTGGATCAACAACGTGAAAACGGTACACGCGATGGTTGGCAAGCCAATCATTATCGGCGGCAACAAGGCGCTGGGTTGGATGAACCGGAAGGGCATCGTGTCCATGTCGTCAATCGGCTACGACTACACGAAGGTGTACAACGAGCTGGACTTCGAGTTCTACTACGATCCGGCGGTTGATACCGCGTCAGGCGCTGGACATATCCTGGTACTTGATCCGGGCGCGGCCTGCCTCGAAACGGTGATGGAACACGAAGACATCATCAAGCAGAAGAAAGTCGCCAACACCTCGTACGGTAAAGCGGCTGTAGCCGTTGCGCAGTACGGTGCCGACACGTTCGCAATGGATCTGGATTTGCGCGTGAAGGAGTACGATACCGCCTATCCGAAATGGACGGTGACGCCTTCAACGCAGTTCGGCATCTTCACCCGTCCGGCTGGCTACTTCAAAGACTACGGCGGATGGGATACCTACACGGGTATCGTACGCGCCCGCCTCGTCTAGTGATCACCAACGTACCTGCTGGACAACTCCGGCAGGTACGTTTCTTTTCCCCTTCGTCATGCAGACTCAAACCGCCGCCGCCTCGCTCTACGCGATCTTGGCCACGTACCCAGCCGACCAACGCGACGCCATTCTCGTCGCGCTCTGCGCGCTGCAACTGGCCGCCGTGCCCGGACGCGGAACCGCCATTGTCGAGCCGGACAAGCCCGTGGTCGACGTACCCGTCACTCCTGACGTACCCGCCGACGAAAAGCCGGTGGTGGGCGGGTATGCGGACGGACAGGAAATCAAAAACTGGTACGGCGAGTCGATCAAAGCCCGCTACAAAGACGGTGTCTTGTACGCGACCAGCGGCGGGGCTGACACGTTCCGTGACCGGGGGTTTCTGGCCCAAATCGGATTGACGGCTGAACAGGCCGCGCTCTTCGCTGACACGGACCCGCGCAGCATTACTCCGATTGATACCGTACCTGACGTACCGGTGGTTGACGATAAGCCGGTGACCGACGGCGATAAGCCCGCGCCGACCGGCTACCGGGTGGAATACGGCTGGCGTTCGAATCCGAATCTGCTGGATGTCGAAGCCACGCTCGTTAACGGCGTGGTGAAGCTGCGTAACAAAGCCAATCCGGGGGCGCCCAATCCGTTAATCTACGAAGTCAACGGCGGCATTCGCATTGCCGAAACCGGCCAGCTACGCCGTAGCCTGGACGAGTGGGAATCGCTGCCGGGTGAGCCGATCCTGATTCACCTGTTCGAAGGTCTCGACGCGACCGACCGTTGGGTACTACGGAGCAAGTCAACCATTCACGCCGAACAATCGCTAACCGTTTTTCTGACCAATGGCCAACGCTGAAGTACTTCCCTATCCCGAGTTAGGCTACGGCCAGCTATCGGAAGGCCACACCCTACGGGCCAAACTGCCCGACGGTAAGCATCTGGTCTACACGCCACCGCTCAACCGTGACCCACACGAGTATTTGGCCGCGGGCGCGACGGCGATCAACGTCAACGGCGGGGTAGAGTGGAAAAACCAAACCATCGGCCCCGAATTGCGTGGCGTCTGTGGCGACGTGGCGTTTATCCAGGCTTACGGGGAACATGAGTTGAAGGGCAAGCCGCTGCGTGAGTGGACGCCCGAAGACTGTGTGGCCTGCGTTCGCATGGCGCTGAGCGATAAAAAACAGCAACACCGCTACTGGACCTCGCAGGCAGGGGAAGCCTACGACGACAGGGCCAAATGGGCGCTGCCGGACGGTTCGCCGCAAATGCGCTGGATTACCGAAGGGTTCGCGGCGGTGCTGGGCGAAAACGGCCATCACTACTTCGATCAGTACCGGGGCTTTGCTCTTTGCCGGTCAATCACCGAAGACTTTGACAAACGGGCTGTCGACATCCTGCGCCCCGCCTTTACCGACAATAAGGCGGCGCTCGACATCCTGCGCCAAACAACCGCCGACGACTTTTTGCACGAAGGCTATAAGCACCGCGACGGGCTGATTTCTTCGTACTACTCAGGACAAACCGACCCGCAAAAGTTCTTCGCTGGGCACCTGACCGATTCGACACTGCAACTCAACGCCCGGCGCGAGTTGGGCAAGGTCGCGCTCGATCGGACGGTGCTGGGTTTTGGCTGGTACGGCGAGTTTCAGACAATGGACCAGGATGTGTGGCACATTGAGTACCAGACGCCCTACCCCGATGGCGGCTACACGACACATTCACGGCCCCCGCGCTACCCCATGCCCGTACAGGTCGGAACAGCGCTGTGCGACTTTGCGCTGCTCAACGGCGTGTTTGGCTGGGAGTCGACCATGATGTTTGGGCCCAATCCGCGCATTCTCTACCCCGATTTTCTCGACATCAGCGGCAGAGGTAAATACAACGGCCCCGCCAACCCAGACCGTGCCCAAGCGGTGAGCTACTACCGGCCGGATATGACAGCGGGTTACCCGCCGCACCCGCTGGGCTACCAGGACGCGCCGCTCGTGGCCGTGAACTGGATCAGTCAGGTACGTTGGGGAAACTTCCGGTGGTGCAAGGCCAAACGCTCAGCCAGCAACCGGTGGTGCAGCAACGAGCCGACCTACGTCATTGACCGCTATCAGGCAGATGAACCGTGGTGTCTGGAAGGCGGGTGGGGTAACGAGGGTTGTTTGCTCGTGCTGGACTTTTCGGGTACGTACGGCCAGATCCGGGACTATGACGTTGCTACGTCCATCGGGCAGGTCAGCTTTCGTCACACCTCGGGGTCGTCCCGACTCTACTGGCTGAAATAGCCACCACACCATTCACGACATTACCTAACCAACGCGATGAACCAACTCTTTACGCCGGGAAGCTGGCAGTTCGACCTCCTCTGCCTGCTGATCACGGCGGTTGGGGCCGCGCTGGTAGCCGTTTTTATCAAGGCGCCCACGCATTTTGAGGCCATGAAAAATCTGGCTTTCGGCGTGTTCGGTGGCTTTGTCTTCTTCATGCTGATTACGGGCAAATGGCCCGATTTACACGTACGAATTCAGGTTGCCGCCGCGGGCCTCTGTGGCTTGTCTGGCAACTGGTTCGTGGATAAGGTCTTCAACTCGCGGGATGGCTGGTGGTCGAAAGCCAACCGGGCCGCGGGTGGCGACGAAAAAGATTAACCACCAGACTCCGATTAACCATGAACATTCTCTCAATTGCCGCCGGCGCCCTCTGCATTGTATGTGCGGCCATGATCTACGCTGACGCCGCTATTCAACACGGCTGGAAGCGATCGTTTCTAAAAATATCGCCCGCGCTCGGCTGGTTTGTGGCCGGCTTTGCTATTCCGCTATTCCCAGCCCAGGAAGCGCTGTTCTGTATTGGCTCCTACCTGCTGATTACCCACACGCTGGTCGAGATTATGAAACAGCGTTCTTCGTTTCGGGAAGCCCGCGACAAAGTGCCACCCGAAACAGACGAATGGATACGCCGCCGCAAACCCATTACGTGGGCGGCTATTATCCTGCTGGCTGGCTATATCGTGGCCAGTTGCATCGGCCCCATCAAGTCGGCCGACGCTGCGCAGGACGAACAACCCGTCGAACTACCCACCACCTCGCCCGCGCTGGAGCAATCAAAAACCGAATGGGATAGCGTCGGCCGGGAAAAGCCCCAATAGTCATGCGCTACAAACTCATCTGCCTGCTGCTGATCGGGGCCGCGCTGTTAATCGGCATCGGTTTCGCCACGGCCCAACGGCTCCCCAATTCACCGCTACGGGTGAACGTGGTTGATGACTGCTGCGGACAAACGACAGCCCTGCAAAAGCAGGTCGAGGGGCTACAGGCCGACACGGCCAACCTCAACAGGCGCAACCGCTACAATGTGGATTTGCTGAACACGACGCGGCTGGCTGGTAATCGCTACATAGGCGATTTGAAAAAGCAGATGCAGGCGATTGGCGATTCGTGCAAGGTGCTAGTCCGGATCGAGCGTGATAGGACTAAGAAAGAAAGCCAACGCAACCAGGCGGCGCGTGAACTGGCCGCGAAGGAAGCGACCCGTAACCGGTTTCTGGGTTTGGGTTGGCGCAAAGCGATGAACCGGGTACTCGTTGAACTCACTAAACCGTAAGCAGCATGACTCAATTCCCTGATTTTGGTAAATGGCTCACGCTGTCCGAAGCGATCAAATCGCAGACCGCGACCCGCAAAGGCATCAACAACATGCCGACGCAGCGCGAATACGACAACATGGTACGGCTCTACAATGCCGTGTACGTGCCGATCTGTGAACGCTTCGGCAAACTACCCGTTAGTTCGTTCTTTCGCTGTCCTGCGCTGAATAAAGCGGTTGGCGGCTCAGCGACGAGCGACCACGTACAGGGCCGGGCGATCGACATTGACTGCGACGGGCTGGGTGAAGGCTACCCCACCAACAAAGAGTTGTTCGAGTGGGTACGTACCCATTTAGAGTTCGACCAGGTGATCCAGGAGTTCCCAGACGCGGACGGCAATCCGGGCTGGGTGCATGTCGGCTATCGGTCACCGACACAAAACCGCAAACGAGCGCTCAAAGCGGTATCGCAGAACGGCAAAACGATTTACGAAGTTGAATAGATTAGGTTAAGGGATGGACGGACAAGCCCGGCTACTGTGTGGCCGGGCAAATCTTTAATGCTTTTGTATAGTATATATCTTATTGTCTACAATGCCTTTAATGCCATTGAGGTTGAGGCCAAAAGTCCTTCCAAGTGTACTAAGCTCTACTCCAGCACTATAAAGCATCCTTATTTGATTGGCCTGCTCATCTGTTAGTTTCCGGTTTCGTGCGGGCCTAGGTTTGGATAGATTACTTTTGTGAGCATGCATTGAATTCTCGCGTGCAGTAGCCCACTCTAAGTTAGCTACTGTATTGTCGTGCTTGACTCCGTTTTTATGATTGACGTGCGGCTTATTATTAGGGTTTGGCAAAAAATGTGTAGCAACTAAGCGGTGAACTAAATACATCTTCACCTTTTCATTTGGCTTAACTAATTGAGTTTGTAAGTAATACCCTGGCGCATCGTTTGCCTTTTTTCTCTGAAGCGTTTTTAGCTTAAACCCATACCTTAAAGATGCAACATTGCCCATGTTGCTTATTTGATATAGCCCCTCAAAACCGGCAATATCTTTCCAGATTTCATTTTGTTCTTCCATATATAAAAATACAAAAAAAGCATGGTATTTATTGGAAAATACCATGCTTTTTTGTTGGCTACTGTGTGGCCGGGCTTTTTGTTGCCGTTACAACCAATCAGGCTCATTGGATCGGGATACATTCGCCCATTCCGCCAACAGTTCATAGACGTTTTTGTAGTACCGCCAATGCCCAATGGCTTTGCCAACGGCTAATGTGTCAGGGGTATCCCTGAGTTGCACTTCATAGATTTTCCCGTTGACGTAGTTCGCATCTGTTTGGCCAATAAAAGTGGCCTCAATGACCATTGTGTCTAAATCTTGCTGTGCCATCTTACAAAAGTAGCTGAAAGGTTGAGGTTTCTTATTTTCTGCAAATTGACGCCAAAATTATCCCCCGAAAACGGCGCAAATTATTCCTTCAACCTGCGAGGGTATCTAATGCCCATTGTGAAGCCCCGCGTTAGCTCAGTAATATCTATCTCGGTTGGCTCGTCAAACCCTATCGTGATGGTCTGTTTTTGCGTGACAGCCCTCTCTAAATCGACTTGCTCCTGAATGTAGCGGCACGTCAGACCAAATGCCTGCATATCATCCGGCAGCGGCTCGGACTGCGCTAAGGTCATCCACCACAGATTGCGCGCTTCATCGGGTATGTTGGCCATTACATGCATGTAAAAGTCAGCCCAGGTATCAAAGCCGGTCGGCGGCGCGTCCAGCGTTGGTATGTTCTCTTGGAGCCGATCTCGCAGCCCCTTCAGCAGATCAAACGTTATCTGGTGGCTCATACCCCTAATGTCGTTAAATCTTCCTGCTTGGCATCCAGCGGAATCGTTACGGCATCGCTCTTTTTTAAGCAGACCCGACACTACGTAGTACCGTACCTGCGTGGGCTGGTTATCGCCCTCGTCATCAATCGATACCCAATTGTTGATGTTGTAAATCGGCTTGCCCTCGTCGTCGCGCCCCGTCACCGTGACTTTGGGCATAGAAAACCGGGCAGCGGTTAGCTCGTTGCCGTCGGCATCGAGAAAAGCAAAGTGCGCGGTCAATAGCGCGTTGCTCGTGCGGTCGCTCCACGCAAACCAGTGGCGGTGGATGGTTCGGCCGCCGGTTATGAGTTTGCTGGTTTTGAGGTGGCGAAAGGTAATTGGTGGCTTTGGCATAGTGCTAAGGTACGTGTTACCCCAACGACGTGTGCGAGCCGTTGGGGTGTGGGGTGGGGTTAGGCGATCTTGTTGATAAACTCAATGGGTGAGCAATTGAACTTGTCAGCAAGCTCACCAATGGCAATAGCGATGTTTTGGGGCTGCGTCAGATTAACCGCTTGCTCAATTGCTACAAATAATCCCAACCGTCGGCAGTTAGTCATCGTGATCTGAGACACATCAATGTGGCCGCGACTACACGTCCGAAACCAGAAATTACAGTGTACGCGGCTCTTTTCGTTGAATGGCTCAATAACCCCTTTGTAATAGGATTTGGCGTCCTGATAATCGAATTGAGCTACGTAGTAGCGCGTGTCCTTGTCACTGTCATATCCTGACCGAAAGGGCTTAGACACAATCTTGGGCTGTAGGTGTTCAATGACCGTAGCTGAACACAAGTAGAATTCATCTGCTGTTTCCATCGTTCGTTCTCGTCACAGGCTACCCGCCTGCGTGGGGTTGGGGGTTGGTTACCAATGCATGTTGTAAGGTGAGTCACTCGGCTCTTTTGGGTCGAACCATGTCTCAAACTCGCTATCGTACTCAAGGCCATGCGCTGCCATCACCTTTTTATTGATAGCAAGTTTGACCGAATCCTGAATGGGCACCCAGTCTATGTATGGCGTTTTAAAGTGCGTTTCGTAGAACTCGTCGGCCCGCTTGCTGCCCATTGGCGGCTCGGTGATGCAGGTCATTTCGATTTGATCAACCATCTCGATTTCACCCGCATGTTCAATTTGCGTGACGGTTGCTACCAGCGTTTTACCACAAATTGGGCATTGCCGGGGTAGCTTATATACTTTGCCTAATAAGTCGCTCATATAGGTGTGCTATGCTGGAGCGTAGGCAATGGCCTGCCCCATCATGTTAGGTGATACACAGATTTTGCGCTTACACGACCGGCAGTTCATCGTTAGTTCGAAAACTCCTTTGTTCTGTAATCGATCGTATTTATCCCACCAATCATCGTGGTCGTGCTGTGCGCCACAAAACGGGCAGGCGAAGTCGTCAGACCCCATGCTCACAAATACTGTTTCGTTCATTGCCAATGTCTTTATCGTGTTTCCAAAATCCTTTCTCAAGCCACACCTCTGCCCTATCCCTGCCCACCCGATACCGGAACGTTGATCCTGCCAACTGGTAGATCACCTCTCGATCAGTGACGCTCAGCAGCGTGAGGGAGCCGCAGCAGTCGGTGAGGGTGTCGCCGGGGGTCATGCCAGCCGCGCGAATAGTACATCCAGCGGCCCGAGTTCGCGTTCAATGCGCCGGCGGGCCAACTCTACGTATTCAGGATTCAGCTCGAGGCCGACGTAATGGCGTTGCAGGTTGCGGGCAACAATGGCCGTTGTACCTGCGCCCATGAACGGATCAAGCACGACGCCGCCAGCTGGGCAGCCCGCTTTGATGCACGGCACGATCAAATCAGGCGGAAAGGTGGCAAAGTGCGCCTCAGCAAAGGGCTTAGTCGATACCGTCCAGACGCTGCGCTTATTGCGGGTTTCGTAGGCCACATCAGCAACGTTAAGCAAACCAGCCTTTGTACGGTATTCTTCCGACTCTGACTCATTGTAGGCCGAAACATATTTATGCGTTTTATTGCCAGCTGCGCGCCCACCTACGGCTTTCATTGGGCCATTGGTTTTGCCTGGCACTCGATCACTACCCTTTTGCTCTTCGATGTTTTGCGAGAGCCGGGCAATTGTCGAAGCTGTGACGGGTTCTTTGATGGCTTGATGGTCGTAGTAATACCGCTCAGACTTGGACAGCAGGAACACGTACTCATGCGACTTGGTACACCGATCTGTCACGCTTTCGGGCATCGGGTTAGGCTTATGCCAAATAATGTCCTGACGCAAGTACCACCCATCGGCACGAAGGGCAAAGGCCAGCATCCAGGGAATGCCGATGAGGTCTTTAGGCTTCAGTCCGGTATAGCGTTTATTGCGGCCAATCGGTGAGGCATGCAGTACGCTGGCATGTTTGCCTCCTGTATGGCCGCCCCACTTACCATCATTGGCGTAGCTATCCCCAATGTTCACCCACAACGTACCTTCGGGCTTCAGCACCCGGCGTACTTCGCGGAATACGGCCACCAATCGATTGATATACTCGTCGGGTGTTTCTTCCAGCCCAATCTGGCCGGTGCAGCCATAGTCGCGTAGACCGTAATAGGGTGGCGACGTTACGCAGCAGTCGACCGAGTTGTCGGGAAACTGCGTAAGCCCGGTCAGGCAGTCAGTTTGGTAGATGTGGTTTCGTTTCATCGTCTTACAGCGTTACTTGGTTATCAATCGGCAGCAGGTTGGCCACCTTACACATGAGAATACGCCCATCATCCAATCGCAGCTTAGCCCGGCCCCGAAACGGGATTTCAGCCACGATCTCCACCAACACGCCCTCGTAAAAGCCTTTCGATTTGCCGATGGGTAGTCGGACGCGTTGGCGCTGACGGCGGCTGCGTTGGTGGGGAGTCGGGATTTGGCGGCTCATTTTTGAAACCGGTTACGGTTGGTCAGTCGTGACATCACCGAATCGGAAAACGTATTGACCCGGTGGCCATCAGCGCGCAGTGGCTTCATTGCTTCGGTTTCGTCGGGCTCACCAATAGCCCGAAAAGCCAGCCCGCCTTTCATGCAGTGTTCCCGCAAACCGGGGTGGGCATAGCGTTCGGGGTAAGCAGGCTTATACCACTCGTGCGTAGGCGTCAGGCGCTGCAACTCATTGTTGTAAAAGCCCGACCGGGCATCGGCGCCACAGGTGGGGCATTTCTTAAACATGGGCGTTACGCCGCTGTCGATGTCGCGGGTAACCAGTACATGGTTGCTCGGACAGGTGTAGGTATTGATTCGGCTCAGATTTGACATATTATGCTCGTTCATCGTATCGGTTAGGGCCACCCCATCGGGCAGCCCGTGGTGAGGGGGCTAGAAAATACTGGCTTGTTCGGGCTTGGCCGGCGCCATTCGCTTCAGCCGCGCCAACGTGGATTCGAGACAGGCAATCCGGTGGTCTGCCGTGTCAGGCTTGAGCCGGGGCTTTGGCCCTTTGCTCCATTCCGGATAGACCGACCGACGCATACTCAGTTCGCGTTCCAGTTCTTTGATTTCCTGTTCGAGCGTGATTTGCTTTGCCATAATGATCTTGCTTGAATCGCCCGCTGCCGTTGCCAGCAGCGGGCTTGTGAGGGATGGATTAGGCTCCGACGGGCTCTGACCAATCGGCGGTACGCTTGCCTTTTTTCTTCGAGGTCAGTACCACGTCGTCAGCATTGCCGACCGACTCGTCACGCGGCGTTTCAAACAAGCTCGTTTGATTGCTGGTCGATGACTTTTTGCCCTGCGCCAACAGGTCATCCATGCGATTGGCCCAATCGCCCTCCCAAATCTGGCTGTGTGGCATGTACACGGCCAGAATCGTGGTTACGTCGACGTTGACGATCTCGCGGGTCGTTAGCGAATCACGGAAGCTGTCACGAACGCGCTCAGAGGCTTGGCGGTCATCAATCGCGGGCACGATAAAGGTTTCGTACACGGTTTTGGCTTTGCCCGTAAATGTCTCGGTCTGGTACTTGGTCTTGACCTTCCAGAACGAATCGCCTTCCTGATGGGCGTGAAACAGTACATCCGAGCGACCAATTTTCAGTTTATTCAGCGCATTGACTTCCATTTCGGTAATGCGCGACTTCAGGTGTTCAAAGCATTGCTGCTCGGCGTCGGCAAATGACACCGCGTCGTGTAAATAGGACTCGGTCACCTGTTTAGGCTCACCGTCGACAAGCATTTCGTAACCGATTTTAGATTGAATCCACATGACTGTAAGGGGTTTTAACTGGTTTGAACGGATTATTTGAAAGGGTACATGGTCCGGCAAGCGTCCCGGATTTCTTCGTTATGGCCGTAGTCGAGGCCTGTCAGGTGCATGAATTTTTCGGCATCCCATTTCATCTTGACTTTGGGCTCCCCCGGTTTGCGCCGGGGTGGCTTGGGTGGGGTGACCAGCTTTACCTCGTAGCCTTCGGCCTGTAGCAGCGCCACGATCGTTTTACCCACGCCAAAGTTTTGACCAACGCGGGTGCAGGCTTCGCCCACGTAAGCGAGTTGGGCGTTGACGCCCCGGCTACGCAGGTTGGCGGGCATACCGGCCATGTGGTGAAAGCCGCCCACCAGCCAGCCCGCTTCGACAATGATTTCAATGTCGAGGGCCGAAAAGCCCAGGATCTTTTCGCGCAACTCAGCAACGGGAATCGTCAGGCACAGCCAGCGGCGTTCGTCGCGGTCGTAGATCACCAGGCCCGATTTATCAATGTCGGGATCAATGCCAGCCACATAGCGGCACTTAGGTTGATAGGCCATTACTCGGATTGGGTTTCGGGTTGGGGAATGGGTTGTGATGCCACGTCTTCAGCCTCAAAGGCTTTGGCGATACGCTCGGAGTTTTCCAGAATGGCAGCGACCTTACGTTTGGTCGATTCCTCTTTGAGTTGCTGAGCGGCCCGTTCGCCCGACGTTTGCTGGCCCAGGTTCGACAGGTGGTAATCCGAAACGACCTGCTCAAGACTCAGCGGCGGTTTCTGGTCGGCTTCGCGCCGACCGCGGCTGTTGTGCCGTTCGAGCCAGTCCGCCTTATGCTCGAGGTAGTTGGTCATGATCTGACGCAACCGGGCATCGTTGAAGGCGTTGTAGAGATCGAAGGGGTGCAGCTTGAAGTGTTTAAACGCCTCGATCACATCGAACACCGATTCCCGGCCGTACTCACCGTTACCCATGCCCATCAGCATGTCGGCAGCTTCGAAGATTTCCGATGCCGACATTTCGTTGGCCACGTTGGTAATCTTGAGCGAGTCCTGAAACGTCTTGATCAGAAAGCAGAGCAGCTTATGCAGCGTCGCTTCCCCGATGGTTTGCTTGACGACGAACATCTTCTTGGATTCAAAGGCCTTTTCGACCGACGATTCCCGGCGCAGTTCGGCCAGCACCATCCGCGCTTCGTCGTTGCGCTGGCTAAGCACTTGTCCGACCGTAGCGCATTTCAGCAAATCGATCAATGTCTGCTGCAAACTCGGCGTCGGTTTGCCGGACGGGGCGAGTGCTTGGGTTGGCTGTGGTTGCAGAGAAGTTTCCACGTCTTTTGCGGTCTACGAGTTGTTGATAGATGTCGCTGTACTTGCTGTTGAGGGCGGTAATCGAGGTGAAGTGGTAGAAGGGAGCCAGTTGGTAGGTTAGCTCAATGACCGTGGTCAGGAATTGCAGCACGTCGTCGTCGTCGTGGGGCTGCTCGTTTTTCTTCAGCGTGTTGAGAATGCGTTCCCCGATCTGTTTGGCCGCTGCCCCCTCTTTCGGCCCCCACGGTATGCCGGGCGTGCGCTCTTCGAGCATCAGGTGAATCTTGTGGCCGATCGTGTGTTCGGCGGCGGGCTTGCGGGCTCGGGCTGGCTTATCCCCATCGGGCTGCGCACTGTTGACAACTATGGCCTTAGTTGCCGCGCCCGGTGCTGGGTTGTTTTGGTCAGGCGTTGAGGTTGGTTCCTCGTCGGAGGTTTTCTTAGCTGGGTAAGAAAACCCTTCCCCGTCCGATTCTTCGCTTTGACCAGTCGGCGCGTCAGCGTCGACAAAATCAGGGGTAGGGGTTAAAGAGGTAGGATAAGAGTTATAATTAATTCTATTATCATTAATAGTCTTATACATCGGATTTTCGTCCGATGGTCCATCGGATAATTTTCCGATGGGCATCGGATTTTCGTCCGATGGTTCGGATGGTTTTCCGATGGGTTGAGGGGCTACCATCGGATTATTTTCCGATGGTTCGGATTTTGATCCGATGGGCATCGGACTTTTATCCGATGGTTCGGAAAAATCTCCGATGGTGGTCGACGTACCCATCGGATTATTTTCCGATGGTAGCTTATCGGCAGATTCAGCCTTGTTGGCTGCGATGCGTTGAGCCAGGGTGACGGCCTGTTCACCGAAGGCATACCAACTCGCGTTAGCCTGTTTATTGGTCGCGTGAGCAACGAAGAACCCTTTGTCGCAAAGCGCCTTCATGCGCCGGTACATCGTATCGGGCTTAAGTCCCAGAATAGGCAGTTGCTGGCAGATATGCTTATGGCTAAGCCAGTACCATACCTTACCCTCATCCGTTTTCGACAAACAGGACGCCGAATCCGCGAATGAACGGCAAGCCTCGATTATGGCCGCTTCGGCCAGATCAAGATCAAAGCCGCCTTCAACGATTGCGCGTTGGTCGATTGGAATGAGGTACTTCATGCGACCAGTGCTTTACGCCCACCGTAGGCGGCGGTGAAACTCACCATGTTATGCAGCATGCCCGCCCAATCCTGAATCATGCTTTTCAGTACGACGAACTGTTCGTCGGACACAACCAGCATGCAGCGCAGTGAGCGCAGGATCATGGCCCGTAGGTAGTGTTGGGTTTCGACTTCGAGCAGGTCGGCAACGGGGCGCATGTAGCCGCTGGTCAGTTGCTCAGCCAGCCAAAGCCCTTCCCGCTGAATGTCAATGAAACGTACCCGATCTAATCGGCATAACTTCCGGCCAATCTGACCGAGCAGTTCAAAGCAGGCTTCAGTCAGGCCAGCCAGCAGCGCCCGATCGGTGCCGCCCTGTGGGCCAAGTAGTGTCGGACCGACGTACAAGGCCGTTTGGGTGGCCAGTACGTGTAAGTTGTCGTTGGGTAGGCGGCTCATAGAAATAGCTCGATTAGGTAAATGCCCGAAAGCAGGGCGAAGACAAGGCCGATCCAAAAACCGACCAACGGCCAAACGGTGTCAGGTACGCCCTTCACCATTTCGGGCTGACGATTCGCCAGCAACTTCAGCGCGTCGTTGAAGTAGTAGTCGCCCGGTTCTTCGGGGGACAGCGGGCCGATTTGACGGGCGCGAAACTGGTTCTTCATAGCTTAGGGCGGCTGCAAAGTGAATAGAGCGAAGCAAGGCCAACCGGAATGGCCACCAACAGAGCGATGGAGCCAGGAAACGACAGGGCCAGGATCAGAAAGCCAGGGCCAGCCGACAGGCTGAGCAGAATCAGAACCATGAGGAAAAATCCAGCAATGAGAGCGAGACGTACCATCGTGTTAGAATTGGTTTAGGAACTGGTTGAGATCGGCGGGACGTACCCGGAAGTAGCCCGGTATGATTTCCGTTGCTTTAAGCGTGACCAGCTTGCCACCGCGGGCCTTTCGCCCTTCCCGAATGAATTGCCGGATCGAATCGGCGCTGTAGCCGATCATTTCGCCAACCTCATCGGGCGTGTAAGCATATTTACTAGTGGAAATCTGGGTGCGAAGCGTAGCGATTTCCGCTTTGAGCGGTGCTACGGACTTGTCGAGCATCGCCTGTAGCTCGTCAGGCGATACCGTGATAACCATCTGGGTATTCATAGGGCGCAGGTAGCTAAAAAGCGTTTTGTCTCGTAGTAGCCATCGTCGTCGGCCTCGTCGTCAGCCGCCTCGACACGCTCAACCCAAACCCACTCACCAGCCCCGTTTTTGGCTAGTTCTGAGTAGGTATCCCCGATGTTAGCGACCACCAACGCCCGATCAGAGCCAGCGGCCACGATGCGCAGGGCATCGCAGAAAGTGACGTTGTTTTCGTCGCTGTACTGAACGGCTAAAGCCCAGCGGGTAGCGGGGTCAATCTGTAGGGCGGGAGTTGGAAGCGTTGCCATAGGTCGTTGTGCGTTTGACTGGCACAATATTAATATCAATATAAATATCTGTCAAGTACAATGACAAAAAAATATTGACAATTAATCGGGACGGTGCCCAAAGCGTGACATATAATCAGGCTTCATACGTAACCGAGGCCACTTTGTCAATGACCGTTGACTCACTATTGCCTGATCCGCTGTTAATTTTTTTTAAATCCTTGATTGCGTCGCGCAGTAACCCTAACGTATTGATCGAAATACCCGATCTGCGCTTGATAATCATGGAAATATAGTTCTTTGAGAGCCCCGCCTTTCGGGCTACCACGTTGTTGCCGAACCGCTTGATGTCGACCACCAGGGCCGTGAATTGGGCCTCAGTGAGGTCTACTGCGGGGCCGCTTCCTTTGTGTCTTGCCATTTTCGTGCGATTTTACTTGACGGTTATTTAGATAGGATTCCAACCGTTGGATAACCCATTTGACAATAATTCGGTGCTAATATAAATACTTGTCAAGTAAAATCAAATGAGTGACGATCAAAACATGAACCAAGTATCCCCCTCAACGTACTTTTCCATGTCGCCTAATCCCGTTGGACGCCCCGCTGGCCGTGGTCAAACGCCAGAGGCTCAACACATTCAAGCCGCCCGCCGTACCCGTCTGCAACGCCTGATTGATACCCGGTTCGATAAGAAAAAGTCGGCCTTTGCCGAAGCAGTTGGTATCAATCCCACCGCCGTTTCGCATTATCTCAATAAGCGCACGATTACCGACGAATTCTGCCTTACGGTCGCCAAAATGCTGAACATTTCGGCCGCTTGGATGCTGCGCGGCGAAGGAGCGATTGACGACGTACCCGCGCCGATCAAACCCAATACCAACCACGAGGGAAGTTCCTTAAAAAAATATCGGGAAAGTAGGGGTTTATCGAAAGCGGCTTTAGGTAGATTACTGGGATTGGCTGCCGGTTCGGCAAGTATATCGGTTGCGCAGTATGAAGAGTCGGCGCAGTTGGAGCGGAAAACAAAGATCAAACTGGCGTCGGCGCTTCAGATGAGCGAAGCCGAGCTACAGGCTATTTTAGGCGGGTTTTCGCACGTTGTGACGCCCGTCGAGGATGACGAATTGGTCAGTGTTCCGTTTTTGCCAGTCCGTGCGCGGGCTGGTTTTGCCGAAACCTTTTTATCTGATGAACACGAATCTGTGCAGTATGATATGGTAACAATCCGTCGCGATGCCATCCGGGTTGGCTTTGAAACCGAGAAGGCACGTAAAAATAAAATGTATGTGGCCGAAGTAGACGGCGACAGCATGGAGCCACTACTGCACCCAGGGTATTGGGTGACAGTGTATTTGATCGATCCGGGTGATTGGGACTACGCCACCGGCGTGGTGGCCGTGTTGTACCGCGATCGCTTCGTCATCAAACGTATTATTGAAAATCGATTACCGGAAACCGGCTCGGTTACCCTGCATTCTGACAACCCAAAGGGCGGCTCCAACTCGGTGCCCCGCTCGGAGATACGCGCTATTTTCCGCGTCGATGAAATCGTAGGCGGTAAGATCAAGTAGGCCAGCTATGGAACTGGCTATACTGTTGCGCCTCGACCGGCTGGACAAAGATGGCCGGGCGCCTATTCACCTACGGGTATGTTGGCAGGGCAATAAGGTCCGGCTCAGCAGCAGCGAAAAAGTAAAGCCCGACGACTGGAACCCGAAAACCCAGCAGGTCCGCTCCCGCGCTCAGTTTGCTTCCCACATCAACGCCCGGCTACGGGCCTACGATACGGGGTTGCACAGCTATTTCTATGAGCGGGAGAATAACGGCGTGGTGGTCACGGAAGCCGACGTACGAGCCGAAATCGAGCGCATCCGCTCCGAGCAGTTGGGCCAGGTCATCGCCAAGCCAAAGCCCGCCCCCGCGCCGATCCTGACCGATGCCAACACGATCGAGGTATTTTCGGCCCGCTACATCCGGGAATTGCAGGCCAGCCGCTCGGAGTCGTGGCGTGAATCGGTGGCCGTAGTCGGCGGGCATTTGAACGCTTACCGGCCAGGCGTGAAGCTGTCGGACCTGACGCTGACGGTCTTAGGTGGCTTCATGACCTACATGCAGGAAGAGTTAGACCTGTCTGATTCGACGCTTGAAACCTACGTCGGGCTACTGCGTGGCCTGTGTAAGCACGCGACGCGCTCAGGCATGGACCTGCCGCCCGACTGGACCTTTATGGAGATCCGGCGCGTGGGCGATACGATCCAACCCGAATTGACATTAGGCGAATTAGGCCAGCTCCGCAATGCCACATTGGTACGCCCAGCTATCCCGCCCGGCGGCTTTCCGGTCAAATACCTTGACGCACTGGAAACAACGCGCTGGTTTTTTCTGGCTGCGGCGGGTACGGGGCTGCGTCACTCTGATCTGCACCAACTGATCCGGCCGCGCCTGACCACGATCGAGGGTGTGCCGTGCGTGGAAGTCACCCAGCAGAAAACCAAGCAGCGCACGGCTATACCGCTGAACGATGACACCTACTACTTATTAAAGAATCCGGTGCCCACAACCGCGCCGCTGGGCGTGTTGTATTATAATCAGCTACTCAAGCCCATTGCCCAGCAGGCCGAACTTACGCGCTCGGTGATGGTGGGCTCCTATTACAAAGGTCAGCTCGTGTCGGAAGATTTGCCCCTTCACGAAACCGTCCGCTCCCACATGGCCCGGCGCACGTTTGCGACGCTAATGACGGCGGGCGGTATGCCGACCCGAACGCTTCAGGTCTTGATGGGTCACGCCTCGATTTCATCCACTGAAAAGTACGCGAAGGTCGACGCGCCGATGATGGTGCATCAGGTAGCCGAAGCATGGCGCAGGGCCAGTCATGACCCCACTCGTGACCCCAATAGCCAAAACAGGCCTCAAACGCGCTGAAATCAAGCGAACAATTTAAGGAATGTTAGGATAAACGGAGCGGCCAGCAAAAGCCCGTCGAAGCGGTCGAGAAAACCACCATGGCCGGGGATGCTCGTGCCCGAATCTTTGATGGCAATGCTGCGCTTAAACAGCGATTCGACCAGATCACCGTACGTACCAGTCACGACAATAATGGCGCCGATGCAATACCACTGCCAGGCGGGCAGGTCATTGGCGTAGACCGTCAGGCCGAGGGCGACGATGCCCGCCGCAACGGCTCCACCGATGCTACCCTCCCACGATTTTTTGGGTGAAACCCGCTCGAACAGTTTGCGGCGGCCAAATTTGGTACCAGCGAAATAGGCCCCGATATCCGACGCCCACAGCAGCAGCAGACAACCCAGCACCACATTGGGCTGATACGTACCTGTACGCAGCGCCAAGACATTCAGCAGGGCGAAGGGCACGCCCACGTAGATGATGCCCAGGAAAGTAAAGCCGATGTTGGTGAAGGGCTTCATGTCTTTCTTTTTGTACAGCTTGATCAGAAAGATCATCGACGAGGCCGGGCTGATCAGGTAATAAGCCGACTCCTGCACGATCCCCGTTTCGACCAGAAACGTCAGGACGCTGATGAGGCAGCCCACCACCGTGCCGTAATACGTCAGCGGTTGGTTGCCGTCGAGGCCAAGCAGTTTGTAGAATTCAATCTGCGTCAGGGCGCTGATGACCAGAAAAAGCAGCGCAAACGTGTAGACGCTGTAATACAGGCAAAACAAGATGGTGGCCACTCCAACAATCGCGGCAATGACGCGCTGCTGAAGGTTGGACATGCTAGCTATTTGTTGTCTCATGCTCGATAATCAGGCGGGCGATGATGGCGTTTTTTACAGGTACGTATACTTCGTGCATCCCGAACATCGGGTACGCACTACTCTGCTTATTGATAATCACCGCGTCGATGTCCTGCTCGGCCAGCTTCGCCTTGGCTAACGCCGCCTGGTGTGGCAGTTTGGTCGTTAGTACCTTTTCCCAGTCTTTGTTCATACGTACGGTTTGTGTGAGTCAGTTGGCCTTGGCGTCCTGATCAATTGTATGGGGAAGCGCCCCGTTGCCGATTCCCTACTGACTATAACTCAATTGGCTGCCGACTGCCGTTTTGTTTTCGAAATAGCACCAGCAAAACTACGGTTACCAACAGTGAGGCAACCGCCGCTGCAGCCGGTACCGACTCGGTATCGTCTACGTTGAGGTTTGTGTATTTGTTCTGGTACAGAAAGTACATGATCACGGTGAAGCCGTTATTGACGAAGTGAGCCAGAATGGGCACCCACAAATTGCCCGACCACACAAACAGATAGCCAAACAGAGCCCCCAGCAACATGCGGGGCACAAAGCCGTAGAACTGCACGTGAATGGCACTGAACACCGCTGCCGCCAGCCAGACGCCTACGTGAATGTTGCCCGTCCAGACGATGAATTTGCGTTGAAGCAAGCCCCGAAACAGCACTTCTTCGCCAATGGCCGGGAGCAGCCCAATTACTACCACGGCCAGCAGAAGCTGGGGTACGGTGCGGAAATCGGTCAGGAACTTGGTCAGCTCGGCGGCCTGATCTTCTTTTTCGCGCATCCACTGCTCCAGGGGTTTCAGCGCGTCGGGCAGGCTAATGTGCTGATTCCATTCGATGAGCAGGCCGTTGAAAGGCATAAACGCGATCACCAGCAGCACTACCAGCAGCCAGCTTAGCGAACTGATCTGATCGGCCGGCCGAAAGCTTAATTCGCCCAACGTGCGCCGGTCGATTACTTTCCAGTAAAGCAGCGCGGGCAGCAAAAACGTGCAAACGTGGCTTACCGACTGCACAGCCATCAGCCACCACCAGCCGTTGGGCACGGTATTAGGCGCCTGCAGAACGTCCATCATGGTGACCTCACCGCCGCTCGTAACTGAGGCAATACCTAGGATGGCCACCGCCAAAACGCCACCAACAGCGCCACCCAACAGGATAAAACCAATGAGTAAGAGCAACGACCGCAGGGGTTGCGGCTCGGGAGTTAGTCGATACGAAGCGTTCAGGTCAGTCATAATATCCGGTAAATTTACAGTCTGTTTCCGACACGGCGAACCAAACAGGGCGTTCGATCTACGAATCGTCCAAAAACTAATTTCGTGGAATTAATGTACAATGAACGATGTACAACGCACAATGACCAGTTAGCCACAACGAAACTATCTCGCGTTACGCCATTGTACATCGTGCATTGTTCATCGTTCATTCAGCGTTTATGGTAAAGATTGGCCCAATTGAACTAAGCGATTTTCCGTTGTTGCTGGCACCCATGGAGGATGTCAGCGACCCACCTTTCCGCGCGGTTTGTAAAGAAAACGGCGCCGATTTGATGTATACCGAGTTCATCTCGTCGGAGGGACTGATCCGGGATGCGGCAAAGAGCGTGCAGAAACTCGATATCTTCGAGTATGAGCGGCCTATCGGCATTCAGCTCTTTGGCTCCGACGTGCAGACGATGGGCGAATGCGCCAAGATTGCCACGCGTGCCAACCCCGACCTGATTGATATCAACTACGGCTGTCCTGTGAAGCAGGTCGCCTGCCGGGGTGCCGGGGCCGCGCTGTTGCAGGATATTCCGAAAATGGTGCAGATGACGAAAGCCGTCGTTGATGCCACGCACCTGCCCGTAACGGTAAAAACCCGCCTTGGCTGGGACGATAACACCAAGAATATTCTGGAGGTCGCCGAGCGGTTGCAGGACATCGGCATTCAGGCCCTGACCATCCACGGACGTACCCGCGCCCAGCTTTACAAAGGCGACGCCGACTGGACGCTGATCGGCCGGGTGAAAGAGAACCCGCGCATTACCATCCCGATCTTCGGCAATGGCGATATCGATTCACCCGAAAAAGCGGTGGAGTACAAAAACCGCTACGGCGTTGATGGCGTCATGATCGGCCGGGCGAGCATCGGCTACCCCTGGATTTTCAACGAGATCAAACACTACATCGCCACCGGCGAGCATCGCCCCGCGCCAACGGTACAAGACCGGATCGAGGCCTGCCGCAAACACCTCGATTTCTCGGTTCGCTGGAAAGGCCCGCGCGTGGGGATCGTGGAGATGCGTCGTCACTACGCCAATTATTTCAAAGGGTTACTCGATTTCAAACCCTTCCGCACCCGCCTGGTGCTGGTCGACACGCACGACGAAGTACTCAGCATTTTGCATGAAGTAAGCGAGGCCTATGAAGAAATGTACAATGTATGATGTACAATGAATAATGGGTTTACACATCAATAGAGCGACGTAGGCCCATTATTCATTGTACATCATTCCGCTACTAACCATGTCCGCTACTACCACTACTCACGAGCCTGTCATCAATACCGAGAAGCGCCCGTTGCTGGCGTGGGTGTTACTGACGGCCATTGCGCTGATCTGGGGAAGTTCGTTTATCCTGATGAAGAAGGCGCTCGCGGTGTTTAGCGCACAGCAGATCGCCTCGGGGCGTATTTTCTTTGCCTTCCTGTTTTTCCTGCCGTTGATCCTGAATCAGAGTCGGCGCCCCGACGTCCGCGAGGCCTTGCGCCAGCGATGGGTAGCTCTGCTGGTGTCGGGCGTGGTGGGGTATCTGCTGCCCGCCTTTCTGTTTGCCGAAGCGGGCGCGCATATCCCGAGTGCCCTGTCGGGTACGCTCAATTCGCTTAGCCCGTTGTTTGTGCTGTTGCTGGGTACGTTGGTGTTTGGGCAAACGTTTCGGGCCAACCAGGTTTGGGGAATCATGCTGGGCTTTACCGGGTCGATGATCCTGGTGTTTTTTGGTGAAAGCGGCTCCTTTTCGATCAACGGCTACGCGCTGCTGGTGATGTTAGCTACGGTTATGTACGGCGTCAACACCAACCTCATTGCCAAGTACCTGGCTCACTTGCCTGCACTGGTCGCCATCCCGTGGACCTTTGCCTTCATTGGTCCGGTGGCGGGAATCAGCCTATTCTCGACCGATTTTCTGAGCCGTGCTCAGCAGGCCAATACGTTCATCCCGCTGGGGGCTATCCTGTTTCTGGGTGGCATGGCGTCGGGTGTGTCGTCGGTCCTGTTCAACCGGGTCATTCAATTGGCGTCAGGCGTCTTCGCCGCCTCGGTAACGTACCTGATCCCCGTGGTGGCGATTGTCTGGGGCCTCTTCGACGGCGAAGCGGTTTCCCTGCAACAATACGTGGGGCTCACCATCAGCCTCCTGGGCATTTACCTGGTGAACAAGCGGTC
The DNA here is from genome assembly GCF_000331105.1 of Fibrella aestuarina BUZ 2. Classification (NCBI taxonomy): domain Bacteria; kingdom Pseudomonadati; phylum Bacteroidota; class Cytophagia; order Cytophagales; family Spirosomataceae; genus Fibrella; species Fibrella aestuarina. Next base: position 2,230,878 of record NC_020054.1, on the reverse strand, counting down.
TTAACCGCAGAGCGTATCTATTTTGTCTACCTGTTCGCTTGGCGATTGACTTTACCAGCAAGGGGTTGTTAGTTTGGGTAATCGCTCAACGCAACTGCTCTTTATGCCCCGTTTTTATTGCCTCCTTCTGCTTTCTCTGCTCGTCACGGCCTGCAAAGAGCGCCTGATCGAAGTTCCCGAACCCAAGCCCGATCCCGCCCAGAGCTGGCAAGTCCATCCAGACTTCCTGTTTGACCGGAAAGTGCAGCTCAACAGCTATGGCGATGACAAAGTGGGCATACTGGTGGGCAGCCTGACCACGTCTGTTGCCCCCGATTCCGACGCGCAGTCGGCCACAGACTCGACATTCGTGCACTATGGTGGGCAGGCCACTCCAGATGGCAGCACGACGTATCAACCCCTGGTACACCCCCGATACATCGGTTTTGTCTACAGCAATTTCATCAAACTCATTGCTACCGCCAACCCCATCAACGGATATACCGGCACGAACGTCTACCTAGCCGCTGCGGATAAGGATTTTGCCAGCTTTGAGCTAATCAACTACGCTGTTGGCGAGTCTTTTGTCAGTAACCAGCGCAACCAGTTGCTGATTCCCTACCGCACCTACGACCGTTCGTACAACACGCCGGTTTTGAGCGGAGAGCTGAAATTTGCCCTTGTCTCGTTGGCCGTCGAGCAAACGTCACCAGCTGCCCCCTCGGTGCTGTCAACCAAACAGATACAAACATTACCCGCTATCAACAGCTCCTTCTTGCTCAACCTGGGTAGCGTTGGCGATTATTTCATCGTGTCAGCGACCAATGGCGTGTACCGGATTTCGCCCGACGGCACCTCCCAAAAGACGTATTCATGGCCCATGCTTCGCGTGTTTACCTACAACAATGTCCTTTATGGCATTACGCAGGAATACAGCGACGGTAGTACTGATTATAAGCTTGTTACTTCAACAGATGCAGGTATAACCTGGACCACGCTTGCCTCAAAGCTTAGCAGTTCGTACGGTTTCCTGAAGTACAAACAGGTTGGCGATCAGCTCATTGCGATGTATAACAACCAGCTTTTTCAAGTAACGATTGGCCCAACCGCCTTGACGACCAAGGAGTTGGACGATGCAGGCTTGTATGGCAACCGGATCACCTCGGTCATGAAATTCCGCAACACCGTCTATGTATCGACGCTCTCGGGTGTCTTTATCAAGCCGTGGCGGACGTTCTTAACCGAGAAAAAGACCGAGTAAAGAGACAGCGACCGCGGTTCCCTGTTGCGCTGCATTGCCAATCGCGTCGTTACTTAGCAACCTTAATCCTGAACTTTGCCCCTGAACCTCGCCCTAACGCATGTATACTGCTTCCGTCAACAATGCCGACCCGGTTCGGATCAACCTCAGCCCGGCGGGTATCACACTTAACGATGAACCCGTCAACTGGGATTTGTCGAAGCTGGGCGAACGTACCTACCACATCATCCGCGACCATCAGTCGTATTCGGTCGAGGTCCTGGCGATTGATGCCACCACGAAAACCGTTCGGCTCAAGATCAACGGCAACGTGCATGAGGTACAGGTGAAAGATCGCTTCGATCTGCTGCTCGAAAAAATGGGCATGAGCAACGCCGCAGCCAGCAAGGTCAACGACATCAAAGCCCCGATGCCCGGCCTTATCGTGGGTATCTCGGTGCAACCCGGCGACACCGTCAGCAAAGGCGACACCGTGTTGATTCTGGAGGCGATGAAAATGGAAAACGTGATCAAAGCCCCCGGCGATGGCACTGTGCAGGCCATCAAGGTCGAAAAAGGAGCCCGCGTCGAGAAAGGCCAGGTGCTGGTGCTGTTTTAGACCAGCCTGAATCACAGAAATCGTTCATACCAGCCGAAGTGCTGCTGCACAATCGCGTCTTTATGATCCCGGATATAGGCTAGGTAGGCCTGCGCTACCGGCGAAAACTGTTTGTCTTTGGGCCAGATCAGCATCCAGACCGTTTGGAGCGGTAAGCCAGCCATGGGCAGAATTTGCAGGTCGTTGTTGAGCAGTTCACTCTTCAAACCAATCAGCGGCATGACCGAGTAGCCCAACCCAGCCAGCAAAGCCTGCTTTACAGCTTCGTTGGAGGTCAGCTCAAGCCGCTTTTTTACCACGATCTGATGCGCCGCCAGAAAACTTTCCATCATCTGCCGCGTCCCCGAGCCCGCTTCCCGATAAATCAGAGGCAGCTTTTTCAGCAGTTCGGGCTCGGCCTCCTCGCGTAGTTGCCCAGTCGGACCTGCCCCCACCAGGTAGAGTTTGTTGGGCATCAAATCGAGGCGCGCTACGTTGAGGTGAGGCGGCAAAATAGACACCAGCGCAAAATCAACTTCGTTGTTGGCGACACTGTCCACTACCTTTTGCCGGTTGGTCACGTCCATTACCAGTTCAATGCCCTCGTGCTGTCGCATGAACTCCGTGAGAAAGTAAGGCATCACGTACTTGCCCGTCGACACGACCGAGACTTTCAACTTACCATACAGCAGGCCTTTATGGGCGAGTGTCCGGTGGTTGATGGCATAGGCTTCATTGAGCACTTTTTCGGCAGCGAGGGCAATCTCCCGCCCAAAATCCGTCAGGTAAAGTCGACGGCCAATTACCTCGGTCAGCGGAATATCGAACTGATCCTGCAGGTTTCTCAACTGAATCGATACGGCAGGCTGCGTCAGGTTGAGTTCCTCGGCGGCTCGGGTAATGCTCAGCGTCTGCGATATCTTGAGAAAGACCTGAAGCTGATGCAGGGTATAGTTCATAAAATCTATTTATGATTTCTATCAAATATATAAATTTTCACTTATACAATACGTACCTGACCTTTGCTGCGCATTTACACACTTACTACAGCAAATGACACGAATTACGGTAGCAAAGGGAGACGGAATTGGCCCGGAGATCATGGACGCCACACTCAGCATTATGCGGGCAGCGGGAGCCGCCATCGAGATCGACGAAATCGACGTAGGCGAACAGGTGTATCTGGCCGGGAATATGTCGGGCATCTCCAGCGAGTCGTGGGAGGTAATCCGGCGGAACAAGGTGTTTCTTAAAGCGCCCATCACCACCCCGCAGGGCGGCGGTTACAAGAGCCTCAACGTTACCATCCGGAAGATGCTCGGGCTCTACGCCAACGTGCGTCCCTGCATGAGCCTGCACCCGTTTGTCGATACCAAACACCCCGGCATGGACGTGGTTATCGTCCGCGAGAATGAGGAAGATCTCTACGCCGGCATCGAACATCAACAGTCCGACGAAGTGGTGCAGTGTCTGAAGCTGATCAGCCGCCCCGGCTGCGAAAAGATTGTTCACTACGCCTTCACGTATGCCCGGCAGTATGGGCGCCAAAAAATCACCTGCTTCACCAAGGACAACATCATGAAGCAGACCGACGGGCTGTTTCACCGGGTGTTCGACGAGATCGCGCCAACGTACCCAGAACTGCAACATGAACATTGGATTGTTGATATCGGCGCGGCCAAACTCGCCGATACGCCCGAAGCGTTCGACGTCATTGTGATGCCCAACCTCTACGGTGACGTGCTCTCCGACGTCGCCGCGCAGATTGCGGGGTCGGTAGGGCTGGCGGGGTCGGCTAATATTGGCGAGGAGTGCGCTATGTTCGAAGCCATCCACGGGTCGGCACCACGCCGGGCGGGGCAAAACCTGGCCAACCCGTCGGGGTTGTTGCAGGGAGCCATCATGTTGCTTAACCACATCGGTCAGTCAGACGTGGCCGAACGTATCCAGAACGCCTGGCTCAAAACCATTGAAGACGGCATACACACCTACGACATTTACAAAGAGGGCGTAAGCCAGCAGAAAGTAGGCACCCGCGAGTTTGCCGAGGCCGTTATTGCCCGGCTGGGCCAGCAGCCCGAGACCCTCAAGCCAGTTACCTACGCCAATACGACGGCCCTTCAACTCCCCACATATCGCCGCAAGCCCGCCGCGAAAAAGGACCTGCTCGGTGTGGATGTGTTTGTGCAGTGGCCCGGCCATGACCCCAACGAACTGGCGACCCTCGTTGGCCAGCTAGCTACGCCAGACCTGCCCCTGAGCATGATCACCAACCGGGGCATCAAAGTTTGGCCCAATGGCTTCAAGGAAACGTTCTGCACCGATCATTGGCGGTGCCGGTTTCTACCGACGGGCGGCCAGCCGATCGCCAAGCAACAGATCATCAGCGTGCTGACCAACGCGATGGCTTCCGGGGTCGATACCATCAAAACCGAGAATCTGTACGCCTTCGATGGCAAGCCTGCCTTCTCGATGGGTCAGGGCCAGTAAGTAAGTTAACCAAAAGCCAGCTATGAAGCTTCAACTATTCAATGGGCACTTCACCGCGCAGGATGCGCTGGATATGCTCACGAAAATGACACAGATCAAAGTGGGGTACCACGAACGCCAGATCAGTGCTTCGGATAACGAAGAAGACATAAAATGGCGGGAGAAGCGCATCAAAGATCTACAGCGCGATCTGCAGGAGGCCCGTCAATACATTGCTCAGCATCAGCAAAACGGTGTCCGGCTGGAGGCCGACGTGGTGGTGGCGGATTGATAGGACAGCAACCTGTCTCGACAAATGCCTGATGAGAGTAGCGCCATTCAGCCGCTGCTTTTGTCAGGCATTTGCTGTTTAGGGTTACGCAGGTTGTTACTGACCGCGCCCAACCGCCTCTCAGCTTTCAAGCCTTTCTTCTATCTTTGCCCCCGCAAAAAATTCCCTCACGGATAACCCCGTCGTATGGCTGATCCACTAAAATATAAACGCATTCTGCTCAAGCTGAGTGGCGAGGCTCTCGCTGGCCCTAATGGCTACAACATCGACCCCCTCATTCTGGAGCAGTATGCCAAAGAAATCAAGCAGGTTGTTGATATGGGCGTACAGGTCGCCGTGGTCATCGGGGGTGGTAACATCTTCCGGGGCGTATCGGGCGAGCGCTCAGGCATCGACCGCGTGCAAGGCGACTATATGGGTATGCTCGCGACGGTCATCAACGCCATGGCGCTGCAAAGTGCCTTCGAGAAGCAGGGCATGTACACCCGCGTGATGTCGGCCATCAAAATGGAGCAAATCTGCGAACCCTACGTGCGGCGGCGCGCCATCCGGCACCTTGAGAAAGGGCGTATCGTCATTTTCGGGGCGGGTACGGGTAACCCCTACTTCACCACCGACAGCACCGCCGCCCTGCGCGCCAACGAGATTGAAGCCGACGTGGTGCTGAAAGGGACGAAAGTCGATGGTGTTTACACCGCCGACCCGGTGAAAGATAAAACGGCCACCCGCTACACGCACATCACGTTCCAGGATGTTTACGAAAAGAAACTGAGCGTGATGGACCTCACCGCCTTTACGCTCTGCCAGGAAAACAACCTGCCCATCATTGTCTTCAACATGAACGAAACCGGCAGCCTGCTCCGGCTCGCGCAGGGCGAAGACGTAGGTACGTTGATCACCGTCGATTTACCCGAGCAGGCGTCCTGAGTGCGCAGTCCGTAGTCTGGAAAGTCGTTTCATAACTGATGGGACTTTCCAGACGATGGACTTCATTTCAAACCGACTTTCCAGACTTAAAGAAGACGTTCCAGACTTAAAGAAAAATGGAAGAGATTGAGTTATATCTTGACGATGCGAAGGAGACGATGGAAAAGGCGCTCAAGCATTTGTCTATCGAACTGAACAAAATCCGGGCGGGGAAAGCGTCGCCCGATATGCTTGGCGGCATTCAGGTTGAATATTACGGGGTGCTGTCGCCCATCGGTAACGTGGCCTCGGTTACCACACCCGACGCCCGCACCATCGCCATCAAGCCGTTCGAGAAAAAGCTGATCGGCGAAATCGAGAAAGCCATCCGCAACAGCAGCATCGGCCTATCGCCCATGAACGACGGCGAACTGATCCGGTTGAGCGTACCGCCGCTGACAGAAGAGCGCCGCCGGGATCTGGTGAAGCGTGTAAAGCAGGAAATCGAAGTGGCGAAGGTCAACGTGCGTAACATCCGCAAAGACACCAACGATGCCATTCGGAAGCTGACAAAGGAAGGCGTATCGGAAGACGCCGTGAAGCAGGGTGAGGAGCGCGTGCAGAAACTCACCGATGCCTTCATCGCCCGCGTTGACGAAACCTTCGTGGCCAAAGAAAAAGACATCCTGGCGGTGTAGTGATAACGCAAAGTACGTGGGGCTCAAAGCGGGGGTAGCTAATTAAACTACCCCTGCTTCGAGCCCCATGCTTTTTTGTACCAAACAAAAAACCTGCAAACGAGAGGCTTGCAGGTTTTTAAAGACAGCTAAAGGGTAGGCTCACCGGATGATCGTCCGTGTAGACCTTACCGGCCGTAAAGATAGAGACCGGCGCAATAGCTACTTATTTTTTTACAAATTCCCGGTTGTAAGCTGCCGCGTACAACTCTTCTTCGGGCAGGCTCTTGAAGAAGTCATACGTGATCTTCAGCCCTTCTTCCCGCGATACCTTAGGCTCCCAGCCCAACAACTCCTGCGCCCGCGTGATGTCGGGGCGGCGTTGTTTGGGATCGTCGGTCGGCAGGGGTTTGAACACCAGCTTCTGCGACGTACCAGTGAGCTTGATAATCTCTTCGCCGAATTCTTTGATCGTGATTTCGGCCGGGTTCCCCACGTTGACCGGGTAGGCGTAGTCGCTCAGGAGTAGCCGATAAATACCCTCGACGAGGTCATCCACGTAGCAGAACGAGCGCGTCTGTGAGCCATCACCGAATACTGTCAGATCTTCGCCGCGCAACGCCTGTCCGATGAAGGCAGGCAACACCCGACCGTCGTTGAGGCGCATCCGGGGGCCGTAGGTATTGAAGATCCGCACGATACGGGTTTCCAGGCCGTGGTACGTATGGTAGGCCATCGTCATGGCTTCCTGAAAGCGTTTGGCTTCGTCGTATACGCCCCGCGGACCAACCGGGTTTACATTACCCCAATAATCTTCGTTTTGGGGGTGCACGTTCGGATCACCGTAGACTTCCGAGGTGGAGGCGATCAGCACACGGGCTTTCTTTACCCGCGCCAGACCCAGGCAGTTATGAATACCCAATGACCCCACTTTCAGCGTCTGAATCGGGATTTTCAGGTAGTCGATCGGGCTGGCAGGTGAGGCAAAGTGCAGGATGTAGTCGAGCTCGCCAGGTACGTGAATGAACTTCGATACGTCGTGGTGGTAAAACTCGAAGTTGGGCAGCTTGAACAGGTGTTCAATGTTCCGCATGTCGCCCGTGATGAGGTTGTCCATCGCGATCACGTGGTACCCCTCTTTGATGAAGCGATCACACAGGTGCGACCCCAGGAACCCCGCCCCGCCAGTAATTAAAACTCGTTTCATGGTTCTGTTTTTTGAACGCAAAAGCGCAAAGGATGGCGCAAAGGTCGCTAAGATAAGTCGTTAATCTTACCTCGCGATCGTTGCGAAACCTTCGCGCTTTTGCGTTGTCAATTAATGCGTTACCGCTTCGCGGCCAATCGAATAGTAGGTGTAGCCCAGTTCGCGCATCTGATCGAGTTCGTAGACGTTACGCCCGTCGAAGATGACTTTGTTTTTGAGCAACAGATTCATTTTTTCGAACTCCGGCGTGCGGAACATCGGCCATTCGGTCATGATCACCAGCGCGTCGGCATCGTCGAGGGCGGCGTACGACGTGTGCGCGAACGTCACCTGATTACCCAGGATATTACGCACATTTTCCATCGCCTCGGGGTCATAAGCCGTGATTTTGGCGCCTTCGGCCAGGAGATCGCGAATGTTATCGAGGGCGGGCGCCTCCCGAATATCATCGGTGTAGGGTTTGAAGGCCAGCCCCCAGATCGCGATGGTTTTGCCTTTCAGATCGCCCCCAAAATGCTGCTTGATCACGGGCAACAGCCGTTTCTTCTGACCGGCATTCACGTCCATTACTGATTTCAACACGCGGAAATCATAGTCGTACTCCTGCGCCGTTTTGGCCAGCGCCTGCACGTCTTTGGGGAAGCAGCTACCACCATACCCGATGCCGGCAAACAGGAAACGTTTGCCGATGCGGCTGTCGGTACCGATACCTTTACGGATATCGTCGACGTTGGCCCCTACTTTCTCGCAGAGGTTGGCGATCTCGTTCATGAACGTAATCTTGGTGGCCAGAAACGCGTTGGCGGCGTATTTGGTCATCTCGGCCGAGCGCTCATCCATGAAAATCACGGGGTTACCCTGCCGCACCAGCGGCGCATAAAGCCGGTTCATCACCGCCTTTGCCTTGTCTGACTTCGTACCGATCACCACGCGGTCGGGCTTCATGAAATCTTCCACGGCTACCCCTTCCCGCAGGAATTCGGGGTTCGACACCACGTCGAAATCAACCTTCGCATTCTTGGCAATCCCGGCATGTACTTTCTCGGCCGTCCCAACGGGCACCGTACTCTTGTCAACGATAACGGCGTATTGCTCCAGGATAGGGCCAAGGTCGTTGGCAACCCCCAGGATGTATTTTAGGTCGGCCGAGCCGTCTTCACCCGGAGGCGTCGGCAGGGCCAGGAAAATCACTTCGGCTCCCTTGATGCCCTCCGCCAGATTCGTAGTGAACTTGAGACGACCTTCTTCCACATTGCGGTAGAAGAGCACATCAAGACCCGGTTCATAAATGGGAATAATGCGATTGTTGAGTTTTTCAACCTTACGTTCGTCGATGTCGACGCAGGTTACCTGGTTACCGGTTTCGGCGAAGCAGGTGCCTGTAACCAGCCCCACATACCCCGTACCTACTACAGCTATTTTCATATAGACGAATTATATCGTATTGACTTGCAATGTCTGTCGGGGCCACACCTGATTTTGTACTTTTTCGCTATGGCCACTTAGCAGTCGCAAAAATAGACGTTTTTCGGAATCGCCCTATTAGGCTAGAAAAGCCACTGATTTAATGGCCTATAGCATTTTTTTACGAAACCGATTGCAATCGGTTTAAATCCGTTAAGGCATACTAAATATGGAATTTTTCTAGGAATAAACTATATAATTCTGAACAATAGATTTTTGACCGACTGGCTTGTTTTTTCCCGCACGACCCTCAAAAACAACGGCTTTTGATTTCCGTTAATACTATATACCTTATCCGATTCTTCATCAATAACTAGGTTTTTGAAACCAGCCCTATGACCACTGAAATTGATCAAAACCAATTGGCCACCGATTCATCCGACACTGTTCAGTTGATTCGTGAATCGGTCCGTGATTTTGCCCAGCGCGCTATTGCCCCGCACGTGAGCGAATGGGACGAAAGCCAGCATTTTCCCATTGATGTGTTCCATCAATTGGGCGAACTGGGCCTGATGGGCATGCTCGTGCCGGAGCAATACGGCGGGGCGGGGCTCGGTTACCACGAATATGTGGCGGCCATTGTCGAGCTCTCGAAAGTCGACGGCGCCGTTGGGCTCTCAATGGCGGCTCACAATTCGCTCTGTACCAACCACATTCTGATGTTTGGTAACGAAGCGCAAAAGGCAACGTACCTACCTCAGTTGGCCACCGGCCAACACCTGGGCGCCTGGGGCCTGACGGAGCCAAATACCGGCTCCGACGCTGGCAACATGCGCACCCGCGCCGTCCGGCTCGATAATGGCGATTGGCTGCTCAACGGGGCCAAAAACTTCATTACACACGGCCGGTCGGGCGACGTAGCCGTTGTGATTGCCCGCACCGGTGAGCCCAACACGCCCCGCAATGCCACGGCCTTCGTGGTTGAACGCGGCACGCCAGGTTTCCGAGGCGGCAAAAAAGAAAACAAGCTGGGCATGCGCGCTTCTGAAACCGCCGAGATGATCTTCGAAGACTGCCGGATTTCCGACAGCCAACGGTTGGGCGAAGTGGGCGAAGGGTTTGTGCAGTCGCTGAAAATTCTGGATGGTGGCCGTATTTCCATTGCTGCGCTGAGCCTCGGTATTGCGCAGGGCGCCTACGAAGCGGCGTTGGCCTATGCCCGCGAACGGCAGCAGTTTGGCCAGCCTATTTTCAATTATCAGGCGATCTCATTTAAACTGGCCGATATGGCCACCGATATTGAGGCAAGCCGCCTCTTAATCGAGCAGGCATCTGAGTTGAAAAACAACCATCAGTCGGTCACGAAAGTGTCGGCAATGGCCAAATTGTTTGCCTCAGAAGCCGCCGTACGCGTGGCCAACGAAGCCGTCCAGATTTTAGGCGGTTACGGGTATATCAAAGATTTTCCCGTCGAGAAATTCTACCGTGATGCCAAACTCTGCACCATCGGTGAGGGCACCAGCGAGATCCAGAAACTTGTGATTTCAAGGCAGTTGTAGAACACAAGGTGTTTAAAGTTTAAGGGCCTACGACCAACGTTGACTGATGCGTCTTATCCAGGCGCCAATTAACGTTGGTCGTAGGCTCTTAAACTTTAAACACCTTTTTTAATTATATCACAACTATATTATATAATTGCAAAATATATCAAACGTAAAATATAAAGCTTTACCCAGCCCAGTATGTTTGTACCTACGAAACTACAAACGCAGCGCCTGTTTGCCCTGCACGATTTCGTCCGTGAGCAGTTTACCAAAATGGATTGGTATAGACTGGCCTACCTCACCGACACCCTTGATCTGATCGAAGATCACCCGCGTTTACTGCGTAGCCTCGATTTCGACGATGACGACTACGACGGCAACAGCCTACAGGTACTGCTCAAACTCATCAGTCTGAACCCGCAGCACCTCGACACCCTCGACGAATACGTGGCCGACCGCAAAGCCCGGGCCGTCCATCCCACGATCCGGCAAGCCGAACTGGTAGCCCGCGAGGTTGTCACGGATTTTGTTTCCACGCACCGCCGCTCTATACCCGAGCGGGTCATCCGGTTTGTGCCCGACGTGTTTCAGATCCCCGACAAACCCGTCGAGGCCAACGTGTTGTCGGTGATGATGCCGTTTGAGGGGCGCTTCTCGGGTACGTATCAGGCCATTCGTAACGTGTGCGACCGGCTCCGAATCGTGTGCAAACGCGCCGACGATATCTGGGAGAACAGCATTCTGATTCAGGACGTATTTGACCTGATTTTCACCTCGCACGCCGTCATTACCGACTTTACCGACCGGAACCCCAACGTATTCTATGAAACCGGCGTGGCCCACACGCTGGGTAAAATCGTGATTCCGATTACGCAGTCGGTGTCTGATATTCCGTTCGATCTGCGCCACCACCGCGCGTTGACGTACCTGCCCAATCAGGAAGGGTTGCTCAAGCTGGAAACCGATCTGGAAAAGAAGCTGAAGACGGTGTTTAGTTGACGGCGTTTGTCGCGCCGACTAGTCGGGCAACGTACCCAAGCTCAGGTACGTTACCCCATTCTTCCGCCCCGCCAACCGTTAGTTAATCCGGGCGGCATCTTATCCGGTTTATCTTGGGCGGGCAGGCTAGCCGACTGATGTTTGTGGTGTCAACCTAAACAAACAACTTTCTATGAGCTACTTTTTTGTTACCCTCGTCGTACTGGCGCTTGTCGTTGTGTTTTCGACGGTTAAAGTAGTACCGCAGCAAAATGCCTACGTGGTCGAACGGCTCGGTAAATTCTTTGCCGTTTTGCAGCCGGGCGTCAATTTTATCATTCCGTTCGTGGATCGGGTAGCCTACAAGCACAGCCTGAAAGAGACCGCCCTCGACATTCCTGAGCAGATTTGTATCACCCGCGACAACGTGCAGGTACGTGTCGATGGCGTCATTTTTATCCAGATCATCGACCCGCAGAAAGCCTCGTATGGCATCAGCGATTACCGGTTTGCCGTGAGCCAGCTGTCGCAGACAACCATGCGGAGCGAGATGGGCAAAATTGAACTCGATAAGACGTTTGAGGAACGCACGACCATCAATCAGGCCGTGGTGGCCTCCATCGATGAAGCCGCCATTGGCTGGGGCGTAAAGGTGCTGCGCTACGAGATCAAGAACATCACCCCGCCCCAGACGGTGCTCAATGCGATGGAGAAACAGATGCAGGCCGAACGCGAAAAGCGGGCCGTCATTCTGGAATCGGAAGGGCAAAAGCAATCGGCGATCAACGTGGCCGAGGGCCAGAAGCAGAAAGTGGTGCTGGAGTCGGAAGGTGTGCGGTTGCGGCAGATCAACGAAGCCGCCGGGCAGGCTGAGGCCATCAAATCGGTTGCCGACGCTACGGCCGAAAGTATCCAGAAAATCGCGCTGGCCATTCAGACGGAAGGCGGTGCCAGCGCCGTTCAACTGCGCGTGGCCGAGCAGGCGGTGGCGCAGTTTGGTAACCTGGCCAAGGCCACCAACACCCTCATTTTACCCGCCAACTTCGGCGACCTGTCGAGCATTGTGGCCTCGGCGATGACGGTTGTGCGCAAAGTCGAGTAATTTCATAGAATACCCAACGTTACTTATTGGACGTCGGCTGTGGATGGCCTCTTTGCCAACCGCCGCCGTCCAACCAACCAATTTCATGAAGAAACACTTGTTCACACTGGCTGCTGTTCTGACAGGGTCGGTACTGCTGTCGGTGGGTACGTATGCCCAGACAGTAAGCGAAATCGTAAGCAAACACATTGCGGCCCTGGGTGGCCAGGATGCACTTAAGGCGTTTAAATCAGCCAAGTATACGCAGTCGACCATCGCGCCCGGCCAAACCATCGATGCCACGGCCACGGTTATTTTCGACAAAGCAGCCCGCATCAACATGAACATGATGGGCAACGACATCACGGTCGTGACCAAGGGCGAAACGGGCTGGGTCAAGCAGGGCTCCGATGCGCCCAGAGACATTCCGGCGGCGCAGCTAAAGATAGTTACCGACAATATGATGCTGCCCGGCCTGGAGCTGGCGACGGCCTCGGCCAAAGGCGAGAAGATTGACCTTAAAGGCAAAGAAACCGTCGACGGGCAATCGGTATATGCCCTGACGACCACGGTGCAGGGGCAGCCGGCGACGGTGTATATTGACCCGACAACGTACCTGATCACCGGCCGGAAAGGCAAAGTGAGCGCAATGGGGCAGACCATCGACGCCAGTATTGCCTACGATGATTATCGGAAAGCCGGCGCGCTGACCCTCCCCTACCGGGCCAAGACGGAAGCCATGGGGCAGGCCGCGACCGTGAAGCTGACGGCCTTCGAAGCCAACCCCAGCGTCGACGAATCGATCTTCGAAAAGCCGAAACAATAAGATTTTTTAACAATAGGCGAAAAAGCCGCCAGACAGCCTTTACGGGCCGTTTTGGCGGCTTTTTTCGTACGGATCGCTGCTCCGTACAGAGCAGTCAATTGATTATCAGCGCACTAATCAGGGCGAATGAGGCGTTATTCCTCTATCACCAAGTTTGACATGCTTTGATTAAACGAGTTGGCTTCTCTCTGTTGATGGCCATGATTCGCCCCGCAGCGATTGCGGCAACGAAAATCACCCACGCCCCTCTGGCACCGAAAAAGATTCAGAACGAACAGCCCGAACGGCTTTCTGCTTTGCAACCGGTCCTGTTGACCACAGTCCCCAACGACGTTGAGTTTCCGCTTTTAGACGTGAATTTTTGCGGCGAAACCATGCCGCTCGACGACGCCGACGTGTTATCGCGCTGGAAACACGTTCTCACGCTGTTCCGGCCCCAAACGGCTAGCCTCGGCGACTTGCGCGAGCGAGCTGATGCGTTTTTTCCGCTGATCGATTCCACGCTGAAGGCCTACGACATTCCGCCCGATTTCCGATACATCCCGCTGGCCGAAAGTGGTTTGAAAGCGCGGGCCGTTTCGTCTAAAGGCGCTGGTGGGTATTGGCAACTGATGCCCGGTACGGCGCGCGAGCTCGGCCTGCGGGTGGGCGGCCGCACCGACGAACGCTTCAACCCAAAAAAGGCGACCATCGCCGCCTGTAAGTACCTCCGTAAACTGTATGATTTGTTTGGCTCGTGGTCGCTGGTCGCCGCCGCCTACAATGTCGGGCCCGGGTACGTGAAACGGCAGTTGCAAAAACAGGCTCACTGCGACTATTACCAGATGAAGCTTCCCCGGGAAACGCGTTATTACCTGTTCCGGGTATTACTCTATAAAGAGTTGCTCTCCCGCCCCGACGACTATTCGTCGTTCTTCACGCCCCTGCCGCTCACCACCTTCCGTTTCGGAAGCAACTGGACTGGCTTGCGCGCGGCCTGATGCATTAAACGTCTAATGGCCCAGATTCAACGTCGCTGATGCCTTTTACGTTGAATCTGGGCCATTGATTGAATGGTACTCTAATTTATTTCACGCGCACCGGAAGGTCTTCCAGTTGGGCGTAGCTGAGTTTCCAGCTTTCGTCGGCGGCTTTTTTCCAGAGCAACATCACGTTGCCTTCACCGATCCCACGGGGTTCACCAGCGACCTCGGGTAACACCTCGACCGTGAACGTACCGGCTTCATAGGCAATTTGCGTGTCGGCCACGCTGCTGCGGGGGCTCAGGCGCAGGTCGCTAATGGTGTTGATAGTGGCCCGAACCCACTTTTCACCCACTTCCGATTTGCCCGAGAAACGGGTCTCGCCCTGCGCAAACTGGACGTTGTCGTCGAGCATACCAATAATTTTATCGGTCTCTTTGCTGTTCCAGGCTTGTACAAACTGCTGGTTAAGTGCCTGCACGTTGGCGGGCTCGCCCGATTTGGCACAAGAAGCAAGGGTGGCCACAAGGGCCAGCATGGGGATGATCGTTTTCATAACTGTGTGTTGAATTGGTGATGGAAATAGCCCGCAAGACACGCAGGTCTTGCGGGAGAATACTATGGCCGGTCAATTACCAGCTTTTGCGACGGTATTCCGACTCCGGATAAGCCGTATTGGGCTCGCCAAACGACGTGTTGAGCAAGTACCCGTTGCGGGTCAGGCTGGCCGTCATTTCGGCGGGGGTCATTTCGGCTTCGGCCAGTGCCTGCTGCGACGCGACCGGCGCAGCAACAGCAGCCGGTACCGTGGCCGCCTTACGAGCGACCGAACGCGAACTCGCGCCAGTGCTTACCTGACGAGCCGGTGCCGTGCGGGCGGCGTATTCGCGCTGCTCGGCAGCACGGGCGGCTTCGGCGGCGCGTTTCTGTTTGTTGCTAATAATTTTACCTACGCCATAGCCGGCGGCGGCTCCAACGGCGAGGCCTACACCGGCCCCTACCTTACGGTCTCGTTTATGAATAATGGCGCCGGCAACCCCACCGACACCAGCCCCAATGGCCGTGCCTTTCGCTTCGGGATTCCACTTACGCTTGAATAGGCTCTGTTTTTCCTGTGCGTTGGCAAATGAACTGGTCATAAAGGCCGCTAACAGGGCAAAAGCGACAAAACGTTGATTCGTTTTCATGGCTATGTTGTTTATACGCGGTCAAACGCGATTGTTTGTCGGTTTGACAGACTGTTAAGCCAAGGGTTTAACCACCGACTTAACATTGCCTATAATCAACTTAGCATAACGGCAAGTTGTTTACGCCAGCAGGTTCAGCAACTCGTTCAGTTTCAGCAGCGCCTCGATGGGCGTGAGGCGGTTGACGTCGATCGTGCGGAGTTTGTCTTTAATGGCCTCCGACTTGGGGTCGCCGGCTTCGATGATGCGCAACGCCAGTTCGCGTTCGGTAGGCTGGCTCGCTTCGCGGATCGCTTCTTTGTTGTCTTCACGCTGATGCGACGCCTCCAGTTGCTTCAGAATCACGGCGGCCCGTTTCACCACGCTGCCGGGCATACCGGCCATCTGCGCTACGTGAATACCGAAGGAGTGCTCGGAGCCACCCTCGCGCAGCTTTCGCAGGAAAATGACCTTGTTGCCTACTTCTTTCACCGCTACGTTGAAGTTGCGGATGCGGGGTAAATCGGCGGCGAGTTCGTTCAGTTCGTGGTAGTGGGTGGCAAACAGCGTTTTGGGCCGACAATCGGTACTGTGCAGGTATTCGGTAATGGCCCAGGCGATGGAAACGCCGTCGTAGGTGCTGGTGCCCCGCCCGATCTCGTCCATCAGCACCAGACTACGCTCGCTTAGGTTGTTGAGGATACTGGCGGTTTCGGTCATTTCGACCATGAACGTGCTTTCGCCCCGCGAGAGGTTATCCGACGCACCCACCCGCGTAAAAATTTTATCGACGATCCCCAATTCGGCCGAGGCGGCGGGCACGAAGCTACCGGCCTGCGCCATCAGCACAATCAGCGCCACCTGCCGCAACAGGGCCGATTTACCCGCCATGTTGGGTCCGGTAATCACGATGATCTGCTGCGTTTCGTCGTCGAGGTACACGTCGTTGGGTACGTAGGGTTCGCCAGGGGGCAGTTGCTGCTCGATCACGGCGTGGCGACCGTCTTTGATCGACAGGGCTTTTCCATCATTGAGCAGCGGCCGAACGTATCGGTTCTTCACGGCTACTTTGGCAAACGACGACAGCACGTCGAGTACCGAAATCACGCGGGCATTCTGCTGAATGGTCGCCACGTATTCGCTCGTCGCGGTGACCAATTCACCAAACATCCGCGATTCGATGCTGAAAATCTGTTCTTCGGCCGTCAGAATCTTGTCTTCGTATTCCTTCAGCTCGGGCGTAATGTAGCGTTCGGCATTCACCAGCGTCTGCTTCCGAATCCAGTCGTCGGGGACACGGTTTTTGTGGGCGTTGGTGACCTCGAGGTAATAGCCAAACACCTTATTGTACGAAATCTTGAGCGAGCTGATGCCCGTGCGCTCGATTTCCCGATCCTGCAACTTGGCCAGGTACTCCTTGCCCGAATAGGCCAGCTTATGCAACTCGTCGAGGTCAGGGTTAACGCCCGTCTGAATCATGTTGCCCTGCGTGGACAGCACCGGCGCGTCGTCGCGCAATTCGGCCTCGATGCGGTCGAGCAGAAACGAGAGCGGGTTGAGTTGATCGGCGTATTTTTTTAGGGATACGGCCTCCCGGGAAGGCGCATCGGCAGGCTGATTGAGCGCCGTAATGAGCATTTCCTTAATCGGCAGCACGTGTTGCAGCGACCGTTTCAGCTGCACCATCTCGCGAGGGCTGATGCGCCGCACCGCCACTTTCGATACCAGCCGTTCCAGATCGCCAATCTGCTTCAGATGCGTCAGCATGGCCTCAAGCAGGTCGGGGTCGTCGTGGAGCAGCGACACCAGATTGAGCCGTTCGTCGATGAGGGCGCGATCTTTCAGCGGCAGCATGAGCCATTTGCGCAGCAGGCGCGCGCCCATCGGCGTGACGGTCTGGTCGAGAATCTGAATCAGCGGCACCCCACCCTCCTGCTGCGACGAGACCAGCTCAAGGTTGCGGATCGTGAACCGATCGAGCCAGACGTAACGGTCTTCTTCCAGGCGCGTGACCCGCTGAATGTGCTGAAGGTCCTTGTGTTCGGTTTCGTTGAGGTAGTGCAGAATTACGCCCGCCGCCACGATGCCGTCGGGCAGCCCTTCGATGCCAAACCCTTTGAGCGACGTGGTCTGAAAATGCTGCTTCAGGTAATTGTAGGCGAAGTCGTAGGTAAAGGCCCAGTCTTCGAGCGTGTAGGTATGAAACTTATCGCCAAACAGGGCGCCAAACTCCGAGCGGTTGCGCTTGCAATACAGCACCTCGGCCGGGTTAAAGCTTTGCAGCAGTTTGTCGATGTAGGCGGCATTGCCCTGCGAGGCCAGAAATTCGCCCGTCGAAATATCCAGGAAGGCCACACCAAAGGCGTCGTCGGCCTGCCCGGCACTGCCCTTGCCAAAATGCACGGCGGCGAGGTAGTTGTTGCGGCGGGTGTCGAGCACGTTGTCGTTGAACGATACGCCCGGCGTGACCAGCTCCGTAACGCCGCGCTTCACGATCCCCTTGGCCATAGCCGGGTCTTCGAGTTGATCGCAGATGGCGACGCGCTCGCCCGCCCGCACCAGTTTGGGCAGGTGTGTGTCGAGCGAATGATGCGGAAAACCGGCCAGTTCTTCGTTGGAACCGCCGTTGTTGCGTTTGGTGAGCGTGATCCCCAGAATCTTGCTGGCTTTCACGGCATCTTCGCCAAACGTTTCGTAAAAATCACCGACCCGAAAGAGTAGCAACGCACCGGGATACTTGGCCTTGATGATGTTGTACTGCTTGTTGAGCGGGGTTTCTTTGGCAGGTTTTACGGGCTTGGCAGAGGCGGCAGTTTTCACTAAGATCGACTAAAGTAGTTTACACAAATTTAGCCAATTCAGCCCAGATTCGGGCGATTAGTTACCGCGATCCTGCGCCCGGCGGCGTAACGTACCGGGCCGCAACAGGGCGCAACGTACCTGACGAAACTCAGGCACGTACCTGAGGACCGTCAGCTCAGACGGCGGGGCAATGGGCTTGTTTTGAGGCATCAATTCAAACACAAAAACGCCTAGTTATCATGGAATCGTTAGCCCCCCTGACCGCCTCTTCCACCCTGGAAACGCCCGCCCAATCGGCTCTCGACGCGTTTCTGGAACAAGCTGATTTCAACCGCTTTGGCTGGTCGGCAACGGCCGCGCTGGTGCAGGGCTGCCTGCTCACGCCCATCTTGCTGCTGATCATCTCGACCACCGGCGCGCCCGACTGGCACTTTCTGGTCGCGTTCCTGAGCTTCCTCGGCGTGCTAATTCCCATTCTGTCGGCGCTGCCCGTACGTTACGTGTTTGGTGGGTTTGCCGTCAGCTTCCTCATTCACCTTGCGCTGATTGCCTACAACCTGTTGTAAAACAGCCGCCCCATGCACCCCATCGTACTGGCAACCGATTTTTCACCCGCGGCGAAGCAGGCGGCAGAAACCGCCGCCCGGCTGGCGCAATCGTGGCACCGTGAACTCATCCTGCTCAACGCCTACCGGTTCTGGCCAACCAACCCGGCCGAAACCGGCGATTTTCCGTTGAGCAGCCAGGCGATGCACGATAACAGCCTGCATGCCCTGCGCGAGCTGGCCCACCACCTTCATGAGCAAATCAGTCCCGACCTGCCCATTCGCTGCCTCGCCCGCGAGGGCTACACCCGCACGGTCATCAACGACGTTACAACCGCCGAACAGGCCGAGTTACTGGTGATGGCCACCGTGGGTACGGCCCCGCAAAGTGCGCGGCTGATGGGCAGCGTGGCGACCGATATGGCGGCCGAAACGCGGGTGCCGCTGTTGCTGCTCCCGCCCGACACACTCTTTACTACCGTCGAAAATGCCGCGCTGGCCATCAGTATCGACACCCCACCCGACGCCCTGTCGCTCAATACGGCGCTGACGCTGGCGCGCCGCTTTGGCTGTATGGTGCACGGGCTGTGCGTACACGACGAGACCGATACGCCCGCCGTTGCGCACCGCATTGAGCAGTTACGGACGCTGCTGGAACAACAGGGGCACACCCTCACTGTACTGCCTGATACCGATACGTCAGGGCGGTTACTGTACGAGACGCTATTGTACGCGGAACAGGCCCGGCAGGCCGATCTGCTCATGATGTTACCGCAACCGCATAGCTGGCTACGAAACTTGTTTGTTGAAGGCGAAACGCAGCGGATGGCCCGGTTAACTACGCTACCTTTGCTGGCCGTAGTCTAAGCAAACCGTAGATGCATTCCGACCCGAACCCGCCCGCGTTGGCCGACCGTTTACAGCAAACGGAACTGGCCCTACAGCACAGCCGCCAACGCTACGAAGCCGTTTTTACCAACGCCACCGTGGCGATTATCGTGGCCAACCAACAGGGGGTTATCGTGTCGGTAAATGACCTGGCTCGGCAGCTGTTTGACTACCCCGGCGAGGCGCTGGTTGGGCAGCTGATCGAGGTGCTGGTGCCGGGGGATGTGAGCCATTATCACGAAAAACTGCGGCATTCGTTCAACGAGAATCCGTCGGTGCGGGCCATGGGCCACAACCGCGACCTCCACGCTCGCCGCCGCGACGGCACGGTGTTTCCCGTCGAAATCAGCCTGAGCTATTTCCGGCTCGAAAACGAGCTATATTCGGTCGCTTACATCATCGACATCACCTACAAGCGGGAGGCCGAACGCGCCCTGATCGAGCAGAAAAACCGCATCGAACGGCTCAATGCCAGCCTCGAACAAACCGTGGCCGAACGTACCCAGGCGCTGCTCGACACCCTCACGCAGTTGGAGCAGTCGAAAGATGAACTGGCTACGGCGCTGGCGGCCGAACGTGAGTTGGGCGAGTTGAAGTCGCGCTTCGTGTCGATGGCCTCGCACGAGTTCAGGACGCCGCTGACGGCCGTGCTGACCTCGGCGGCACTGATCGAGAAGTACCCTGATACCACGCAGCAAGCCAACCGCCAAAAGCACCTCGACCGCATCCGGGCGTCGGTCAATCAGCTCAACGATATTCTCGAAGAATTTTTGTCGTTGGGTCGGCTCGAAGAAGGGAAGATCGAAGCTCACCCGGCGCAGGTCGCCCTGTCGGTGCTGATCGACGAAACCATCAACAGCCTCGACGGCCTGCGCAAGTCGGGGCAGACCATCCAGGCGACCCTCCGGTGTGCCAACCCGATCTGGATTGACCCTTCTCTGCTGCGGAAAATACTGGTTAACCTCCTCTCCAACGCCGTGAAATATTCGGGCGAAGGGGCTACCGTGCAGGTAGAAGCCACGTGCGCCGAAGGCTACCTGACGCTGACGGTACAGGACGAAGGCGTGGGCATTCCAACCGACGATCAGGAGCACCTGTTCGAGCGGTTTTTCCGCGCCAAAAATGTCGTGAACGTACCTGGCACGGGCTTGGGCCTGCATATCGTTGGCAAATACGTCGACCTGATGGGTGGGCAGATTGGCCTCCATAGCGAACTGGGCAAAGGCACCACCGTTACCCTTACGATTCCCATAGCACACCCTTCCGAACCGCTCCCAACCTCTTTTTAGCCCTCAACCCCATGGAAACCATCCTGCTCATTGAGGATAACGACATTATTCGCGACAACACGGCCGAGATACTGACCCTATCGGGCTACACGGTGCTGGCCGCCGAAAACGGCAAGATCGGCGTGGAGTCGGCCCTGGCCACCCGCCCCGACCTGGTCATCTGCGACATTATGATGCCCGTGCTCGATGGGTATGGCGTCCTACAGATTTTTAACAAAAACCCACAATTGGCGGGCATTCCGTTCATTTTTCTGACGGCCAAAACCGAACGCAACGATTTTCGGAAAGGCATGGAGCTGGGCGCCGACGATTACCTGACCAAACCGTTCGACGAATCGGAACTGCTACGCGCCATCGAAGGGCGCCTGAGCCGATTCCGCACGCTGGGCGCTCCGTCGGGGGCTGCCGATACGCCCGTCGAACACATCCGGCTCGACGACCTGATCAACAACCGGAAAACCCACCCGATTCGGAAGCGGCAATACATCTACGCCGAAGGCGACGGCCCTACGCGCCTGTATTACCTCAAAGCGGGCAAAGTAAAAACCACCCGCACCAACCCCGACGGCAAGGAATTGATTACGGGGCTCTATCAGGCCGGCGAGTTCTTCGGGTACGTGGCCCTGCTCGAAGAAACCGATTATACCGACTCGGCCGTGACGCTGGAAGACAGTGAACTGATCTACGTACCCAGCGACGAGTTTCGGCAGCTACTGCTCACCAGCCCCGACCTGGGCCGGGAGCTGATCCGGCTGTTGGCGGGGCGTATCAGCGATCGGGAAGAACAATTGCTGGGTATGGCTTACGGGTCGTTGCGCCGCCGCGTGGCCGACACGCTGCTGCGCCTTCAGAATCAGCACCCCAAAGAGCCCATTCGCCTCTCCCGCGATGACCTGGCGGCGGTAGTGGGCACGGCCACCGAATCGCTCATCCGGCTGCTGAGTGAATTTAAACAGGATGGCCTGATCGAGCAGGACGGCACCGGCATCTGGGTACGTCGCCCCGAAGCCTTCCGCCGGGCGGTATGGTAGCTTCGCGCGGGGGGCAAGGAGCAGGGCGTTCGGTTCGCGGCACTTCGCACCAAGCCCTATGCCCCCGGCCCCACGCCCCGTGCTATCTTTACCCCCATGATTCGTAAACTAGCGCTCGACGAACTGAATCGGCTGTCGGTCGATGACTTTAAAGCCACCGAGAAATTTCCGTATTGCCTCATCCTCGATGACATCCGCAGCCTGAATAATGTGGGGTCGGTATTTCGGACGGCCGATGCCTTTCGGGCCGAGAAACTGTATCTGGCGGGTATTACCGGCACCCCGCCTCACCGCGACATTACAAAAACGGCCTTGGGCGCCACCGAATCGGTGGCCTGGGAACACGCCCCGGATGTGGACGGGCTGGTGGTAGACCTTCAGGCCAGGGGTTACACCGTAGTCGCGGTGGAGCAGGCCGAGCAACGCGTACTCCTGCCCGATTTCAACCCTGAGCCAAACAAACGCTACGCCTTTGTGTTCGGTAACGAGGTGACGGGCGTGCGTGACAGCGTGATCCAACAGGCCGATCTGGTGCTGGAGATCCCACAGTATGGCACGAAGCACTCACTCAATATCGCCGTTACAGCTGGTATTATCTGCTATCGATTCGTCGAAAGCATAACAAAAACTTAACATTAGGCTTTTGTTTCTGCCCAAAACTGCGTATTTCTTTGTAGATTTTTTTCTCACACAACCATGGCAAAAAATAGCGAAAAACAAGCTCAGAAGCACTCCATTGCTGAGGGTATCATGCATGCACTCGAAGCAACCCTCGGTGATACGGGCGATGCGGCGAAGAAAGTAAAAAAGGCCATTGAAAAATCGGCCGATAAGCTGGCCAAGCGCCTCGGCAAGCTGATGGGCAAAGCCGAAAAAGCCAAAGCTAAAGCGACCAAAAAAGCCGACAAAAAAGTAGCCAAGAAGGTTAAGAAAGACGAAGGTAAAGCGCAGAAAAACGCTGTCAAAGCCGCGAAAAACGCCAATCGTAGCCAGACAAAAAAAGACGAGAAAGCAGCGTCGGCCCCAACCACTACACCCAAAGCAGTAGCCCTACCCGCCACGACATCCACCAAGACGGCAACCCCGGCCAAGAAGCCCTCGGGTGGTACCACGACCCGCTCGGCAGCCGCCAAAAAACCGGCCCCGTCAACGGAAGCCAAGCCTGTCGAGGCAACGCCTGAAGCGTCATAAGATAAATAAATGACGATATTTGCATTTTTAGCCCGCTTCAGCGGGCTTTTTCTATGTATAGCCTGTGTACACCAATTTGTATGTAGCAATTATCTATACCTTTACAGACACAGCCGCCCGTAACAGATTATCACGCTTTATTCAATTCGTGCTATCGTATTGTATGGTTGCCTATGAAGAATGTTGCTACCTATGCCCAGCGTAATTGGTATTATGGCTTAGCGATCGTTGTGGCCTTTCTGCTGCTCGACCGCTTCGGTCCGGCCACTTTCCGGCTGGGGTGGCTTGTTTGGTCGCCTATAGCGCTGGCAATCACCATCCTCGGCTATTTTGTCTGGATCAACGCCCATAACCACAACGTTCCCTACATCCATAAAGAAGTACTGGATACCATCGTTCATGAATTCCAGACGCCCATCTCGGCCATCAAAATGGCGGCCGATATTCTGGCGACACCGTTTGGCAAATCGTCGCCCGAGCGGATGGACAAATACGTCCACATCATTCAAGAAGAAACCGAGCGATTGCAGCTACAAGTCGATGTGATGCTGAGCCTCGCCCGGGCCGACCGCAACCGGCTTACGCTGACACTCGACACGATCGACATTCATACGCTGATTCAGTCCATTTCGGAACGGCACGGTCCTTATCTGAAGATCAGCTTGCAGGCTGCCCAGCACGTGCTGATGGCCGACCGCCTGCACCTGACCAACGTGTTGCACAACCTGCTCGACAACGCCATCAAGTACAGCCCCGGCGAACCCGAGTTGACGATTCACACCGAGTCAGACGCGACCGGACTGATGGTGTCGGTGATCGACCGGGGGGTGGGCATTCCCAAAAATCTACAGCAGAAAATATTTAAACCCTTCTTCCGCGTTGGCGAGCATCACCAGTTGAGCGTCAAAGGGTTCGGGTTGGGCTTAAGCTACGTGCAACGGATCATCGAGGCCCACAACTGGCGCCTTGAACTTACCAGCGAAGTTGGCGAAGGCAGTGAATTCAAAATCCGGTTTCCGCAGAACGCTCTGGTCAGCGCCAAAACGATGAGCAACGTCTAACGAACATATACAATACAAAAAGGCCAGGACTCACACGTGAATCCTGGCCTTTTTTATGTGCAACGGCTCGCGACTAGTAGGTCACCTCACCGGCCGGAGCCGCCTGATACGACGACTCCATAACGAACGAGAGCAGATCCTGCGTGAGCATGTCTTTGTCGGTAATGAAAAGCCCGTGAGGAGCGCCGTCATACACCTTATAGATAGCCGTAGGCAGCAGTTCGGCCGACTTTTCGCCCGACGACTCGATGGGCACCGTTTTGTCGGAATCCCCGTGGATAATCAGCGTGGGCACCGTGATGGTCCGCATTTCGTCGCGGAAATCGGTTTCTGAGAACGAGCGTACGCATTCGATCGTCGCTTTGGGTGAGGCCAGGTACGTGCGCATAAAGTCGCCGTCCAGATGGGCCTGGCTGACGGGCTTGCTCAGCAGGCCCACGCCATAGAATTGCTTGCCAAACGTCTGGAGGAAATCGGCCCGGTCGGCGCGCAGGTTTTCCACCATCGTGTCGAACGTATCTTTATCGACGCCATCCGGGTTATCGTCGGTCTGAAGCAGGAACGGCGTAACAGCGCTGATGAGTACCGCTTTCGACACTTTAGCGCCACCATGACGGCTGAAGTAACGAACCACTTCGCCACCGCCCATCGAGAAACCGACCAATACGACATTGTCAAGGTTTAGCTCATCGATCACCGCCTTCAGGTCGTCGGTCAGTGTATCGTAGTCATACCCACCCCAGGGCTTCGATGATTTGCCAAATCCACGCCGGTCATAAGCAACCACGCGAATTCCCTGTTCGGCTAAGGCGGTCATTTGGTAGTCCCACATCTCGTGGCTCAGGGGCCAGCCGTGAATGAGCAACACCGTCGGTTGTGTACTGGTCGGGGCCGACAACGTACCTGTCACCGACGTAGTTGAGGTCGATGAGGCACCACCCCAATCTTGATAAAAAATGCTTACCGGCTCGCCAAAGCGCGAATCATTGGTCTGAATATAAGGCATAACGTTTGTTTGAGTTAAGCCACACGACAAGGCGTCGCGCAACTATGTACATTACGCCAATAGGCTTCCTTTGGATTGTAGAAATTAGGGAACGGACCATAGCCTATCTGTTCGATATGGCTATTACCTTTTGGAGAGCTTGTTGATTTATGCTCACGTCTAGCTTTGCTGGCGATTTAGTAATCAGACTCTCTTCAATCTATCTATCGCCTGTATGCTTATACGTTATACGGTTGCGTTTTTATGTCTTCTCGCTTCCTGTCTGGCTAATGCCCAAACGATTTCGCTAGTTGGCCATTCTCCCACTGACATCTGTCTTAATGGCGCGATGAGTGCCTCGTTCGTCACAACAGGTACGTTCGGAGAAGGCAACCAGTTTGTTGTGCAGTGGTCGACCGATGGCAACACCTTCGTCAGCTTACCAAATACCTTTTCAGCCAGCCCGGCGTCGTTTACGGTACCTGCCACCCCATCTCTGAGTGGATTCTATACTTACCGGGTTGCCTCTACAAAACCTGCCGTTGTTAGCGCTCAGCCGACGTATACATTGCGCGTACTGGATAAGCCCTCCGCCCGATTGCGGGGACATAATGCGGGTGATTTTCCAATCAATCCGTATACGCCGGTACGACTCAGCATTGAGCCTACCGGCCGGGGGCCGTATGTATTTACCCTGACCGATAGTACGAAATTCTCGTATAGTGAAGAGTACTCAACGGAGGCACTAACAGTCTATCCAAAGCAGTCGACCACCTACACATTGGCAAGTGTTCGCAACGCCTGTGGCTATGGTCAAGTGTCGGGAAGCGCGTCCATAAAGGTTAACCCGGTCGATTTTGTACTGATCAATCGCACGTCGACTGATGGCACGGTGGCACGCGTCTGCATAGGCGGTACCACACCCATCTATTTTTCAACTACCGGCCCTTTACCACCCAACACCCGCTTTTCGGCGCAACTCATCGACCCGCAAAACGGGAATCAGGCGGTAGCCATCCCTGTAAGTGGCACAACTAGTCCGCTGCTGTTGGAGGTACCCGCTTCATACCCGTACAGCAACAGTAATCCTGTTCACCTGCTGCGTATATTCTCCGCAGAAGCAGGGTTAGCGGCCACTCAGCCGATCCTGATGACGACTCCGCCCCGCCTCTCGATTACGGCTACGCCTAATGTTGTACTGCCCGATGGGGAGGTTACGCTAGTCGTTAGTGCAAGCCACAGTGCCAACCAGCGCTGGCTGCTAAGCGACGGATCGGTAGTTACTCAGTTTGCCTATAACAACAACACGGTCAGCCAGACGGCGTTACGCGTCAGGCCAACGGCAAGTACTTCCTACAGCTTTGTAGCCCCCCTACAGGGCGAATGCCTGTCTGATGTCTCGTACGCCAGCCGGACGGCGCCCGTGACGGTGCTGCCAGGTATTCGGCTAACCGGCCTGTCGAAGACGGATGTCTGCGCGGGTGAGCCTCTAACAATCTACTATTCGGCACCGGCCGGTTTTACCATGCCCAGCCGCGTGCAGGTAAACCTGCAAAGCAATCTGGTAGGGGCCACTGTAACCCGCCCTGGCGAGATTACGCTGACGGTCCCTCCCTCCGCCAGTAGGGTAAGCCAGATTCAGGTAGTTGATCTGGCCCGTCAGCCGCTCAGTGCCAACACCCCGATGGCGCTAACCATCAAAGAGATACCGCGATTTGTGTTTGGTACGCCCCGAATCACGCTCTCCCAGCCGGGTAATCTGGAGCTATGGGGGCAGCTCTATGCCGGTGGACAAACGGAGCTTACCCTCAGTTCGGGGCATGTAGTGCACCTCACCGGTGGGTACGTTCTTGGCGACAACCAGGGTACGTATACCCGCCTGCCGGCCATTTACCTCACCCAATCCCAGACCTTTTCAGTCATTGCCGCCCGAAATGAATGTGGCGTTCAGCAAGAATTGAACAGCAGTTTTACTGAAGCGATTGTGGAACGGCCAACGACGGTGACCGGCATTGCCATTCGCGCCTCCCGCCAAGAGCAGTCCGAAACACCACTCGTTTGCCCCGGTGCCGAGTTTACCCTCAATGTAACCCTGTCAGGTACGTTTGAGCCATCCAATCAATTCAGGCTTGAGTTGATCAATTCGTCAGTAAACGGGCAATACGTCAGCCGTACCGAATCAGTGAGCCTGACAGGAGCCAGCGTTCGGTTTCGGTTGCCGACTGAACAGGCCAGCTACAAGGTCCGGCTGGTTTCGACCAACCCAATCACACAGAGCAACGAGCTGTCGCTGCCTTATCTATTTACCCCACCGTCCGCTAAAGTGGTGCTGAAATTGCCCGCTGCATCCAGTCTATATACCCAGGATGCCACATCGCTCACGGTAGCTAGTGGTGAACTTGTACAGGTACAGTATCGCTTCGAGGGCACCTCTCCCTTTTCGTATACACTCGCTGATGGCCAGCAGGGCCAAACGAGTAGCAATCTGCTTGAATTACCCGTCCGCGTCACGCAACCGGCCCGTTTTCAGGTTACCCGTTTAAGCACTGGATGCCTCAGTAGCACACCCATCGATAGTGCTACCGTTCGGATCGAAGCCACTCAGCTTCGAATGGGCAGCATTCAGGGGGCCTCTGTCTGTGCTGCGCTACCCCAGCAACTGCCCTTTATCTGGCTCGGTCAGGTACCCACTGCTGCAGCGTATCAGGTCGAAGTGTCGACAGATCGGGGAGCCAGTTACCAGGCGATACCCACTACGGGCACAACCAGCCCCGTAACCTACACGATGCCTACATCGCTGGCGGGGTACGATCGGCAGATCAGACTGGTTGCTAAACTGACTGATCAGTCGATGTACTTTAGTTTGCCCCAAACCATTACCCTCGATGCCCCACCCAGTGTAACGCTATCAGCAGACGGCCGCACGACGCTGTACCCGCAGGATCTATCAAGTTCCGTAACACTCAAAACCACTGCCAATCCGGTAACGACCCCGATTAGTGTGCTGTCAGATGGGCGCATGATCAGCGGAACGGGTCTTATCTACGTATCGAAACCCGGCGAGTATAGCCTTATCAATACCTCAAACCGGTGCGGTTACGGCCAGACGTTCGGCATGGTGCGGATTACCAGTGGGCCGAGTTTAACGCGACTTGAGGCCGAAAAACCGTTCATCTGCGAAACAGAAACGGCGCGCGTCCGGTATGAGGCGCAGGGCGACTTTAACTCGGGTAATATATTCCGGGTGTATCTGGTGGAGCGATCGTTTAACCGCCGGACCCTGCTGGTTGAAACAGCGACGCCAACGGGTGTGCTGGCCATCCCGCCCGGCACAAACCGGCCTACAGGAACGTACACTTTTACAATCGAGTCGACATCGCCCTCGTTGACGTTGACAACAGGGCAACTGAAGGTACAGAACGTACTGCGTGGACGACTCAATTCGGCGGCGATTAGTATCTACCCCGGCGAAGCAATTGGAGCGTCTGTCTGGCCGGGCAGCAGCGGCCCTTACTCGTTTACCCTCTCCGACGGGCAATCGTTCAGCCCGGATTTCGACGGCACAACCAATCTGTCCATACGCCCGACTCAAACTAGCACTTACACCGTTGTGCGCGCGGAGAACAGCTGTGGAGTGGGGCAATTGAGTGGCAGTGTATCAGTTACCGTGTTGCCGGCGTCAGCAGTAAGAGTGCGGGCGGGCACCACTCAGATCCTATGCAGTGGACAGACAGCTACGTTGTGGATTGACCCTACTGGCCCGTTTGAATCAGCCAACCAGTTTACGGTTCAGCTCTCCGACTCAACAGGACATCAGTTTCAGTCGATTCCAACAACTAGCTCACCCACACAGGTGACCGTAACGATACCCGCCAACTGGCCTAGTGCCAGCCAGGGCCACCGTTTCAGGGTTATCTCGACGCACCCCGTGCATGTGGGAGCCAGTTCAACCTATTCGTTCGGCATTTACCAAACAGCGTCGGGTACGCTTACCGGCAATACAACTATCAGCAAGGGCGAGTCGGCCAGCCTAAGCGTTGCCTTGACGGGTACACCACCCTGGCAACTGACCGTAACAGACCTATTTGGGGCGCGGAACTTCACGGCCAGCCAATCGCCGTTTATACTCACAGTAAAACCCGACACGACCAGTGGTTACCGTCTCACCAGCGTTCGGAATAGCCAATGTGGCCTGGGCGGAGCCAGCGGTATGGCCCTAGTCACGGTAACAAAGCTGCTGGCCATCGAACCCACTCTGCCAATTCAGGTACGTGTCTGGCCCAATCCGACAACTACAGTCCTAGCGGTTGAAGGCACGCTCCCCTCCGACGAACTGGTGACCACCAGTCTATATACGCTCAGTGGCCAACTCCTCCAAAAAGCAGAGAGCCGCCTCGTTGAGAAGCGGCTCTCGCACCGGCTTGATCTAAGCCAGTTCCCAGTCGGCGTTTACATCCTCACCGTTGGGCAGGGTGAGCGACGCGGCCAGTTCAGGGTAGTCAAACAATAACCTTACTTAGCGGCTGACGCGGTACCTTCTTTTTCCACTTTCATGATGCCTTTCATCAGGCGCCAGTGACCGGGGAAGGTACAGAGGTACGGATATTCGCCGGGTTGGTCGGGCGCTTTGAACGTCAGCCGAACGGTTTGCGAGGGATTCACCAGCGCCGTGGCAGCCAGCACGTCGGGGGTAGTGGGTACGTAGTTGCGCTCAGCACCATCTTTGGCCGTGATCATGTCGTCGGCCAGTTTACCGATGCGCTCCAGCGACTTGGGTTTACCAACGACCAGGTTATGCTGCATGGCGTCGGGATTTTCCAGTACAATCACCACCTGCTTGCCCGCCTTTACCGTGAAGCTCGTCTGGTCGAAGCGCATTTCTTCGCGCACGGTTTTCAGCCGCACGATCTGGGCGTTGGGGTCGAGGTCGGCGTTGGCGTCGCGCAGGCCCCAGGCTTCGAGCAGGCGGTTCATGCGAGGGCGGGCGTCGGCCGGAATCCCTTCCGCTACGCTAGCCAGCAACGTACCTGTGGCGGGAGTTGCTTTCCGCCGCTGGCGGTAGTCGTAGCCTTCCGACAGGCCTTTCACTAGCGCGTTGGCATTGTCTTCGCCAAGGGTCGTCGCTTTCGTCAGCATGGCCGCGATCGAATCGGGCGAGGCTGTCGATGCATACGCACGGGCAGCCCGCTCCAGCGCCACCGTCTTTAACTGCGCCGGTGCCTTCACGGTCAGGGTAGCAGTATGCGTGTTGTTTCTGACGTTGCTTTCCGACAGCTTCTGGTCTTTATCGATGGTAATCGTCAGGGTGTAGTCGCCAGCCCGTTCGCCACTCAGCGACAGGTCGCCGACCCAGGGGCCATTGTTAACCCGATTGATACCGACGGTTTCACCGGGGGCAATTCCGTCCGTGAAGGTGTAGCTAACGTAATCGATCTTCTGCTTATTGGCCGCGTCTTTGGCCTGAAAACGCATCGACAATGGTACAGCCGTGCCTTTAGGTACGGCAACGCTGCCCTGGTTCCGAACGTAGATGGTCGTGCGCGCGCCTTCACGCACCAGTGGCGAGGTCGGCTGCATGGCCACCCGATCAATGACCAGATCGATTCCGTCAACCTTCGGTGTATTCGTACTGACGACTGAGGCTGGGCCACTTTGCGTCGACGCCATTTGACCTGACGCACTAGACTGGTTGTGCGCCATTGCGCTATGGTCGTGTTGCTGGGTATGCGTCCCGCCCGATTCTTTGATGCTGCTCAGCCACTGGCGCAGCAAGGCCGCTCCGTTGCGGTTCAGGGCGCAGGCAAAGGCGTCGGGTAGCCAGCGGTCGTCGTT
The DNA here is from genome assembly GCF_000331105.1 of Fibrella aestuarina BUZ 2. Taxonomy (NCBI): domain Bacteria; kingdom Pseudomonadati; phylum Bacteroidota; class Cytophagia; order Cytophagales; family Spirosomataceae; genus Fibrella; species Fibrella aestuarina. The sequence continues at coordinate 2,199,925 of NC_020054.1, read as the reverse complement.
GGCGGTGGTCTGGCGGAGGCGGGTCAGTACGGCCTCGTCGATAGCGGGCGTAACGGGGGCTTCGCTCAGGGCCAGCAATGATTGCAGCACCACCAGCGGCTCGCCGTCGTTCAGCGTGTTACGGGCCAGCAGCATGTTGGCACCGGCCGCATCGCGGGGCATCACCTGCACGGCCGTTTTCCGAACGTGAGCGCAGGGGTGTTTCAGGGCTTTCTCCAAATCAGACGGGGTGATGGCACCCAGTCCGTGCAGTGTCCAGAGGGCATGAATCGCCGGGGCGTTGATCCCGATTTCGTCGACGGTCGGGTTGTTAGCAACGGCCCACAGTTGGGGTACCACGTCTTTGTTGCCCCGCTCCACCAGCAGCCGCTGGGCCTTCATGCGCCAGAACTGGTTGCTGTTGGATAGCGCCGCCACCAGCCCCGCCGGATCGTTGGGGTTCAGCGACACGATTTTTTGCGTCTCGGCAGGGGCTTTGTTGTAGCCAACGCGATAGATACGGCCGTGGGTGAAGTCGCGCAGGTCGGTTTCGTAGGCGTTGCCTGAGCCGTTTTTAAAGCCTTGTGGCACCGGATTATGCTGGATGATGTAGCTGTACCAGTCGGCGACCCAAACGGCGCCGTCGGGACCCACCTGTGCAAATACGGGCGCAAACCACTCGTCGGCCCCGGCCATCAGGTTGAAGCCCTGCCCGGCCGTGGGTTCAACGTCTTCGTAGTCGGTGCCGGTCCGCTTCATCCGGTTCATGTGAACGATGTGGCCCGTAGGCTCGCTCACGAAGGCAATCTCGTTCCAGTAGGCTTTGGGGAACGCCCGCGCCGTATAGAAATTATGCCCCGCCGCGGCCGTGAAGCCGCCGAACACGTCGACCTGCCGTACTTTCTCGGTAATGGGCTTCATGTCTTTGTGCGTATCGGTGCTGCGGCCACCCGGTACACTACCCTGCCGGGCATTGTAGCTGCGGTTCGGAATGGCCATATACCAGCCGTGCGAGTTGTTGGCCGTTGAGCCGAACACGTCGCCCGTTTCGTTGAAGCCCATGCCCCAGGTGTTGTTGGAGGTGCCGGTCATGAACTCCACGTGCGAGCCATCCGGGCGGAAGCGGAACAGCGCCTGCCCAAACTGAAGGCTGTCTTTATCGGCCGTGCCTTTCCCCTTGAACCCCGAGTAGCCAACGCTCCCCCAGATCCAGTTGTCGAAGCCGTAGTGCAGGTTGCTAGGGCCAGCGTGGGTATCGAAGGTACCGAAGCCCGTAAACAGGATTTTCTTTTCATCGACGCGGTCGTCGCCGTTGGTATCGCGCAGGAAGAGCATGTGCGGCGCCTGCGAAACGATCAGGCCGCCGTTGGCCCACACCATACCCGTCGGGATGCTCAGGCCGTCGGCGTAGTTGGTGAATTTATCGGCCTTGCCATCGCCGTTGGTGTCTTCGCACATCACGATGGAATCGGAGCCACCCTCCGGCTTGCGCTCGTTGGGGTAATCTTTGGTGATGAGCACGTAGAGCCGCCCCCGGTCGTCCCAGGTCATGGCGATGGGGTGCATCACGTTGGGCTCATGGGCAAACAGGCTCAGCGAGAAATCGGCCGGCACCTGAATGTGCTTCATCGATTCGTCGGGCGAAAGCGGCAACTGCTCCAGCTGCACGCCGGGCCGTTTTTCGTAGTTGGGCAGTTGAGCTTCCTTGTAGGCAAACGCTTGCGGTTTCAGGTCGTCGTGCTGCTTTTTCACCGCATCGCCAACCGACCACAGAATACCCCGCTCAAGCAGTTGCTGAAAACCGGGCTGGCTCCAGGTACGTTCGTCGTGGCCGTAGGCCGTGTAGAAGACGCGCCCTTTGCCGTAGGTACGTGTCCAGGTGTAGGGTTCTTCTTTCTGACCGGGCTTGTCTTTCGCCTGATCGGCTTTGATGTCGCGCACCGCCAGCACGTGGTTGTCGGGCTGCAGGTGGGTGTGCAGGTACGTTTCGTCGAAGGCTTTGATCGGCGGGAGACCGGCCATGATCTCGCTGTTGGCGTCGACCGTTCGTGTCTGGATGGTGTCCATACGATGCCGCCAGAACTGCCCACCCACCACTTTATCGACGTATTCGGCCGAGTTGCGGAAACAGAACGACGCGCAGTGCACCGGAATCAGCCCTTTGCCCGACGCCACAAAATCGAGCAGTGCCTGCTCCTGCGGCTTCGGGATGCTGTCCCAGTTGGCGAAAATGAGCAGCCCATCGTACTTCGACAGGTTGTCGGCATTGAGGTCGTTGAGTTGGTCGGTATAGGTGATGTTGATCCCCCGGTTGCCGAGCGCCGCCATCAGTTGTGGCACCCGTTCGGCGGGCCGATGGTGGCCGTTATCGCCCAGAAACAGAATCTCCGTACGCCGTGGCCCAGCCTGCCGAGTGGCCTTGCTGGTGGTCGTCTTGCCGTCCACATCCCGCATGACCTGCGTTGGTGTACGGCGGCAATTCGTCAGCGCCAGCGTTACCAACGCCGTCACTAACAGAGCACGATTCATGGATGTAGTCATTGTTTTTACTGTAAGAGAGGAGCCATTATGAGCAGGCGTACACAGTCGGTAACGAGCCGCCACCAGCAGTGCCGGGCCGGGGGGCCAGACACCCCGGCCCGGCGACCGGTTAGGCGTTAAAATCGGGCAGGCGAATCAGCTCGCCGCCTTTCAGCGCCGACTGGTGGGCCAGAATCCCCACGCTTGTCCAGTTGGCCGATTGGGCCGCGTTGGGGAACGGATCGCGGTCTTCCACGAGCGCCGTCAGAAACTCATGCACCATGTGCGGGTGCGACCCGCCGTGGCCACCGCCCTGCGTAAACGACAGGTGCTGGCTCTCGTCGGCGTCATACACGCCTTTGGTCGTGAAGCGTTGAATTTCTTCGGGGAGCAGGTGCGCGTAGTCGGGCACCGTTACGTGTTCGGGGATCTCCGGTTCGGGCTTTTTGGCCGTATGAATCACCGGCTGCTCGTCTTCGATCAGCGGCCATTCAAACGACTTTTTGTCGCCATACACTTCGAAGCTTTCGCGGTACTGCCGCGCCACGTCGAACAGCGACCGATACACATAGGCCGACAAATCGCTGTCTCTGAACTTGATGTGCGCCGACTCCACCGCAAACGGCGAGTTGTGGATGGCCGCCAGTTCGGGGCGGATGGTGCCCGAGCCAAAGCACGAGACGTATTCGGCTTCGAGGCGTAGCAACCCGGCCACGGGACCAACGCAGTGCGTGGCGTAGTGCATCGGGGGCAGGCCAGGCCAATAGTCGGGCCAGCCGTCCATGTCCTGCTGATGGGAGGCTTTCAGAAACTGCACCTTGCCGAGTTCGCCTTTTTCATACAACTCTTTCACGAACAGGAACTCGCGGGCATACACGACGGTCTCCATCATCATGTATTTTTTGCCCGTTTCGCGCGTGGTTTTTACAATCTCCAGGCATTCTTCCACACTCGTGGCCATCGGCACCGTGCAGGCTACGTGTTTGCCCGCCCGCAACGCTTTCAGGCTTTGCTCGGCATGGTTCGGGATGGGCGAGTTGATGTGAACCGCGTCGACGTTGGGGTCGGCCAGGAGTTCGTCGTAATCGCTGTAGCGCTTTTCAATGCCAAACAGATCGCCGATTTTATTGAGGTTCTCGACGTTACGCTGGCAGATGGCATACATGTTGGCGTTGGGGTGCCGCTGATAGATGGGAATGAATTCGGCCCCAAATCCGAGGCCGACAATGGCGATGTTGATTTTCATAGACAAAAGGAAAAAGGGAAGCAGAAGACGGGAGGAAGAAGGCAGCGGGCTCTACACGAAGCTTCTTTTTTCTTTCTCCTGTTTCTTCACCTCCTGTAAAAAGGTGTACCCATCCCGCGCCAGCTGTTCGGGCGAGGTAAACATGGGGCGGAAAATGTGCGTGGCGGCGGCCAGCTCGGGCGGGGTGGGACCAAAGGCTTCGATGGCAATCGGGCCTTCGTAATCAATGTCGGCCAACGTACCCAGCACCTTGCCGAAGTCAACCTGCCCCTGCCCCGGCGTCGAGCGGTCGTTTTCGGAGAGCTGCACGTGGACCAGATACGGAGCCAGCGTGTGGATTGCCTCGCTCAGGCTTTTCTCTTCGATGTTGGCATGGAACGTATCGAACGCGGCCCGGCAGGCGGGGTGATCAACGGCCTCGATGTAGCGGCGGGTATCGGCCGCACAGGTGAGCAGGTACGTTTCGAACCGGTTTAGCGATTCGATGGCCAGGGTCACCCCCTGCTCCTGCGCGTGTTCGGCCACGGCCCGCATGCTTTCGACCGACCAGGCCCACTCATCAGCCGTGGCTGGCCGGCCGGCGAAAGCCTTGAAACCGGCAAACAGTGGCCCCATCAGAATACGCGACCCGGCCGCCACCGAACAGTCGACAACCTGCTTCAGGTACGTTATTCCCGCCCGGCGCTTAGCCGCATCGGGGCTGATGAGGCAGAGGTCGGGCGGCAGCAGCGAACAGGTTTGCACGCCTAGCCCGAGGCGGGCGGCTTGTTGGCCCAGCCGTTGCCATTTGGCCAGATCGGGTGGTGCACCGGGGGTGGTGCTAACGGGCATTTCGACGAAGTCAAAGCCGGTGTCGGCCAGAAACGCCAGCGTATCGGAGAGGTCCTCGTCCATCGTCATCGTCCAGATGAAGAGGTTCATGCCGAGCTGATTCATAGTTAATGTGTTTTCCTGAAAGTATTGTTCTTTCAAGGAATGATTTCACAAATCTACTACTTGAAGATGATGACAGTTAGGTACAGATTAGCTAATATTGACTGTATTTTCGCCGCTACTTACCAATTTGATCGTCAGATTAGGCTAATTTGCGCTTAAATCGAGTCTTTTTTGGCCTTTCCGTTACCGTTGTAGCTTGCTCTGCTTATGAAGTCTGCCCTGCGTAAAGATCTTGAATCGACCATCGGTTCATTCATCGTGAAGGAGCTTGTCGAACCCCATTTCGACCCCAACTGGCACTTCCACCCGCACTACCAGCTCTTTCTGGTGGAGGAAGGCACCGGTACCCGATTCATTGGTGATTCGATTCGCCCTTTCGGTCCTGGCGACCTGGTGATGCTGGGCCCCGACCTGCCCCACTTATGGCGCAGCGATCAGCCCTATTTCGACCCAACGTCGGGCCTGCGGACGCGCGGTCTGGTCATTTATTTCACCGACGATTGCCTCGGCGCCGACTTTTTCAACCATCCCGAGATGGTGCAGCTCCGGCGCCTGCTGACCGATAGCCGCCGGGGTATCTGCTGGTCGGGTGCTACCCACGATCAGACCGCCGACGCCATGCGGACGTTGCAAAAGCAGCCGGCCAATTTCCGGCGGGTGCTGTCGTTTCTGTCGCTGCTCGACACGCTCTCGCATGCCAACGACATGGAGTTCATCACGAATGCGAATTACGTGAACCCGATGAAGCCCGCCGACACCGACGAAAACAGCGCCTCGACGCTGGCCTACCGGCGGATGCAGGCCGTACATACCTACGTACTCACGCATTTCCACGACACCATCAAACTGGAAGAGGTGGCCGACGTGGCGGGCCTGACCCCCTCGGCTTTCTGCCGCTATTTCAAGACCCGCACCAACAAAACGTTCGTCGATTTCGTGTCGGAAGTGCGCATCGGCCACGCCTGCAAGCTACTCACTAACAGCGATTTGTCGATTTCACAAATCTGTTACGAGAGTGGTTTCCGCACACTGTCCAACTTCAACCGGCAGTTCCGCACCGTCACCGGCCAAACCCCTTCGCAATACGTAAAGTCGATCACGAATTACACGTAGATAAAGAGCGAAAGAGTGAATCGGCTGGCGCAAACACAATGAACGCGTCAGCCAATTCACTCTTTCGCTCATTCGCTCTTTGCCGAACGCGGCCCGCACTCTTTACCCCAGTCCCACATCACGACGTGCCAGGTTTCGTTGGCGGCGGGTTCGTGGAAGGTGTGAATGGAACGGAACCCCACGCGTTCGTGGGCACGTAGCGAGCGGGCATTGCGAGCCGAGATGTCGGTAATAAACAGTTGGAAGCGGTCGCGGTATAGGGCTTTGTGGTGGGTATACATGGCGTCGAACAGGCCCTGCCCCCGGTAGTCACTGGCCACACACACCTGCCCCACCACGTAATACGGGTACGTACCCAGCGGTTTGCCCTCGTAGTCGAGGCTATCGATCAGGTCGAACAACGTACCCAGTTCGGGCACAAATGGACGTACCTGAGGCACGGCCGTGATAGCGTAACCAACAACCTCATCGCCATCTTTGGCAATGACACTGGGGGCGGCCTCGTGCATCCGTTTCATCTGCTCGAAGGTGTAGACAAGCGTTACAAAGCCCTGCTCCCGCTGCACCTCGATCGGCACATTCCGTACCTGATTGCGCTGTTGCAACGCCAACAAGCCCCGCAGATCGTCGTCGGTTTGGGTGGTAGTGATGGAGATCATAGGTAAAAAAGAGCGAACGAGTGAATGCGTGTTTTGCGTTAGTTCTTTCACACTTTCGCTATTTCACTCTTTAAACATCTCGCTAGAAACGCCGGATCGACGTCGGCACCGATGCCAGGTTCGTCGGGGATGGTGATCTGGTAGCCGTTGTAGACGATGCCGCCCTGCACCGGATCTTCGGCGTGTTCAAAACAGGCGTCGAGGTCGCAGAAACGGATGTTCTGGCGAGCGGCGGCCACATGCGCTTTGGCCGAGAGCGCCAGCCGCGACTCCGACATGCAGCCGATCATGCAGGCCATGCCCGCCGCCTCAGCAATGGCGTTGATCTTCAGCGCCTCCCAGATACCGCCACTTTTCGACAGCTTGATATTGAGGTAATCGACAGCCTCTTCGCGCACCAACCGCAGGGCGTCGGTGGCGTCGAAAACGGCTTCGTCGGCCATGATGGGTACGTTCACGCGCTGCCGCAGATGCCGCAGGCCCGCTATGTCGGTGCGGCGCAGGGGTTGCTCACAGTATTGCACGTTCCAGTCGCCAACGGCAGTCAGCACGGTGCGGGCGGTGGGTACGTCCCAACCCTGATTGGCGTCGAGGCGAATGGGTAGTTCGTAGGGAATCACCTGCCGGATAGCGGCCAGTCGGTCGAGGTCGGCCTGGGCGGTGGTCCCCACTTTGATCTTGATGGCTTCGGCACCGTTGGCCGCAATGCGGCGGGCATCGTCGGCCATGCGATCGGGGTCGTTGATGTAAATGGTTTCGTCGGTAACAAGCGGGCGGTTACTGCCGCCCAGGAACTGGTAGAGCGGCATGTTGGCTCGTTTGGCGGCAAGGTCATACAGCGCCATGTCAAAGGCCGAGCGTGTGGTGGGGTGGCCGGGCAGATACCGCAGCATAGCCTGCAAACAACCTTCTATATCGAGCGGATCGCGCCCTACCAACAGCCGCGACAGATCCTCGGCCGCCGCCCAGCCCGATGCCTGCGTTTCGCCCACGATCATCCAGAAGGGTGAGCCTTCGCCCCAGCCAGTCAGGCCTTCGTCGGTGTCGATCTGCACCAGCAGGTTCCGCGCCGCGTCGATGATCCCCAGCGAAATAGCGATGGGCGCTTTGAGCGGGATGTTGTATTGATAAAGAGTAATGCGGGTGATCTTCATGCGGGCGAAGTTAAAGAGTGAACGAGTCACTGAGTGAACGAGCGAAAGCGGCTGACGCTGATAAAATAGATGCGTCAGCCGCTTTCGCTCGTTCACTAGTCTGCTCATTATAACTCCTCTTCGTCGTCCTTGAAGTTGCGGTAGGCGCGGTTCAGCTCGTCGAAGGTTTTCTGGTCGCCCTGTTGTTTGGCCAGCATCAGGCCGAAATCATACAGTTCGGCGGCTTTGGGGCGGTTACCCAGATCGACGTACAGTTGGGCGGCGTGGTAGTACGTGGGCAGATACTGCGGGTGGTCGGTCAGTAGCCGTTCGAAATAGTGCTGGGCCTGCGCCGGGTTCTCGGCGAGGTATTCCATACCCAGGGCGTAAACATTAAAGGGTTCGCCGGGTTCTTCCTGTACAAATTGAAGGAGTTGTTGGATCCGATCCTGATTCATAATTGTTAAAAAATTAGTATGCATGCATACTATTATTTGAAAGACCTGTTTAATTTCGCCGAGTCAAAAGGTGGATTGGCACGCAGATGACACGAATTTTCGGGATGGTCGCGGCGTAAACGAGCCAGATGAATTCATCGCATCAGTCTGAAATTTGCGACCATCCGAAAAATCCGCTTCCTCTGCGTTCCCATCACCTCAACACAAAAAACCAGAATCCGCATGAAAATCTTAGTGTGCGTGACGAGCGTGCCCGACACGACGACCAAAATTACCTTCACTGACAATAACACGAAGTTCAACAAGGCGGGGGTACAGTTTATCACCGGACCCTACGACGACTACGCGCTGGCGCGGGCCGTCGAGCTAAAAGAAAAGCTAGGTGCTTCCGTGACGGTGTTCAACGTAGGGGAGGCCGATGCCGAGCCGGTAATTCGGAAGTGCCTCGCCATTGGTGCCGACGATGCTATCCGGGTCAACGCCGAGCCGACCGACGCCTATTTTGTGGCCGAGCAAATTGCTGCTGCCGCCAAAGAAACCCAATACGATCTGATCCTGATGGGTCGTGAATCGATCGACTACAACGGCGGTCAGGTACACGGCATCGTGGGTGAAATGCTTGGTATCCCGTCGATTTCGCCCGTTATGCGGCTCGACTTGGAGGGTACCACCGCCAAGATGACCCGCGAAATCGAAGGCGGTAAGGAAGACATCGAAGCGCAGCTGCCGCTGGTACTGGGTTGCCAGGAGCCCATCGCCGAATGGAAAATCCCGAACATGCGCGGTATCATGACGGCCCGGACCAAGCCGCTGAAAGTGGTGCAGCCGGCCGGAAATGACTCGCTCACCGCCGTGGCCAGCTACGAACTGCCCGCGCCACGTGGTGCCGTCAAAATGATTCCTGCCGACGAAGCCGAGAAGCTCATTCAGCTCCTCCGCACCGAAGCGAAAGTGATCTAAACTGAATGTATAATGAATAATGCACGATGTATAATGGCTTCGCTGAGGGACGTTCTAGCGCAGACCAAATCATTGTACATCATGCAATGTACATTGTTCATTCCTACACCTACTCTCAAGCAAACACATGTCTGTCTTAATCTTTGCTGAACTCGACGAAGGGAAGCTCAAGAAGTCCTCACAGGAGGCCATTTTTTACGGCTCGAAGGTAGCCGGGATGCTGGGTACATCGGCCACGGCGGTCGTGATTGGCGCGGCCGATCAGGGCGAGCTGGCCACGGCGGGTCGCTTTGGCGCTACCAAAGTGCTGCACGCTGCCGACAGCAAGCTGAACGAAGTGAACGGTATGGCCTACGCCTCGGTGGTGGCCGCCGCTGCGCAACAGGAAGGCGCCAAAGTCGTGGTGCTGGCCAAGTCGTCGTTGGGTGATGCCATGGCGGCCCGGCTGGCGGGTAAGCTCAAAGCAGGCCTTGCGCCCAACGTGATCGACCTGCCCGACCTGAGCAACGGCTTCCGCGTAAAAACGAGTATTTATACGGGCAAAGCGTTTGCCTTCAATGAGTTGAAAGCCGACGTGAAAATTCTGGCCATCAAGAAGAACACCATCACGCCCGAAGAGACCGACGCCTCGGCGCAGGTAGACGCCTTCACGCCTACCCTGAACGACGGTGATTTTGTGCTGAAAGTGACCAATACGGAGAAAGCTACCGGCGACATCTTGCTGCCCGAAGCCGATCTGGTGGTATCGGCCGGCCGTGGTCTGAAAGGGCCCGAAAACTGGGGCATCGTGGAAGACTTGGCCAAGGCCCTACACGCCGCTACCGCCTGCTCGAAGCCCGTTTCTGACCTCGATTGGCGCCCTCACCACGAGCACGTGGGCCAAACGGGCATCAAAGTCAGCCCGAATCTCTACATCGCGGCGGGTATCTCGGGGGCCATTCAGCACCTGGCGGGTGTCAACTCGTCGAAGGTGATCGTGGTGATCAACAAAGACCCCGAAGCGCCGTTCTTCAAATCGGCCGACTACGGTATCGTCGGCGACGTGTTCGAGGTGCTGCCCCGCCTGACCAAAGCCGTGCAGGCCCTTTAGTCGTTTCAAACCTTATAGGGCGGGGTCGGTACGCCATCCAAAACCGATAAGGTTCAGTACCAAGAAGGCCACCGTGGTATACCCGGTGGCCTTCTTATTTAATACTCACCCGCTGCAACAGACCGCCGCTTTCCTACGTATAATTGATTATACGTCTAGTAAGTATGAATCGATATACGTTTCTAAAGAACATGGGATTTCGGGGTGCAGCGCTGATGGCCATTCTAACCTCCTGCGTTAAAGAGGAAGACACCTACGTAGATGCCCTGACGCTGACTAAAGACGGGCAGACCGTGGGTGGCGGCACCAGCACAACCGTAACAACGCCCGCCAGTTCGACGGGCAGCACCGCCGATGTGCTTGGTGTGAAGAACCCACTCCTGACGCTAACGTTGGCGAATGAAACGGCGCTATCCAAAGTAGGCGGCTACATTCAGCGAAGTGGCATCACCGTTGGCCGCATTTCGTCCACGGCTTTTGCCGCCGTAACCCAGACCTGTAGCCATGAGCCGAAGAAACAGGTCATCCTCAACGGGAGCACGGAGTTCTATTGCACCGCCCACGGGGCTCGGTTCAACCTCGATGGCACCGGCAAAAACAGCCTGGCGGGCCGGGGTATCACCGCCTACAAAACCCTCACCGACGGCAAAACGCTAATCATCTACAGCTAACCAACTATGAAAACCGTACTTGCACTTACACTTTTTCTGAACCTGCTGGCAGCACCGCGACTGGCGCCGTTGTGGCAGACCAACCTAGAGCAGGCTAAAAACGAGGCCAAAGCGGGCCACAAGCTGATCCTGCTGTACTTTTCGGGTTCCGACTGGTGTGGGCCCTGCATCAAGCTAAAAAAAGAGATTTACGAATCGGACGCCTTCACGACCTACGCCGATAAACAACTGGTTCTGGTCCGGGCCGATTTTCCGCGAGCAAAGAAAAATCAGCTGAGCGCCGAGCAAACCGCCCACAATGAAAGTTTGGCCGAGCGCTACAACCCCGACGGGCAGTTTCCAATGACGGTGCTGCTCGATGCCAACGGAAAAGTCCTGCGCAACTGGTCGGGCTATCCGGCTTCGCTGACGCTCCAATCCCTCATCAATGACATCGACGCTGCCGCCGCTGCTCACTGACCGGTCTGGGCGGCTGCACAAAAAAGTGCTGCGCCTCATGGGCAACCGGCTCGAAATCAGCGTCGTTACTGACAACGTACCTGACGGGCCCGGCATCGCCGGGGCGGCTATCGACGCGGCCATTGCCGAAGTCAGCCGAATTGAGGCGCTGCTGACGACGTTCCGGCCCGACAGCCAGACGAATCAGATTAACGCTATGGCCGGTGTGGTGCCGGTGGTGGTCGATGCCGAGGTGTTTGCGCTGATCGAACGGTCGCTGAAACTGTCGGGTCTGACGCAGGGCGCGTTTGACATCACCTACGGCGGCATCGACAAGCGCCTCTGGAACTTCGACACGACGATGGACGCGCTACCTGACCCCGAGCAGGTGCGGCAATCGGTGCAGTTGATCGACTACCGAAAAGTGCAACTCAACCCGGCCGACAGGAGCGTAATGCTGGCCGAGGCGGGCATGCGCATAGGCTTCGGAGGCATCGGCAAAGGCTATGCCGCCGAGCGGGCCCGTTACGTGATGCAGCAGCTTGGGATTCAGTCGGGGGTGGTAAACGCGGCAGGCGACCTGACGGCCTGGGGCACCCAACCCAACGGCCAGCCCTGGACCATCGGCATTGCCGACCCCAATGCGCGCCAGACGGCGTTTTCCCGGCTCAGCATCAGCGGTTATGCCGTGGCGACGTCGGGCGATTACGAGAAATACGTACTCATCGGCGGCAAACGCTACAGCCACACCATCGACCCGCGCACGGGCTACCCCGTGTTGGGCCTGAAGAGCGTCACCGTAATCGCGCCCAACGCCGAGCTAGCCGACGCCCTGGCCACGCCCATTATGGTGATGGGGCCGCAAGTTGGCCTGCATCTGATCAACCAATTACCCAACATAGGCTGCATTCTGATCGACGATCACGACCGGCTGTTTACGTCAAAAACCATCAGACTAACTGCATGAACAGGAACACATATCGGCTGCTGGCCTTTGGGTTTGGGCTGGCGCTTTGCCTCTCGGCTACGAGCTGCGTTACGGTGAAAGAATACCAGAAAAACCGGCTTAACGACTCGGAAATGGAACTGACCAACCGCAAATCGGAGAAGTTCGAAAGCAGTTTTTATCTGTACCGGGAAGGACCATCGGGTGCCAGCGGTGGCAAGAGCAGCGGGGGCTGTGGCTGCAATTAGCCCACGACAACGTACCTGATAACCGACCATGAAGAAAGTCGTACTCACCGTAGCGACCCTGCTGGCTTTTACGGCAGGCCGGGCACAAGTCAAACGCGACACAACCCGATCAGGCAGCCCCGTCTATTACGAAAGAAGCCTTGGCCCGACGAACGGCACGGCACCACGCCAAACCGCCTCGGCTACGCCCCCCAAAGGCCCGTATGAAAGCCGGGGGTTGAAGCTGGAAGAAATCAATTTCGTGTCGAGCTATTACCAGCAGGACGGCAATAACTCGGCCATTACGGGTGGCATTGGCACCGAGAAACTGACCGATATCGCCAACTCGTTCGATCTGACGCTGTCGGCGGTAGACCGGAAAGGGCGGCAGCATTACCTCAACATCGACGCCAACATCGACTATTACACCTCGGCCTCGTCGGACAATATCGACCCGGTCTTTTCGGGGGCTTCACGCAGCGACGTGCACATCTATCCGTCGGTGTCGTGGCGGGTCTTCAACCCGGTAACGCGTGTAACGAAAGGCTTCAGCTATGCGTATTCGACGGAGTACGATTACCGGTCGCACGGGTTTACGGCGCAGTTTGCCAAGCTCTCGGCCGACCGCAATCGGGAAGTGAGCGTACGGGGAAGCGCCTTTCTGGATACCTACGACGCCATTTTACCCGCCGAACTACGCCCAGCGTACTACGGTTCCGGCTCCCACAGCGACCGAACACGCGTCGACAGCAAACCCCGGCAAACGTTCAATCTGGCGTTGTCGGTATCGCAGGTGATCAACAAACGCTTACAGGTGCTGGGTACGTTGGAGCCGTCCTTTCAGCAGGGGTTGCTGAGCACCCCATTTCACCGCGTTTATTTTACCGATGGCACCGAAACCACCGAACGCCTGCCCGGCACACGCCTCAAGTTCCCAGTGAGCCTCCGCGCCAACTACTTCCAGGGCGATCACGCCATTCTGCGAACGTTTTATCGGTTCTATGTCGATGATTGGGGCATGGTAGCGCATACGGCCAATGTGGAAGTGCCCATCAAGCTGACGGCGTTCCTGTCGATCAGCCCGTTCTACCGGTTCCACACCCAAACGGCAGTCGACTATTTCCGTCCCTACGGACAGCATAACCCGACGTTGCCATACCACACCAGCGATTACGACATCGGCAACATCTCGACCCAATTTGTGGGAACGGGTATCCGAATGGCGCCGCCGGGTGGCGTGTTGGGCGTTCGGCCCTGGCAATCGCTCGAACTGCGTTACGGCCATTACCTCCGCAGTACCGGCCTGACGGCCAATATTATAACGCTGCTGGTGAAGGTGAAATAGGATTGGCGTTTGGTGGTTCCTGTTTGACGTTGCTTCGTACCTGACGCGACAACATTAAACGGTAAACATCAAGCGCCAAACTTATTTTACCGTGAACAAACGAACGTCACAACGGTTAATTTTGCGACGTGGAAAAGATTAAATTAGAAATATTAGGCTTGTCGCCCAGCCAGTCGCAGTCGGGTTCGTTTGCGTTGGTACTGGGTGAAGAATATGGCAATCGTCGCTTGCCCATCATCATCGGTATGTTTGAAGCGCAGGCTATCGCCATCGAGATCGAGAAAATTGTGCCCAACCGGCCGATGACACACGATCTCTTCAAGCAATTCGCCAAAAATTTCGGCTTCACGGTGCGCGAAATCGTTATCTCCGACCTCCGGGAAGGCATCTTCTTTGCGCGCATCGTCTGCTCAGACGGCGTGCAGGAGACGGTCGTTGATGCCCGCCCGTCGGATGCCATCGCCATCGGTATCCGGTTCGGGGTGTCGATCTATACCTACGAGTCGATCCTGTCAGAAGCGGGCATTACGGCCACGTCTGAGGAAGAAGATGAAGACCAGGAAGAGCTGGTGCGCGCATCGAGCCGGTCGCCACGCGCCTTCGGTGAGCAGTTGAAAGACATGACCGTCGATGAACTGCAACGCATGCTCGACGAAGCGCTCGGCAACGAAGAGTATGAGCGCGCCGCCAAAATCCGCGACGAAATTTCGAAGAGGAATTAGAATGACTACTGTACGATGAACAATGTACAATGGAGTTGGCCACGTACCGCTGGCGCAGGCTCATCCTGGAACCGCCCCATTGTACATTATTCATCGTACAGTAGTCATTCGAGCGAGTTGTAATACGCCACGAGTGCCGTTAACCCCGCCCGACTTTTCAGGTCGGGCTTTTGCGTTTTCAGGTACGTTGTCATATCGGCTTCTTTGTCGGCAAACAGGCTCAGAATGGCCCGTTTGCTGGGCGAGAACACAACGGCCTTGGGGCCCTTCGCCACATACCAGACCTGTTTCAGCTCCAGGGCATCGTCTTTATTGCCGACACTGAGCGCTACGTTGTAATCGCTCTTGCGGATGATGGCCGACGGGTACCGCAGCAATGTTGCCCGACCCGTGGTCAGTACCTCAAAAAAGCCCAATAGTACATCGGCCTCGCCCCGAAACTCCCGAACGTTGACGTAGTACGAAGCCGCCTGTAACTTTCGATTGTTGATTGTAAACTGCCTTACCTGCGGGGCCTGAGCCACCCGAATGTTGTTGGGACCCGCCAGAATCTCAAGCTGCTGCGTGAGCAGATCATGTCGCATCGGCACGCCAAGCAGCGAGTCGAGGCGGGTGCCGGGGACTTTGCCGTAAAACCGGATGTTGCCCGCCTGAAAGGTACTGTCTTCGTAGGACGTACCCAGCAGTTGCTTGTTGTAATGGTTGAAGCTGGAAATCACACCACTCGTCATAGGCACCGGATCGCCCGACAGGCTGATCCAGTCCTTCGTGGTTTGATTAATGGATTGGGTCTGTCCGAGAGCGGTAAACCAGGCAGATACCAACGAAGCTAAAAGCAAAAAACGCTGCATATAGGTGTTTTAGAGGAAGTTACTTCAAACTGAAACGATCCGCAAAGGGCTAGTCGGTTGCCTCTGTCATAGCAATAGACCAGCAGGCAAACCAATTACCCGGATCTATGCGGATGAGGCCGATTTGGTTGACAAAGATTACAGTAGTATATGCTATATATCAAATCGTATAACTGAGTTCTTCGAAAAAGCAAAGACGTATACTGACTTAAGAAGACGTTGCGGCAACGTACTTTACCGGGAGTAGATCCGCTCAATAGCGGTTTCCAAATGCAACTGTAGCCCTTCCAACGCCACTGATAGTATTGAGTAAGAACAAGCGCAGTTCCCCAAATAATACAATTCGTTTGATCAACTATTGGCCGACACAACAAGCTGAGCCGAGCTTTTATTAGGTACGTGTTATCCACTCTGCTGTAGCGGGCAACGGTCACGAAGGCACTACGTAGTACTATTCCGCGAAGAAACAGACCGTTTTTGTTTCGCTAACCAGTGATCTGGCAATAGTATCTTTTGTCTGCCGGAGCGCTGTTAATAAAGTGTTTATTTGCGTTTTCATGGCTCAACGACGAGCTACCCTAGTTTACCCACTTCATGCAAAAACAACTATTGTCGCTTCTCTTGGCAATTGGGTTGGTGCAGGCGAGTCACTTGCAGACAATGGCGCAGTCCGTGTCGCAGACGACTTTCCCCCAGAATGGTGTTCGTGACGAACGCAGCAACCTATACGCCTTTACCAATGCTACCATCGTGGTAGATCCCAAAACCACCCTCCAGAACGCTACGCTCGTCGTGCGCGATGGGCGCATTGAAGCCGTCGGTACGTCGGTGAGCGTACCCAAGGGCGCGGTGGTTACCAACCTGGCCGGGCGGCGCATTTACCCCGGCCTCATCGACCTCGACTCCGACTATGGTATGCCCGAGGTGAAACGGCCCACAGGCGGTGGTTTCGGCGGTTTTGGTGCCCCACAACTCGAATCCAATAAGAAGGGTCCCTACTACTGGAACCAGGCCATCCAGCCCGAAAACGACGCGAGCCAGCTCTTCAAGGCGGTTACGGCCAAAGCCGATGAATACCGCAAAGTAGGGTTCGGCGCCGTGCTGACCCACGCCCACGACGGCATCGCCCGGGGTAACGGTACGCTTGTGACGCTGGCCGACGAACGCGAAAATGCGCTGGTGCTCCGCAACGGTCTCAGCCAGCATTTCTCGTTTAGCCGGGGCTCGTCGGGTCAGAATTACCCCAACTCCATCATGGGCTCGGTAGCCTTGCTGCGGCAGGCGCTCTACGACGCGCAGTGGTACAAAAACGGCGGGAACAAAGGTCAGATGAACCTCTCGCTCGACGCGTTCAACCGGATGGCCGGCGTGCCTTCGTTCTTCGAGGCAGGCGATAAGATGGGCATCGTTCGGGCCGACCGTATCGGCGACGAATTCGGGATGCAGTTCATCATCCGGGGTGCGGGCGACGAATACCAGCGCATCGACGAGGTAAAAGCCACCGGGGCCACGCTCATTGTGCCGGTAACGTACCCAACGGCCTTCGACGTAGAGGACCCTTGGGATGCCGACAACGTATCGCTGGCCGAAATGAAGCACTGGGAAATGGCGCCCGCCAACGCGGCCATGCTCACACAGGCGGGGATTCCGTTTGTGCTGACGAGCGCGGGCCTGAAAAACCGGGCCGATTTCATGGCCAATGTGCGGAAGGCGATCGAAAACGGCCTGACCGAACAGCAGGCCCTCGAAGCCCTAACCACGGGCCCGGCCCGCCTCATCAAGGCCGACGATCTGCTGGGTACGTTGGCCGTGGGCAAAGTGGCCAACTTCCTTATCACGTCGGGCAACCTGTTTGCCGCCGACAACGTCATTTACGAAAACTGGATTCGCGGCAAGCAGTATGTGGTGACCAACCGCAACGTCGCCGATCTGCGGGGTACGTATGATCTCAAGCTTGAGAACAACCCCGGTCTGAAACTGATCGTATCGGGCAATAACCCCGACAAGCCGGAGTACCAGATTACCCAGAACGATACCACCAAGTTAACACCAACGGTATCGGTTGATTTCAACCTGATCTCGATGCGGGTGGCGCTGGACAAACGCCAGCCCACTGCCCTGACCCGCCTGACGGGCTACCGCGACGGCACGTCGTATAAAGGGGAAGGCGAGCAGCCCGACGGCAAACGCATCAATTGGTCGGCCACGCTGAGCAAACCGTACAGCGCCAGCCTTGCCAAAGCCGACACGGCCACCAAAAAGAAGCCCGAGATGGGCGGAATGCTGTATCCCTTTGTCGGGATGGGAACGGCCCAGCGCCCGCAACCGCAGCCCATGCTATTCCGCAACGTGACGGTCTGGACCAACGAAAAGGACGGCATTCTGACCAACGCCGACGTGCTGGTGCAAAACGGCAAGATCGCCCAGGTAGGTCGCGGCCTCACGGCCCCCGCGGGCGTGTCGGTGGTAGATGGCACGGGTAAACACCTCACCAACGGCATCATCGACGAACACTCGCACATCGCCCTGTTTTCGATCAACGAAGGCTCTCAGTCGAGCACGGCTGAGGTGCGGATGATGGACGCGCTCAACCCCGAAGACATCAACATCTACCGGCAACTGGCGGGTGGCGTTACGTCGTCGCAACTGCTGCACGGCTCGGCCAACGCCATCGGCGGGCAGTCGGCGCTGGTAAAGCTGAAATGGGGCGAAACGGCCGACAATATGCTCATCAAAGGGGCCGACGGGTTCATCAAATTTGCCCTCGGCGAGAACGTGAAGCAGGCTAACTGGGGCGATGCCAACCGGGTGCGGTTCCCGCAAACGCGGATGGGTGTCGAGCAGGTATACATGGATCATTTCATGCGGGCCAAAGAATACGCCAAAGCGTGGGACGACTACAACGCACAAAGCAAGGCGCAGGGTAAGGCCGGGAAGAAAAAAGGGGCCGCTACTACAGGTACGTTAATGGCGCCCCGCCGCGACATCGAGCTTGACGCGCTGGCCGAAATTCTGGCTAAAAAGCGCTTCATCACCTGCCACAGTTACGTGCAGTCGGAGATCAACATGCTGATGAAAGTAGCCGATTCGCTGGGCTTCAAGGTGAACACGTTTACGCACATTCTGGAAGGCTACAAGGTGGCTGACAAAATGGCGAAGCACGGTGTCGGTGGCTCAACCTTCTCAGACTGGTGGGCCTACAAAATGGAGGTGAAAGACGCCATTCCGTACAACGCCGCGCTGATGAGCCGCGAAGGGGTACTGGTGTCGATCAACTCGGATGACGCCGAGATGGCCCGTCGCCTGAATCAGGAAGCGGCCAAGACGGTCGAGTACGGCGGTATTCCTGAAGAAGACGCCTGGAAAATGGTGACGCTGAACCCGGCCAAGTTGCTGCACCTCGATAGCCACATGGGCAGTATCCGGGCCGGTAAAGACGCCGACCTGGTGCTTTGGAACGCGCACCCGCTGTCGATCTACGCCCGCCCCGACCTGACGATCATCGACGGAGCCGTGTATTACAGCCGCACCGCCGACGAGCAGGTCCAGGAGCAGATGCACCGCGAGCGCGCCCGCCTGATCCAGAAGATGATTCAGGCCAAAGCCGGTGGCCAGACGGCCCAACGCCCCACCATGCGCCGCCAGCGGATGTGGCATTGCGAAGACATTGAAGGCATTATGGCCGAAGGCGAAGAAAAGTAAGATTCGTATGCAATGGAACACGGATGGCACGGATTGAACGGATGGTCACGAATCTGTCGGTTGCCTCAACACCATTGATCGGATTGATCCGCAAAAGTCAAGCAGCGTGTATCCGCTATACTCGTGTTATCAGCGTTCCATCTTCTCTCAAATAATGAAGCACATTCTCACAACTATATTGTCGCTGACGGCGCTTACGGGCGCGCTGGCGCAAAACCCCGCCCCGGCACGGCCGCAGGAGCGGCCCATCGCGCTGCTGGGCGGCACCATCCATACCGGCACGGGGCAGGTGATCCCAAACGGCTATATCACCTTTGATAAAGGCGTGATTCAGGGCGTGGGCGACGCCACGACCGTGCGCCTCAATACCGATCAATACCAGGTGATCGACGTGGCGGGCAAGCACATCTACCCCGGCCTGATTTCGCCGTCGTCGCTGGTGGGTTTGCAGGAAATTGCGTCGGTCCGGGCCACCGTCGACTCACGCGAGATTGGCGTGCTGAACCCCAACGTACGGGCGTTGATCGCCTACGACACCGATTCGGAAGTCATCCCGACCATCCGCAACAACGGTATCCTCATCACGCAGGCCATGCCGCTGGGGGGTACCGTATCCGGCTCCTCGTCGATCATGCACACCGACGGCTGGAACTGGGAAGATGCCGTCCTGAAAAAAGACGACGGGCTGTGGCTCAACTGGCCCGGCTATTACGCCCGTAACTTCGACTTCGAGACGTTCGAAGCCTCCATCAAGAAAAACGACAAGCGCGACGAGACGCTACGCTCCCTGCAGGCCACCTTTGCCGAAGCCAAAGCCTACGCCGAAACGACGCCTGCCCCCATGCCGGTAAACCTTCGTTTCGAAGCGATGCGTGGCCTGTTCAACGGTACCCAGAACCTGTATGTGCGGGCCGATTACGCCAAAGACATCATCGAAGCAGTGCGGTTTGCCAAAGCAGCAGGCGTACCTAAGGTGGTGATCATCGGAGGCGAAGAGGCCGACAAAGCCGCGTCGTTCCTGAAGGAAAACAACGTACCTGTGTTGTTGAGCGCGCTGCACCGCCTGCCCAACCGGCAGGACGAAGCCGTTGACCTCCCTTACCGGATGCCAGGCATCCTGCAAAAAGCGGGCGTGCTGGTGGGCCTGAGCTACGGCGAAGAGTGGTGGCGGACCCGCAACCTGCCGTTTCTGGCCGGTACAGCCGCTGGCTTTGGCGTGTCTGACCGCGAAGAGGCGCTGAAGATGATCACGGCCAACACCGCTAAAATTCTGGGTATCGACCAGCAAGTGGGTACGTTGGAGAAAGGCAAGCAGGCCACCATCGTGGTATCGAAAGGCGACATTCTGGACATGCGCACCAACGTGGTGGAGCAGGCTTTCATCCAGGGCCGCCAGGTGAACCTCGACGACAAGCATAAGCGCCTCTACAACAAGTTCAAAACCAAGTACGGGCAGAAGTAAGCGTATCCAACGTCAAAAGTCCCCGGGTCAACGGTAGTTCGCGCTCAACTGATACCAGCGCGAATCAACGTTGACCCGGGGACTTTTGACGTTGAGCCCCTTTAGTCTTTCTGGATTAGGGCCACGCAGAAGCCGGCGATACCTTCCTGTCGGCCGACGAAGCCCATATGCTCGGAGGTGGTCGCTTTGATGGCGACGTCGGCTTCAGGTACGTTCATCACGCGAGCGATAATGGTCTGCATCGCCGGGATGTGCGGGTTTAATTTCGGTTCCTGCAACACCACCGTTACGTCGACGTTGCCGACTTCCCAGCCCTCGGCCCGGATCATCCGCATCACCTCGGCCAGCAATTCTTTGCTGTCGACACCTTTCCAACGCGGGTCTTTATCGGAAAAATGATAGCCAATATTCCGCATGTTGGCGGCTCCCAGCAGCGCGTCGCAGATCACGTGGCAGATAATGTCGGCATCGGAATGTCCGTAAGCACCGTGCGTATGCGGAATCTGGATACCCCCCAACCAGAAAGGGTGCCCCGCTACCAATTTATGGACGTCGTAGCCCTGTCCAACGCGTATTTTCATAACCAATCAAACCGGAATGACCGCAAACATACAGCCCATTCCGGCACGACCACGTACCTGTCATGGCAAACCCCGCCGAATCTGGGCCAAGTAGGTGAAGTTATTATTGGTTGAATATTCGGTAAAAGCCAGCGCCCCGGGGGCAAAGACGATGTTCTCCCAGAAGGTATAAACCGTTTGCTGCTCGAAAATGATCTTTGTCCGTTCGGGGTCCTGAAACGACCACGTAAACGAGGCAGGCGTCCCGGTGTTGGTATTCGTACCCGTCCCGTTGGCGTTGAACGTCATGTAGTACGAGTTATCGAAATTGATGGTGTTGTTGGGCGCACCGCGTTTATAGTAATTCAGCACGTTGCCGAAATTGGAGCGGTGTTCGTTGATCCGCCACGTACCGCTCGTCAGGATCGTAACCGGGTCGGCGGTGATGGGCGTGCACGGGTCTGAACCGAGCCGCAACTGGGCATTGGCGCCAAACAACAGCCGCCCGCCGGTTCCGTATCGGACCGCAAAGGCCTGCTCAACCCGATTGGCTTCGATCGTGACCACGTGATTGATGACAACCAGGTCATTAAGCGCCGGTACGTGGCCCCCTACCCAGGTGGCTGCGTTGTTCCAGACACCTGCCTGCGCGGTGGTATAGGTACTACTGAATGGTCGGGATACGCGGGAATTAGCGGCTACCGATCCGCTGAGCAATCCGAAAAAAAAGAGAAGTCGAAAAAACGAATACAACCGGTGCATACACTTACGAATGGGTTAGCTTTATGACTACTAATCAGGCGATTAGTGAAGTAAACTAGTCACAATCCCTGGCCAATCCAGTAAGCGGTTATCCAGTGGTAGGCCCGCCCTTCGTGGGGCCTGCGCGACCACACAAAGGGCGGGTATGGGCTTAGGCCCGGCGGTAGTAGAGCGTCGAGCTGTTTTCAGGGCGCAGAATCTGTTGCGCCATGTCCCGGAGGCCATCGGCCGTGACAGCCTGAATTTTTTCGGCCTCCTGGTTTACCCATTCGGGGTCACCGGCGTTGGCAGCAAAGGCGAGGTTCATGGCCCGGTTCAGCAGTTCCACCTCCGAAAACGCCATCGTCGATTCGGCCTGGTTTTTCACCTTCATCAGCTCATCGTCAGGTACGTTGCTGTCAATCAGTTCCTGCAGCACGTTCTGCACGGCGGCATCAGCTTCTTCGAGCGTTACGCCTTCGTTGAGATTGCCTTGTACCAGCAGCAGGCCGGGATCGAGCGAGGCCGTGATGTAGGCGCCTACGTTGCTGAAAATGGCTTCTTCTTTCAGCAGCTTGCGGTACAGCCGCGACGATTTGCTGCGCCCCAGCACGTCGCTGAGCAGATCGGCCGTCTGGAAATCAGGGGCAAACCGGCCCGGCATGTGATAGGCTTTGTAGAGCGCATTAAGGGGTACGTCGGCCGTGGTTTCGATGAAGCGGGCTTCCGACTGAGCGGGCTCAGCGGGCAGGTTGCGGATGTACTCTTTACCGGCCGGGATGGGCTCAAACCACTTTTTGCACAGCTGTTTTACCTGCTCGGTGGTTACGTTGCCCGCCACCACCAGAATGGCGTTGTTGGGTACGTAGTACTTGAAGAAAAACGCCTTTACGTCGTCGAGCACGGCATTTTCGATATGGCTGATGTCTTTGCCGATCGTCGCCCAGCGGTAAGGGTGCTGCTGGTACGCTACGGGGCGGAGCTTCAGCCAGACATCGCCATAAGGCTGGTTGAGGTAGCGTTGGTTGAACTCCTCGATCACCACTTTCTGCTGGACGTCGAGCACCTGCTGATCGAACGACAGGCTCAGCATCCGGTCTGATTCGAGCCAGAAGGCCGTCTCGAGGTTGGCCGAGGGGAGCGTGATGTAATAGTTGGTGATGTCGGCGCTGGTAAAGGCGTTGTTTTCGCCCCCAACGCGCTGCAACGGCTCGTCGTAGACGGGAATATGCCGCGAGCCCCCAAACATCAGGTGCTCAAAGAGATGGGCGAAACCGGTGCGCTCGGGGTCTTCGTCGCGCGAGCCGACATTGTACAAAATATTGACGGCGGCCATTGGCGTGCTGGCATCTTCGTGCACAAACACCCGCAGCCCATTGTCGAGCACAAACTGATCGTATCGAATCATAATAAACGTTTCATCACAAAAGTAAGTTTGACGGTTGGGGTTCAGCGTTCGGTGGTAACCGGTACACACAGGCTTATGGGCGCAAGCCAGCCGTAAACGTCGGGCCTCAGCCGTCAAACTTACTTATGAAACACCTGCCGCTACTTTTTCTTCTCCTGCTTACCCCATTTTTTGCGCCTGCCCAGATCCTGAACGACCCCGCCGCGCAGCAAACCGTTACCAAAGTACTCGATAACGCCTATAATTACGAATTTACCGAAGCGGGTACGTACCTGCGGCAGCTTCAGGCCCGCTACCCGCAAAGCCCCGTGGTGCCGGTGCTGCGGGCGCTGATTCTGTACTGGCAACACCTGCCCATCAGCGAAAGCCGCACGATGACGAATCAGTATGTGCAACAGGTCGATGCTGCCATCAAGGGGGTGGAGAAGCTGATTGAAAAAGACGAAAACGACCCCGAAGCCATCTTTCTTGGCCTGACCGCCCACGGTTACATGGCCATGAAGCACAATTTCGACAACGAAAGCCTGAAGGCCGTGGGCGAATCGCGGAAAGCGTATGTCTACATGAAAGATGGCTTCAAGCTGATGGACAAAAACGTGGAGTTTTATTTCTCGACGGGCCTCTACAACTACTACGTCGAGCGGTACCCCATCGACCATCCCGTGGTGAAGCCCTTCATGGTGTTTTTCAAGGACGGCGACATTGGGCTGGGACTACGGCAGATGGAAACAGCAGCCAAACGAGCCCTGTTTACCCGCCCCGAAGCCAACCTCTATCTGGCGCACATCTACGTGAAGCACGAGACCAATTTCCCAAAGGCCGTCGAGCACCTCGATTATTTGGTCGACCATTACCCGAAGAACCCCATCTTCCTGCTCAGGTACGTGGAGGCGCTGCTGTTGGCGGGCAGATACCCTGAAGCCGACTCGGCCCTGAAGCGGCTCAAAACCATGCAGCACAAGCTGTTGCCCGCCGCCATCAACACCTTCGAGGGTATGCTAGCCGAAAAAGCCGAAAAGAACGACGCCGAAGCGGCCAGGTTCTATCAGGCTTCGCTGAAACAGCCGGTCAACATTGCGTTCACGCAGGAGGAGCATGGCCTAGCCTACGCAGGCCTTGCCCGGATTGCAGCCCGTGCCAACAACCCCACTCAGGCTAAAGCCTACTACAAAAAAACGCTCGACATAACCGAATACAAGTTCCTGATTCGAGAGGCAAAGGCGTATCGGTAGCCGAATACGTACGCCCGCTTAAGTTCGCCTATAAACGACGATGGTTGCCAGTGGTTGTCGTGCAGACGCCGCCTATCCCAATTCCAAGGAGTAAACGAGTATAAACTACGCACAGAGTTAGTTTGTATGCTGCTGATTTACTGGCTATTACCAAAGGATCTAACGAAGTTAACCAGCCAATTTCGCTCGACAAATGAAAGCAACATCGACAGATAGAAAGACCGTGCAGGTCACAGAAAATGGAGAGCTGATCGGGCAGCTGATTTACGACAATTTGTTTTCGCTCGCCGTTGACATCAAGATGGCAGATGCTAATGTATATGCTGTTAAGCCCACCGGGCTTTTCGGCACCACCATTACTGTAACAAAAGCCGGGGTAGACGTAGCCAACTTAAAAATGAACTGGCATGGCCAAATCATTTTTGCATTTCAGGATGGAGAGGAATTTGCGCTAAAAGCCAAAGGCCTCTTCTACAACAAGTTCGTTATCGAAAACAAGAATGAAGAACAGGTGCTCCAGCTCGATCCAAAATTCAATTGGAGTCGGTTCGACTACAGCTACGACATCGCGTACGAGGAGAAACCGCAGAACAGATTGCTCGTGATGCTCGGTGTGTATGCGTCAAACTATTTCATAGCGACGATGTCGGGAATGGCCTAGATGATCGAGAAATAATGTGTTGGCAATAGTTGGTCCAGCCCAACCCAACACGGTGTCGACGGCCATTCGCCAGTTACACGGGTGTATCAAAAAAGCAGCTGGGTCAATCGGGGTTTGACACCTTCGATTGACCCAGCTGCTTTTTTAATTGACTTCGCTAATTACGCAGCGTTCGCTTCGGTGGTAGACGGCGCAGGCACGGTAGCGCCTTCGGGGCGAGGGCCACGGCGGCGCTTTTTGCGGCGGGGCTTGGTCGAGCCCTCGGGCCGGTTAGCGGCTCCTTCCACCGTCGCGTCTGCACCGGCTTCGGTAGCGTGGGCGGCAGTTGGCTCACCCGCCGGGCGTTGGCCCCGACGGCGGTTGTTGCGCTTACGGGTACGTTGCTCGTTTGGCGTTGTCGCGTCTACAGTCGGGTTGGCTTCGGGGGTTGCGCTTACGGCGCTCTCATTTGATACCGACGCTTCTAGACGAGGCGACCGTTCGCCGCCAGATCGCCGACCGTCGCGACCCCGACCGCCTGCCCGGCGATCCGATCCCGCTCCTGGACGACCACGACCATCGCGACTCCGGCTGAAAGGGCCTGGTTCATCGCGGACGCCCGCCACGGGTGCCGGGCCAAGTCCTAGTTCTTCGGTCACGCTCAGCCGGTCGAGTTTGCGCTCAATGAGCTTTTCAATCCGGCCCAGTTTGTTCATGTCGGCCTCGTTGACAAACGTGATCGCCGTGCCGGTAGTTGAAGCGCGGGCCGTCCGGCCAATGCGGTGTACGTAATCTTCGGCGTCGCGGGGTACGTCGAAGTTGACCACGTGCGTGATGTTATCCACATCGATCCCGCGCGAGAGCACGTCGGTGGCGACGATGATCTGAAGCTGCTTGTTTTTAAACTCACGCAGCACTATTTCGCGCTCTTCCTGTTCCAGATCGGAACTGATGCCTTTGGCCTGATAGCCCCGTTTGGCCAGCGCCCGCACGATGGCGTTCACTTCCGATTTGCGCGAGGTAAACAAGACCATGCTCTTCACGTCCATCTGGCCCATGAGGTGCTCGAGCAACGGTAGTTTCTGGTGATCTTTCGCCAGATACACCTGCTGATCGATACCCGCCGCGGGCTTCGACACCGACAGCCGAATTTCTTCGGGCTGTTGCAGAATACGATCGGCAAACGAGCGAATCTTGGGGGGCATCGTAGCCGAGAACAGCAACGTCTGACGTTTCGTGGGCAGAATCTTGACGATCTTCAAAATATCGTCGGAGAAGCCCATGTCGAGCATTTTATCGGCTTCATCGAGCACGAGGTAATCGAGCTTGTCGAAGTTGACGTAGCCCAATTGCATGTGTGCCAGCAAACGTCCCGGGGTGGCGATGATGATGTCGGCCCCGGTTTCAAGGGCGCGGCGTTGCTTGTCCCATTCGTCGCCTTTCCCGCCGCCATAGATGGCGATGCTGGTCGCCGATACGAAGTAGCTAAACCCTTCCACCTGATCGTCGATCTGTTTAGCCAGTTCGCGCGTAGGCACCAACACGAGCGTACTGGTATGGTCGTGGTTGGCGTGGGCAATCCGGTCGAGTAGCGGAATGAGGAAGGCCGCCGTCTTGCCGGTGCCGGTCTGGGCGCAGGCTATCAGGTCTTTGCCGTCGAGAATGAGCGGGATGGCCTGTTCCTGAATAGGGGTGGCCTGCTTGTAATTCATGGCATCCACGCCCGCCCGCAGGTCGTCGTGGAGGTTAAAGTCTTGGAATGTCAAGGTTGCAGCGTTGAAAAAGTTATGAGTACGCTGACCTTCTTCTTCCCGGCCAGCTAACCGCTTACTTATGAAACAAAGGTAACACAAAAGCCGTTCCGGCGCCTTTACCGGCTGTCTATCTGCAATTTAGCCGAAAAACGACAGATACAATGCCACCTTGTTAATTATCCTCCGTGGGTATCTCCGTATGTTGGCATCTGACCCTGCTCCGGGTCAGAACGCGTTACCGACGCACCGCTGTCGATTTAGCATCAGTGCTTTACGATCTTAAACTGACTACTGCGCCCCTGCTGTTCGGCCGTTAGGATGTAGAGCCCACTAGGCAACTGACTCAGGTCGACGGTATGGCGTAGTTGACGGTTCCTGGCTGGCACCCCAACCGTCTGCACCAACGTACCCAGCAGGGTATGCAGCGAAAGCTGCACCGCCCCATCGTTGGGTACGTCGCCCGCCACCTGCAATGTACCAGCCGTGGGGTTAGGCCACACCCGTATCTGCACGGCCAACGGCTCAGTCGCCAGCAGCCGCGAGACAGTGATCAAGGCGGTTCCACTGGCTGTACCCACCCCACATTGGCTATTGCGCACTTCAGTCAGTCGGTAGCCGCTCGTCGTGTCGGGCCGGACTATCAGGCTGTACGGGCTCTGAGTAGCAATGAACGAGCGGGGACCCTGTGCATCCGCGATGGTGAGTTGCCACGGACCCACCCCGGTCATCGATACCGACAGTCGCGTCGAATCGCCTTTCATAATCGTGTTGTCACCCGTCAGTATAGCCGTCGGCGTAGCGCGAACCTGAACGACGTTACGCAATGAGGCTCCTACATGAGCCGGTTCGGAGCTTCCTACCCGCAGCAGATATCCCTCTCCTACGGGTGCATTGGCAGGCACCGTGATCGTCAGCATGTCGCCTTTACTCGTTGTAGGCAGCGTCAATCGGGTTGCCCCCGTCGAGTCAGTCAGGTAGGCGGTAAAGGCGTTATTGGCCCCAAATGTACCGCTGGTCGAAATGGGTAAGGTGTACGTCCTGCCCACACACAACAGGCCAAACGGAGTAGTCGCTTTTGGGTCGACCTCGATACGCACGGTGGCCAATGGCAAAACGGTAACCGACACCGAGCCTGTTACGTGCCCCACCCCACACTGATTTGCTGCTGCCAGCAACGTATACGTACCTGTCTCTACCCGAGACAACGGCAGCACCGACGTATACGTACCCGCCAGTGCCGACACTCCACCGGGTGCACTGAGGGTGACGCTGTAGGGCCCCGCGTTGGCATTGACCGCCAGCGGTAACGTCGGGACGGCGTCGGCATAGACTACGGCACGGGCTGGCCCCAGCGTGAGACTGAGCGGGTTCTGTATGGTAAATGGCGCTACCTGCTTCAACGGCTCCACCGGTAGGGCCGATTCATACACCAGCGAATACGAGCCGGGCGTCATTGTCGGGCTTAGCGAAAACGAATACATACCTGAAGCCACGGTAGTCTGTGTTAGCAGCGTTTTGGTAGCCCGGCCATCGGTCAGGTACAACGACAGCGAATTGTCGGGCGTAAGGTTGGCTGCCGCATAAGTGACCGCAACGGTTTCCCCCGCGCAGTAAGCCGTTTTATTAGTGACGAACTGGCTTAACGTTGGTTTCCGAACAACCCGAATGGCCCCGCTCCCCGATCCGTATCCACACTGATTCGATGCTGAGACAAGGCTATAAGTGCCTGGTGTAGTAATACCATACCGGTTAAACGTACCCAACCTGATCAGCGTCGCTTCGTTAGTCAACTGATTAAGCACCGTAAGCTCATCAAGCAAATTGTTTATCGAATGATTCTGAAACGAAACATAGGCGTAGTCACCCACTTCCAGGCTGACGCTGGTCAGTTGGTTAGGACCGGTCATCAGCACGCCCGTCGGCACACCATACACCACAGCCGTGTTGACTGACCCGATCACTGTCGAGCCGTTGTTGCTAGCCAAAATCCGATAATAAACATACTGGTTGCCCCATTCGGCCGGAAAACGCGTCAACACAGCATTGGCTTCGCTCGTCGTCGGCAACGGGTGCCAGGTGAACTGGTCGATCGACCCCTGCACGGTGTAGGTGACCGACTGGGGAGGCGTCGCTAACCACACAAACGGGATACGGACGGGCCATCCGGTGCACACAGGTGCGACGCTGCCGGTCAGTAGGTCGGGGGCTTCCGTCGTTACCTGCACGGTGGGCACCCGGCGAACATCGATTCCGCAGGCGTCTGTCAACCGGCGGATACCATATACCCCGCTACTGTCAGGCCGGCTCGTCAGCGTGATGAAAAAGGAAGACTGGCGTTGGGTACCGTCGAGCCCTTCGTAGCGAAAGGGAGCGTTTCCGCCCGTGATCTTATACGTTAGCTCGATAGGCAGGCCCGTCGCCAAGGTTATGGAGTTTGCCTGACTAATTCCATTTCGGAGGCTAAACGTCAACTCCGCGTTGGGGGGCGTGTAGTAATTGAGCGGAACAACCTCATTGCTCCTGACAATCGGGTTTGTTGACGACACGCGCACCCGAACTGGTTTCAGCGGATTAGGTAGCACCATCGATAACGAGGCCACCGACGAACTCGTCATAACTGGCGGTGCCGTAAAGTTGCCGGTGCTATCGGCTACCTCAAGCAGAAACTGATTGTCGGCACCAAACGTACCGGCTGTAAAGCCGCTGAAGCGATACACGCTGCCGGGGCAAAGCGATGGTCGGCTGGCAAACGATCGGCTGGCTGGGTCGGTCAGCATCGCCGATTCCAGCCGGATCTGGGCGGGCGTAGCCGGGGCAGCCCTGCGAACGGTGATCGTAGACGCCGATCGGGTACTGTCGGTGCCACATTCGTTACTGGTCGCGACCACCGAGTAGGTCGTGGTCTCTGTTACGAACACAGGAAGCGATACGCCATTGTATTTGTTGGACACCACATACTGGTTCCCCGTCGACAAGGAGATCGTCATCAGTTCGCTGCCCGCCCGCATCACCGTTCCCAACAGTACGTTCGGGCCCGGCTCTTCCTCGCCGACAATAAAGCGGGACGACAAGCTAAAAACAGGTTTCGTTTTGACCAGAAGACCCAGATCAGCCCCCATAATCAGGCTATCGGTCGCGGCGTCGCGCAGTTGTAATGTTGGCGAGGTGACTGCCGAATAATCACTGGGAGCCGCCGTAAATGTTAGCTGCCCGGGCCGTGTAACCGTAGCCGTAGTCCACGCCAGATAGCCGGCTTTGATGCGTAGCTGAGCCGGTAGTGGCTTATTATAACCAGCCGAAGCCGTGTAATAGAGGGTTATCGGCTGACCAACGCAGGCCGTATAACTCGACAGCGAATCGACCCGGAAACCAGGAGCCGTTTGTACAACGACCGTTCGATTTCCGTAGGTAGGCTCCACCCGGCAGGTGTTTGTAAAGTCAACAATGCTGTAGGCGGTTGGGCGCGTTGGTTGTATCGTAAGTTTCTGTGAACCTGTGCCAGCGATAGTAGCTTGTCGCCCATCGCTCAGCATCACGGTTCCGAGCGGTGCTGTCGAGTAGCTGAGCACCACCGACGTCTCCCCGGCAAACGGCGCACTGGCAGGTCCAGACAACGACAGCCGGGGGGTAACCGGTTCTCGTCCAATTTCATCCAGTTCCGAATTGGGATACCAAAAGGCTACGCCAGCCAGCTTGGAATACAGGTAAATCCGGTAGCTCGACGACCAACCGGGGGGCAGCGTCCGTGGTATGGTCACCATCAGCGGGCTGGCCGTTTCGCTCACCGAAACGGGTATGGACTGGCTCGGGTTGCGGGCATCGTAGAGGCGCGCCTCAAACGTACTGTTGGGCGGTAGTGGTTTTTCGGACGAATAATAAATGGGAATTGGCTGGTCAGCACACAATCGGCTGTCGGGGCTGTATATCGACTGAATAGCCACCGCGTTGACCCGGATAGTCGCGCTACCGCTAGCTTTCCCTAGCCCACAGGCATTGCGTACGCTTTTCAGCGCGTAGGTAGTCGTCTGAGCTGGAAATACCGGTAACGAACTGGGCAGCAAAGGATCATAATTCCCAACAAATACCTCATCATTCTGCGTAGTCAGTGTATAAGCCGAACCACCCGTAAATTGCACGGCTAAAGACCGGGCGGTGTAGGGGTTCAGAAGCAAACTATCCGCCGGACCAGCCATTAGAACAGCTTCAGCAAACCGGCTGACGCGAAAAGTGACGGCGCTGGCGGGGCTTTGTACCTTGGGTGCGCTCGCCGCGATCCGATACCGGTAATTCGAGCCAGCCGTAGCCGAAGCAGGCACTGTAAACGTGGCTGAACTGGTGCTGAACGTAGCTGGCAGGTCAACAAACGGCTGATCGTAATCGCTCGACAGCTGCACTCGAAACGTGTTACCAGCGTCAAACGTACCTGCGGTGGCGAAAGATACGCTCACTGCTGAACCGGCGCACACGTTAATAAACTGTTGATTAGTAAGCGTTATCGACTGTGCCCAAAGCCAGGTTGGCATCAGGTACAGTAGCCACACAATCAGAAAACAGTAGCGTGTTTTCATCGCAGATGAACTGGTAGAAAGCTGAATAAAGTCCGGTACGTTACCTCGCGGGGCAAGTCTTCTTTCATCTGTTCTCATCCGAAAAGGTAACGGCTCAGAACACAGCCAATCAGTCGCCGACGCTTTCGCGCGCTCAAGCGGCTTCTATCCTCACCTTCCTCCGGTTTTACCGCTATCTTTGCACCCGCAAATTTGACCACCTCACCCAATGGCATCACCTATTCGCATTGCGCTCCAGAAATCGGGGCGGCTGAGCGAAGATTCATATCAACTCTTCAAAGCCTGCGGTATTCGCTTTGACTACGGTACGGGCAAGCTCAAATCGGTTTCGTCTAATTTCGCGGCGGAATTTTTGTTCCTGCGCGACGACGACATCCCCGGGTATGTTGAGGACGGCGTGGCCGACCTCGGTATCGTGGGCGAAAACGTAGCCGTCGAAACGGGCCGGCACGTAACGACCGTTCACCGGCTGGGGTTTTCCAAATGCCGCCTGTCGATCGCCATTCCGCGCGGCGAAGCCTACACCGATATCCGCGACCTGGATGGCAAAAACATCGCTACGTCGTATCCGCGCCTGCTGGGTACGTACCTGGCCGAACAGGGCGTCAGCGCGGCGATTCATGAAATCAGCGGATCCGTCGAGATCGCGCCGAGCATTGGGCTTGCCGAAGCCGTTTGCGACATTGTCAGCTCGGGCAGCACGCTGTTGAGCAATGGGCTCAAAGAGGTAGAAACGATCTTCCGGTCGGAGGCCATCATGATCGCGCACCCGGCCCTGCCCGCCGAGAAGCAGACGCTCCTCGATCAGTTGCTGTTCCGGATCAACGCCGTGCAGGCGGCCAAGAACAATAAATACATTGTGCTGAATGCCCCCAACCACGCGATTCCGTCCATTGCCAAGTTGCTGCCCGGCATGAAGGCCCCCACCGTAACGCCCCTGGCCACGGAAGGCTGGAGCTCGGTGCATTCGGTCATCAACGAAAACGCCTTCTGGGAAAACATCGAAGCCATCCGCGCCGCCGGTGCCGAGGGCATTCTGGTCGTCCCGATTGAGAAAATGATCAATTAATTGAATGGACAATGTATAATACACAATGTACAATGGCCCCGTACTGCGTAGGTACGTTGCAAAAGCAAGCCCATTGTACATTGTGCATTATACATTGTCCATTCTCGTAAGAGCGAGATGCAAATCATTCCCTTTCCCGACCGGGCCGAGTGGCCGCGTCTATTGGCTCGCCCAACGCAGTCATCCGCGCAGATCGAACCCGTTGTGGCCCCCATTCTGGCGCAGGTACGTGAGCGGGGCGACGTCGCCCTGATCGAACTGGCTGCCCGCTTTGATCAGATTGACCTCTCAGCAACCGGACTGGCCGTTTCCGCGGATGAACTCGACGCGGCCGAAGCTCAGTTGAGCGACGACCTGAAAGCAGCTATCCGGCAGGCCTACCAGAATATCCGCACGTTTCACGAAGCGCAGAAGCAACCCATCGAGAAAATCGAAACCATGCCGGGCGTAACCTGCTGGCGGCGCAGCGTGGGTATCGACAAAGTGGGCATCTATATCCCCGGCGGCACGGCTCCGCTGTTCAGCACAGTACTGATGCTGGGGGTGCCCGCGCAATTGGCGGGTTGCCGCGAAGTGGTGCTGTGTTCGCCATCAAACCACCCCGCCATCTACTTTGCGGCCAAACTGGTGGGTGTCACGAAGGTCTTCCGCCTCGGTGGGGCGCAGGCCATTGCAGCCATGGCCTATGGCACCGAGAGCGTCCCGCAGGTGTACAAAATTTTTGGGCCAGGCAACCAGTTTGTTACCGCGGCCAAGATGCTGGTGGCGAAAGAAGGAACGGCCATCGACATGCCCGCCGGCCCGAGCGAAGTAGCCATTTACGCCGACGATACGGCCGTGCCCGCTTTCGTTGCCGCCGATCTGCTGTCGCAGGCCGAGCACGGTGCCGACAGCCAGGTGTTGCTCGTTTCGACCAGCAAGAAACTCCTGTCGGCGGTCAATCTGGTGCTTGATACCCAACTGAGCCGTCTCCCCCGCCGCGACCTGGCGGCTAAAGCCATTGGCAACAGCAAAGCCATTCTGGTTGATACGTCGGCCGACGCGGTCGAGCTACTGAATCAGTATGCCGCTGAGCACCTGATCCTGAGCGTCGCCGAGGCCGAAACGGTAGCCGAGCAGATCACCAATGCCGGATCGATCTTCCTGGGCAACTACACCCCGGAGTCAGCGGGCGACTACGCCTCAGGGACCAACCACACCCTCCCGACCAACGGCTTTGCCCGCGCTTACAGCGGTGTATCACTCGACAGCTTCGTGAAGAAAATAACCGTTCAGTCGATTACGCCGCAGGGATTACAGGGACTGGGGCCGGTAGTTGAAGCCATGGCTGAGGCCGAATCGCTCGACGCGCACAAGCGGGCGGTCAGCATCCGGCTGGCCTCGCTCATGTAACTATAAAACGCCCTTTACGACCGTTTACTAATCAGCATCGTTACCAAATAAGGTGTAAGCAGATACAGGCACGATTTTTCATAGCTTGTTTGATGCTTGCTTAACCAAGATAACGATGCTGATCCTAACACCATCAAGCCTTTCGTGGCGTGCTCGCATCCACTGGCCAAACACAGCTAGTTTCTGGACGACTCTACTGTCAATCGTACTGATTGTCATAGCGTTGACTAGCTATTATTGGGTACTCAATCAATATGCGATCAACGTACCTGTATCCGATGATTATCAGGCCACGCTCCAGTTTCTGCTGGACTATGAGGCCAACCCAGCTCGTCGGTTCGATTTGTTACTGGGCCAGCACAACGAACACCGGATTGTCGTTAGCCGACTCTTGGCACTGCTGAACTATTCCCTGCTGGGCGAG
Source organism: Fibrella aestuarina BUZ 2 (assembly GCF_000331105.1). Taxonomy (NCBI): domain Bacteria; kingdom Pseudomonadati; phylum Bacteroidota; class Cytophagia; order Cytophagales; family Spirosomataceae; genus Fibrella; species Fibrella aestuarina. The sequence continues at coordinate 2,165,679 of NC_020054.1, read as the reverse complement.
GCCAATTTCCGTCAACTCTTGTTGTGGCAAAGTCTTTTCCTGGCCGGACTGCTCTGGGCAGTCTTGTGGTTTATTCGCTTATGCGGTGTCCGGCTAAGTCCGCAACGGTTGCTACCGCTCGTACTGCTGCTGTTTAGCCTGAATACCTGGGAGACGTACCTGTTTGTATCAGGCGGGTCTCAGTCTTACCCGGCGCTCCTCGGCATGACCTTAACGCTTATAAGCCTGCATCAACTCCAACGAGGTAACGGCTGGAGCCAGGTACGTTGGTTAGGGATAGGCACTGCTTGCGCTGTCATTGCCACCTTTTCATTCGGATGCGGTGCACTGGCGTGGGCGGGTGGTCTGCTCTTGTTGCTGTTACACCAGCGGTGGTATGTCTGCCTGGTTTGGCTGGTAAGCGCCGCGCTAATTATGATCGCCTACCTTCACGGTTATCAGCCAACGACCCTTAGCCAGCAGCCGCTTACCTTGCTGCGCGATCATGGCAGCGTATTTGTGCGGTTTGCCGTTTCCTTTCCGGGAGCCAGCTTTCAGGTGCCTTGGACCAACCCTACACTTTGGCAGTTGAATCTGGCGATTTGCTACGCCATCGGTTTGGTTAGCTGGGGTTACTTCGGCTATCTAACGCTGAGTGGGTACGCTCGTCGGCACCCACTAGTGTATACTTTCATTGCACTGTTCTTCGCGGTCGACCTGCTCATCGCTTTTTCTCGCTGTCGCATCGGTGTCAACACGGCTTTCAACTCTCGGTACCAGTTGCTGTCGGCCATGATCACTATTGGGCTCTACACGACCTTTTTGTTGCGCGACGTGCCTACGTCTCGAGCGGTTATTTCCTTTGGTCGCCTGGGACTACTAGCTGTCTTCTGCTTAACGGTCTATTATCAACCTCAGCAATTGGCTTTGCAGCATAAGCAGAAAATAACGGGCCTGATCAGTTGGCTGAAACACGAAACCGCCACCTTATATACGTCGTCCGAACTTCAGACTTCGTCCGGTCGTATTCTAAAAAAATGTCGGGCCCGGATTTACAAACCCGAGCCCGACCTGATTGCGCTGCAGGCGGCTATTAACGCTGACCTACCTCGTCGATATATTTCACAATCCGCTCCAGCTCATCCAGCTTCCAGGCGTTGATATTGTGGACCCGAACATTGAGCTTTTGCAAATCCATATTACACTTCTGATAAAACCGTTGCCGGTCATGTACCGGCATCCGGGCGACCAGACCTGGCACATCGACCAGCTTGCTTTTTAATAAGATGATGGGCTGTTTCGACGCCCCGGTCCAATCGGCAATTTGCTGTAATTCAGCGAAGTTCCAGCCACTGGCATCCCGTTCGCGTTGGCGCTTGATCGCGGCTGTCAGGCCAATATCATGGTACCAGTCGGCGCGCTGATGGTTAATTTCTCGAAGCGTCCAGAGCAGTGATCGACGCAAATTCAGGTAGGATAGAATGCACTGTTTTAGTTGTTCTGTCATGGTTAGATAAAGGTATGGAGCAGCCCTTCCGCCTAATTAAAGCGTCGCCATTAGCCCGGCAGAGCTACTTAATGAAACACAAAGGATCTGAGTGATTTGCTACACGCAAAACCCTTCAGAAAGAGATTGACCCGTTAACTGGGAAGTGAATTAGCAGACGTTGGCGTAGCTGCTTAGGATCGCCTGCTCGCTGGTAGCGACATAGTGGCGGCGGAAAGACGAACAGGGCGTTCGCTGCACGTATAGGCTCTTCTCATAGATATAAAGTTGGATGTATGACAAATCCTTCGTCAAATAATATGCCATCAATGTACATAGTAATCAGCTAGTTACATTTAAAGCAGAACACTTAGCAGAAATTACTCATAGATAGTAAACACCCCATTGACAGAAAATTAAAGTAGCCTGAGTACGTATAAATCGCTAAATGATTGAATTTTCATGTAATTTATTTAATTTATCATTAAACTATTCATAGTTATAGCGAGCTACTAAGCGCAGTCTAACTGTATCCTGACGGTTACCCGGAAACAAAAATTATCAAGAAAATACAGCTAAAAACGTTTGAATGGCTCGTGAATAAAAATAGACTTTTTGATAGTTAGTACTTAATCACCAGCCTTGGACCCATCCATTTACTTCATATGATGAATAAATTACTGTTGGCATATTTTTTGATAGCTAAGCCGCTAATTTGAAACAGACCCTTCTGAATACGGCTGGCCGGTTAATTTTGGCATTTGAACGCTGCCCCCCTTTCGCAGCTACACGTTCTCTGTTCGATGCCTATTTCCTACGATTCACTAGTTGCTGGCCGGCTTAATCTGCCTGTCAGATCGGTAACCCAAACCCTTCAGTTGTTAGCTGACGGCGCAACGGTCCCTTTCATCGCCCGTTATCGAAAAGAGGCCACTGGCGGCTTCGATGAAGTACAGATTGCCGCCGTCCGCGATCAGGCACAGGCTTTACTGGCCCTTGATAAACGCCGCGACGCCATTCTCAGCAGCATTACCGAGCAGGGCAAACTAACCGCCGACCTCCGTCAGAAGCTGGAAGGCGCCACCACGCTTACTCAACTGGAAGACCTTTACCTGCCTTTCAAGCAAAAACGAAAAACCCGGGCGATGATGGCCATAGAACGGGGCCTCGAACCCCTTGCCGACCGCATTTTTAGCCTTCGCGATCCCAACCCGGAACAGACGGCCCGCCGTTATATTAGCGATAACCCCGCCAAAGCGGGACAGGCTCCCCTCACCGTAGCCGACGCCCTGCAAGGAGCCCGCGATATCATTGCCGAGCGAATCAGCGACGATGCCGATGCCCGGCAGCGGATCCGGCTTCTATTTGAGCGCGAAGCCATTATCCGATCAACGGTGAAAAAAGGCAAGGAAACCGATGGGCAGAAATACAAAGACTACTTTGATTTTGCCGAACCGCTGCGGCGCGTTCCCTCCCATCGCCTGCTGGCACTGCGCCGTGGGGAGGCCGAAGGTATCCTGAACGTCAGTATTGCCCCCGACGAAGAGGCAGCGCTCGATCGCCTCGACCGGCAGTTTCTAGGCCAGCATTACGCCGGAGCCGAAACAGCGGACCGAAATAAAGCCAGCCAAGACCAGGTGGCATTGGCAATCAGAGACAGTTACAAACGACTACTGCGGCCTGCCCTGGAAACGGAGTTTGACAACCGCTCAAAAGACAAAGCCGACGAAGAGGCAATCCGCATCTTCGCCGCCAACCTGCGGCAGTTGCTGCTGAGTGCGCCGCTGGGTCAAAAACGGGTGATGGCCATCGACCCCGGCTACCGCACGGGCTGTAAAACGGTTTGCCTCGACGCACAGGGCAACCTACTGACCGAAACAGTGCTGAATTTATTTGCGTCAGAGGCCGAAAAGCAGCGCGCGGCCCAGACCGTGCAGACGCTCGTGCAGACGCATCAGATCGACGCCATCGCGATTGGTAATGGCACGGCCGGGCGCGAGACAGAGGCCTTTGTGCAGCGCCTGAACCTCGGTAAACCGGTGGTGATGGTTAGCGAGCAGGGTGCATCCATCTATTCGGCGTCTGAGGTGGCCCGGCAGGAGTTTCCCGATAAGGATGTCACCGTGCGGGGTGCCGTCAGTATTGGGCGGCGGCTGATGGACCCCCTGGCCGAACTGGTTAAGATCGATCCTAAGTCAATTGGGGTTGGGCAATACCAGCACGACGTCGACCAGAACGCGCTCAAAAAAGGCCTCGATGACGTGGTCGAAAGTTGCGTGAACTCCGTAGGCGTGTCACTCAACACGGCGAGCGCGTATCTGCTGCAGTACGTATCGGGGCTGGGGCCGCAACTGGCGCAGAACATTGTAACGTATCGCGCGCAGAACGGCGCTTTCCACTCGCGGGAACAACTCAAGAAGGTACCCCGGCTGGGTCCCAAAGCCTACGAACAGGCGGCTGGCTTCCTGCGCATCGCCAACGCCAAGAATCCGCTCGACAACTCGGCTGTTCACCCCGAGCGCTACGAACTGGTAGGTCGGATGGCGGCCGATCTGGGCTGCTCGGTCGCCGACCTGGTGCAGAAAGCCGACCTGCGCAAACAAATCAAACCCGACAGGTACGTATCCGCTACCGTGGGGCTACCCACGCTCACCGATATACTGGCGGAGCTCGATAAGCCGGGGCGTGACCCTCGGGAAGCACTCACCGTCTTTGCCTATGATGAGCGAGTTAAAACCATTGCCGACCTGCACGAAGGCATGGTACTGCCGGGCGTTGTAACCAACATTACCGCCTTCGGGGCGTTCGTTGATATCGGGGTGAAGCAGGATGGCCTGGTGCACGTTTCTCAACTGGCCGACCGGTACGTTTCGGACCCGAATCAGGTGGTCCGGGTACACCAGACCGTTCGGGTGAAAGTGCTGGAAGTCGATACGAATCGGAAGCGCATTGCGTTATCGATGAAAATTTGATAGGTTAGCCGCTGGATTTTGTCGAATAACCAGTCAGGTTCCCCGTCAGTGGTGAACGTCCTCTGTCTCCTAGTTCGGCGGCTGGACGTCTACCACCGACGGTCGGCCCTACACCCTTACCCCCGTCTTATGCCGTACCGTTTCTGGCTGTTGCCGGGCCTGTTGCTGTTCACTACTGCCTGCTCGTCAACCGGCCCGCTCTTCTCCTCCTCGTCGTCATCCAGTCGCAACACGGCGTCAACGGCAAGTCGCCGCCCGGCAGTCCGACCTACCGCCACGGCTAAAGCCACCAAAACGGCAGCCCCACTCCGCACAGTCGACTCCCGCACGTATGGTAGCCGATACGTCAGCGAAGTAATCAATCAGGCCCGAACCTATACGGGCACCCCCTATCGTTCGGGCGGCAATGGCTACGACGGTATCGACTGTTCAGGCTTAGTTTGCGCCGCGTTTTCGTCGGTCGGGCTGAAGATGCCCCGTATCTCGTGGCAGCAGTCGGAAGTAGGGTATGAGATTGAGGTGAGTGACATCCGGCCGGGCGACCTCGTTTTCTTCGTGCCGGAAAGTGGTAAAGAGGGGTACGTATCGCACGTAGCCATCGTTACGGAAGTGCGGGCGACCAACGACATTCGCTTCATTCACGCCTCGTCATCGCGCGGTGTCCGTGAGGACAATCTGTACTCCAATTATTTCAAGGGCCGTTTTGTAAAGGCCTTGCGTCCGTTCTAACGGCGGCCTCACCCAGGCATATACAACCCAAATCCGACTTATGAGGAGCCAAGTTTTGGCTACCGCTCAGTAAACATCCCCTCTACCGGTCAACAACGAAAAAGCCGCCGATCAGATCGATCGGCGGCTTTGTTGTGGAGAATATCGGATTTCTCACTAACAGCGGCAAGGGCGTAACGCCCTAATTATAAGAACCGATGAAGCCAATTTCAACGCGGCACCAATCCCACAAAACCGGGTTTGGGTATTCGTTGTATTGGCAGTGCTGGCAATCATTTTTTTGCAGCGTAAAAATGGTTAAGCAACTAATCGAATTAGGTTTTTTCCGGCCTATCGTAACAGAGGGCCGGGAAACCTATATTCTACAAACGCCCTTAGATATTCTGATAACGGGCAACGTGTTAGCTACGCTGGCTACACTGTATAATAAATCGGCTGAAACAGGCGGGTTTTTGTATGCCTATCCTGACCCTACAAAGCGCCTGTTAATTGTTTCTCAGGTTGTCGAAATTGCCAACCAATTACCACCCGAACGGGCTAACCTGGCATATAGCCCAAACGGCGAACGTTACCGGGCGGTAATACAGGATTGCTTGCGTTCCGGCGGTTTTCCTTTGCGCTGGCATTCTCACCCCGTACAATCAGGTAATTCATTGTATGATGTACAGTCTCTTAATTTCTTTCAACGTACTAGCGACACAGACAGGCACAACAGTTTTTTACCGCTGGCTGTAGATGGGTATAATTTGGTTTTGCCGGACGCTTTATTGAGCGCCAATGATAGGGCCGGGCAAAGCATACGATTCTATCTGTACAATGGCTTTATAAGCCCTATCAGCCGCGCCGCTTTGCTGGTATCGGAAAAGATTTTTTTGTTCGGTGCTGGCGCTATTTTGGTGGTTCTATTAGGCCTTAAAAAGCTAGGATTAGGGGCGTTCCGTTGGTTCGTTTTGTTGGCCGCGTTGGTCTATTTAAACGAGGAAAGAAAGCGTCCTGATTATGTCAATCAGGCAGACGGTAGTTTATTGATTCACTTCAACTAATGTTCACCATGCATAACAAAGAACAAATCTTGAACGAAGTACCACAGCCAGCGAAACGCAAACATTGGTTTCTTAACAAGCTGGTTGATTTCCTTATCAATCTGGCAGATGATCTTTTTGACGATCTGTTAGACCACATCAAAGAAAAGCGCCGCGAACGGCAACAGTCTTAATTTTCAGGTTGGAAATTAAAAACCCCTATGGCATTGCCGTAGGGGTTTTTTGTGAGTAATATTTATGTTTATGAAGTTCAAGCGTTTTCTTTTTTTGAAGTTTTTTCATTAATTATAAAAATTGCTAACCCTGTATCCCTTAGTATGTCTATGGCAGATATGAATATAGTGAGTAGCGTGATATTGAGACAACTTTCGTATGTATCTGGAAAGTGTGCAATAATTACTTTGCTTTTATATAGTATAAGCGTCATTACTGCAAAAACCACGAGCCATATTTGAAGTATTGTAGAACTCTTTACCTCTTTTATTGAAGGGTCTAAGTTCACCCTATACTTTTTTGATATTTCTTCAATTTTTGAGACAATAATACTTGATGTGGCGGTGTTAATTGCCATCAGTGTAATTAACAGTTCTACAATTTTATCCTTCAAAAAATTTATAAGGTAATCACTTTCCAAATAGTTTGAGATAAAATTTAGAATTACGGACAAGCCTATGTACGCTCCGATTTTGTAAATCTTAATCTCCATTGCTAAGTATTTTTTGAAAGATTGTTGAAATTTTATCGGGCGTTCCTTTTATTTCAGCTTCGTCTATAGAAACCTTACGCACAGTTCCATCCGTTTTTATATAACTCCTTAGCCCTTTCACTTTAAGACTTATTTCTGTGCTTCCGCCTTCGATAGAATAATCAGCAATACCCGCTAAAGCTATGTTTTTTTCATTTAGGTTTTCTAAGGTTGCTCTTTCAGGAGCATTTAAATCAAGTCGTGTTTTAAAGCTGTTTGTTGCTGTGACCAATTCTTTTAATCCCTCTGATAGAGAATTAGAAATATTAGTCATGTTTGGTTTAATAATCTCAAACCTTAGTGACGTTATTCTATCTTCATAGCTTTTTATTAGTTGCCAGAAATCCCTTCGGTCTAATATTGGATTGACAGAAATCTGTAAACTGTATTTATCTAGTGAAACATTAAAATTTAGTTGCAAAATATTAGCTACAACTTGAGGAGATGAAAAAGCTTCTTCATTTACACTTATCGCAATCTTTTGTACGTGTGGCCTGTTGTCAATAATTATTAATACATTGGGGTGATTTTGTTCATACTTAATATTAAATTCTTCATTTTGTAAAACAACAGTTTTTCTAGTTCCAAGTTGAAATGCAAAAACATCCTTACCATCAAGATAAATAAATTTATGATAAAGTTGTTTTCTTGTAAGGCTGGCAAAATATTGTTTAGTTGCTATAATTTCCGCAAATATTCTATTCTTAATCGCTTTTAATTCTTCTGGCGTATAAGTTCTATCAAAAAGATTCATTTTATGCTGACTCTTTGGCACTATTTGGTATCTGAACAAGTGGAAAGTTGTCTTTTTGTCGGTGTTAGTCATTTCTCTTTACAAATAAAAATCAGTTCACAATTTGTATCTTAGGGTTACAAATAAGCATCATTTTTTAATTGGATGTATTTATCTCCGACAAATTATTTATTCACACAGATTGGCTACACCAATAACAACTTTCCACCGATTTATTAGTAAGTACCGTTCAACCGTTAATCATTTGGTTCCTGTGCCGGTTGTGCTGAACTGAATAGCTTGGTTGTTTACAGTTGACATTCCGGTATATGTTACCGTTATGCCGTTGGGGCTGAAACTGCCAGTGCCGGAGACCGTGAACGCTACGCTACTACCTGCAATGCTCTGTATGTCTATAAAGGCCGGAATCGTGAATGTGTTGCCAGATACCTGCACAGGGTAGGTACTACGTTCAGTCAGTATTAGTTCGGCCTGTGTAGCGCCTAATTTTACGTTTAGGGTGCCGGTACTTAGATAGTTGGCTGTTGCGCCGCTTGATCTGTTCTGTAGCACATCTGTAAAAGCCATTTTGTAGGTGCCTACGTATTGCGTGCGCGGGTCAGGGTCAGTCGATTTACAAGCCGCTACCGCAAGGGATATGAGGGCAAGGGAGAAAAGGGATTTTGTTAGTTTCATGGTGGTTGATTTTTTTACTAACAAAAAGGTTAGAAATAAATTATACAAATTTTTCAGCTATCTCATTGTTATAATAAGCTGACAGCTTGCGCCGGTAAATCTCTAATGTTCGGCGCTCTGTAAAGCCGTTCTGTAGTTGCAAACTGGCATCTGTTACTCCTAGCTGTATCGCTCTGATATTACCGCTGTGTTTCCATCCGTAGAGCGTGTATTTGCCAATTATGCCCAATTCGTCAAGAATCTTTTTGTGTCGGTGGTAGTAGCATCCTTTCCCCACAGGTATAAGGCCGGGCGTTCCTTCCGAGCCAAAAATATAGAAGTGGTTAGCGTAGTTCCGAACCCCTAAAAAGTCAATCAGTTCTTGTATGGGTTTGGTTAGCGTTGGGCTTTTAACGCGCCTGTTCTTGGAGTGCTGGGCGGGTATTACCACCGCGTTAGGTTTTAGGTCTCCAACCTTCATCAATCTTACTTCTTTGCCCGGCCTACTGAATGTGTAATGAATGAAGTAGATAAACAATAACAGGTAATAATCCTGCCGCTCAATAACTTTCCCAAAGATCAAACTCACCTGTTCGTCGGTGTATGGTTCGTGCAAATTGCTTTCTTGAGTTGGCACGAACTTAATACGCCGGGCCGGGCTAACGTCGAAACGTTCAAAATCGGGTTCGTCTGTCAGAAAGTTGCAGAACGTTTTAGAGCGTGTTGGGAAATAGCAAAAGGCTGGTAGTCAGGTCAACTTTGTAGCGACCAAGCTTACAAACGATGACTCCTCAGTGGACACCACTGACTGACTACCAGTGGGCGGCAATTTCGCCTTTTTTCAACCTGCAACGCAAGCGCAAACATGACCTGCGCCAGATTTTGGATTGCATTTTCTGGCTGTTGCGGACCGGTTGTCAGTGGCGTAATCTCCCGCCTACTTGGCCGCATTGGCAAGCCGTTTACTACTACTTTGACCAGTGGAAGAAGGCGGATTTGTTCGAGCGGATCAACGCAGCAGTCAATCAACTCGACCGTCAGCAAGCGGGTCGGGATCCACTGCCTTCAGTTCTGTGTATTGACACACAGTCAGTTAAATTAAGCCCTATGATCGCTGAACACCGAGGAAAAGACTGCCATAAACTGGTCAATGGCCGCAAGCGTACCTATGTGGTGGATACACAAGGGCGGTTGTGGGTCGCTGATGCAGATGCCGCTAATGGTCACGACGGCGCCCTAGCTGTACCACTCATTGTCAGCATGTTGTGGCGGTGCGAGGAGCGGTTAGAAAAGATCTTTGGCGATCAGGCCTACAACGGCGTGTTTGCTAAGAATCTAGCCGGGTGGGGCATCGACTTTGCGAAAGCCTCGCGGCCTGAATCGGCGCGGGGCTTTGTGCCGGTTGCCAGGCGCTGGGTCGTCGAGCGAAGCATTGGCTGGACGAATTTTTTCCGCCGGATCGTCAAAGATTACGAATACACGGTATCTTATTCGGTCAACTGGCTGTATCTAGCCAACATCCAGATTATGTTGCAGCGCATTCAAGTCCAACACCAAACATAATTCCCCAACACGCTCTTAAGCATACCAATTTTATTGTTTCGCGTACAGGGGTCTTTATGATGTTTCAGTATGTACTGTTTGTATTGTTCGCAGTTGGCCGGTTTAAACTTTTTGGTTGGTAGATCAGTAAGGCCGCTTTGTTGAAGGAACGCGGTAAACTCTACGCCAAAGTATCTATACACTTTGTAGCTGTCGGGCCTTAGATACGCCTGTTTCCGTTCAAGATACTCTGTTAGATCGTCTATAATGGTCGGTAGTAGTGCCATTTTAGAGTTAAAATTACGGTGGTTGGAATAGTACAAACGCACAAGGCCCAAACCTTTCGGTTTGGGCCTTGTGACTTAAAATACTGCTATTAGTGGAGAATATCGGATTCGAACCGATGACCTCTTGCATGCCATGCAAGCGCTCTAGCCAACTGAGCTAATCCCCCATTGCGGGTGCAAAGATGTGCGATTCGGCGGCATGAGTCAAGCCCTTCTTCTAAAAAAAGTGGGGCTAACTGGCCTACGACGCGTCAACCATCTCAGCGTCAGCGATAATGTAATTCAGTTCGTAGATATTGTCGGCGTTCAGTTTCAACGTACCCCGGAATGTGCGGCGTTCATCGGTCTTGAATTTGCGACCCGGCTTCTTGAATTTGAGCGAAACAACCGACTCTGGGCCAGCCCCGCCGCAAAAAAAGCAGGCTGAATACGGAAAGGCCGACAGTACATACACATTCGATTCCAGATCAACGGGGAGTACATAACCAGTTAATTCCACTGGTTTTCCGTTCATTTTCTGAACTGTTGGGCCAAAAGTTGGGTAAAGCATATATACCGACTCTTCGGCGTACCATTTCTTTTTGAACGTTACGTCGCGCAGGGCTTCCCATGACAGTTTGACAGGATCAGCGGCAGACGGTGTTACTGTGGTTGCAATGGGGGCCGGGCGAAAACCTACCAAGCTAAGACTGCCGATGAACAGAAAGACAATGAGACGCATCATACTTAAGTAAGTTTTTTAGACAATGAGTAAGTAAGTTTTTCAGCTAATGAATTAGTAAAACTACAATATTTGTTAGTTTTACAAGAAACCAATACACATTGAATTTGGCAATAGCAGCTTTACTCAACGATTAACATGAAGGTCTGATGACCACACCCGTTCAATTAACAAAGTTGTACGTAGCCACGTTGCTAAGTCTGGCGCTGTTGCTGACAGTTGCTGAAGTGATTACGCAGTGGCAGATTGATAAGTTCCAGGACGAGCTATGGGTGATTCGCTACACGGCTCTCCAGCGAAATCAAAGCCAGCAGATTGCCAAAAAAGTGCTTCAGTTGGCCAATCAGCACGATTCCGTGCTTTTTGTCAGCGCCCGTAATGAGCTGGGCAGCCTGTTCAAAACCTTCGAACGATACCACATCGCGGGGCGACAGGGTACCGTACTCGGCCCCGACGGCGTTACGTCAACCCGCTCGATCAGCAACAGCGACACCGTCAATCGCCTTTACAAAGCGGTCAGCCCACACTTTATTGCTCTACAAGTCAGTCTTAATCAGCTACTTAAGATCAGCGGCCCGGCGCAAATGAAAAGTCCCGAGGCGAAAGCCAGTATTGCCTTATTGCTGGCTAACGAGTCGTTATTTCTGGAAAAAATCGACGCTGTTATCCGGCAGTATACCGGCGAGCTTCGTTATAAACTAACTCGCCTTCAACGACTTGAGCTTATTTTTCACATACTTACCCTACTGACTCTGGCCGGTATCGGCTGGTTTGTTTTCCGGCCTGCGGTTGACCGCCTCCGGCAGACCCTATCACGGTTAATTATTGCCGAGAAACGTACCGCTGATGTTAACCGAAAACTCCGTTCACTTAACAAATCGTTAAAAAAGGCGCGGCAGCAGCTTTATGAAGCTAGTCAGCGGCAACTTCAGGAGCAGGCCGACGCGCAGAAGAGCCGAACGGCCTACCTGATTACTGGTCAGGAAGAAGAGCGTAAACGTCTTTCGCGCGAGCTACACGATGGATTAGGGCAGATGCTCACGGCCATAAAACTTCAGATCGAAGGGCTGGAAGTTAAACTGTCGAAAGGCCGCGCCGACGAAGTGAATTTAGCAACCCTAAAAAATCTGATCACCCAAACGATTCAGGAAACCCGTTCGATCTCAAACAATCTGATGCCCAGCGTGTTGAGTGATTTTGGCCTGTCGGTTGCCCTGCGGCGGCTGGCCGAATCCCATAACCGGGCCGAACAAAAATCAGCTGAATCGGCTCAGATTGAGTATACGGTTGATAAGGAGTTTGACAGTGCCCCGCTTCCGCTTGACCAAAACGTTGAAATTACCCTTTATCGGGTTGCGCAGGAGTCGATTACCAACGCAATCCGGCACGGGAAAGCCCGCCACATTCGCCTTCACCTGCAACAACAGAACCAACAAATACAGTTTACTATTGAGGACGATGGCCTCGGCTTTAAAACGCAACGTCTAACTAAAGAACCACACGGACAGGGTGTGCACAATATGCATGAACGAATAAAACTGCTCAACGGTACCTTTGTAATTCACTCAACGCCCGGAGAGGGCACCAAAATCTCAGTCAATATTCCGTATCATTCACAATTAATTGCTCACGATTATGATCAAATTAATGTTGGTTGACGACCACGCCATTGTTCGCGACGGGGTTCGCTTATTGCTCGAACAAGGTGATGGTATTGATATCATCGACGAAGCCAACGACGGCGAAGAAGCACTCGAAAAACTCAAAAAGCACCAGACCGACGGCACTCTGCCCGACGTACTGTTACTCGACATTTCGATGCCCGGTATGTCGGGTATCCAGACGGCCCAACAGGTGGCCCGTTCGTATAAAAACGTGAAGATCCTGATGTTGTCGATGCACAACAACGAGGACTACATCCTGCGGGCCGTTGAGGCCGGCGCGCTCGGCTACATCCTGAAGGATTCGTCGAGCGATGAGATGATGAAAGCCATTAAGACGGTAGCCACGGGCGAGAAGTACTTCAGCTCGCCGGTAGCCACCATTATCCTGAACGGCTACATGCAGCAGATGCGGAAAGATCCCAACGCAACGGTTGGCAAAACCCGCCGTTCGAAGCTCTCGAAAAAAGAGAAAGAGATCCTTAGCTACCTCATCGAGGGGCTTAGCAGCCGGCTCATTGCCGAAAAGCTGCAGCTCAGCGTTCGGACGGTCGATAACCACCGCGCCAACATGATGCGTCGGCTTCAGGTGCGTAATGCCGCCGAATTGGTGCGCATGGCCGTTGAAGACAAACTAGTATAAGGTATTCCTTATGAAAAAGGCATGATGGTTACGGCTATTATGCCTTTTTCATAAGGAATACCTTATTTCGTACCCACAATCGTAACGTAGCTTCTATGAAAATCTTCGGCTTACTGGCCCTGTCGGCCGGGCTGTTTATCGCCGCCACCGCCACGGGCTTCGCTCAATATTATGGGGGAGGCATGGGCCGCCCCATGGGTGGGGGTATGGGTGGCATGGGCATGGGTCAATCGCAGGCCAATTTTAAACCCAACGTACCCAACATTGCCGGCGAACTGGCCAACCGCGAAACCAAATGGCTCAAGGAAAAGCTCAACCTGACCAAAGAGCAGGCTAAGGCCGTAAAAGACCTTAACAACGAATACGGCAAGCAGCAGCAGGAAGCCATCAAGGAAATTGTGGCCCTGAACGGCAGCGGTAAACCCAGCGAAGCCCAGAATAAGCAGATCCGGGATGCCATGATGATGTATAACGAGGATAAAGAGACGAAGCTGAAACCGATTCTGACGCCCGAACAATGGGCCTTATATCAGACCAGCAAAGACGACATGCAGCGCGAAGTGGGCGGCATACGTCCCCCGGCACCACCCGAGTTCCGCACGAAGAAAGACAGTACCAAGGCAAATTAGCCAGTGGCGATCTGTTTCGGAACCCTTTCGCCTTACCCCTTCGTTACGTTTACAACAAATAGGAAGCCGGTGAACAACCGGTTTTTCCGTTTCTAGTTTACCCTATTAAGTTGATCGAATAACAACACTAAACAGATTTAACCATGTCACTCCGATTAGGCGACATTGCTCCTGATTTTACGGCCAACACCACCGAAGGCCCGATTCATTTCCACGAATGGCTTGGCAACTCCTGGGGGATGATTTTCTCGCACCCCGCCGATTTTACGCCTGTCTGCACCACCGAGTTGGGCCGTACGGCGCAGCTCAGCGATGAATTTGCCAAACGCGGCGTGAAGGTGATTGCCGTGAGTGTTGACCCCATCGATCAGCACCACGAATGGGTGAAGGACATTAACGAGGTCAACAACACGACGGTCAACTTCCCGCTGATCGCCGACGAAAACCGCGAGGTGGCTACCCTTTACGACATGATCCACCCCAATGCCAGCGAGAAAGCGACGGTTCGGTCGGTGTTTATCATTGGTCCCGACAAGAAGATCAAGCTGACACTAACGTACCCAGCCAGCACGGGCCGGAATTTCTTCGAGATCCTGCGCGTGATCGATTCGCTGCAACTGACGGCCACTTACTCGGTTGCTACCCCCGCCGACTGGCAGGAAGGCGAAGACGTGATCGTGACGCCCGCCGTCTCCAATGATCAGCTCGAGGAGAAATTTCCCAAGGGCGTGACCTTCGTAAAACCATACCTGCGCAAAACCCCGCAGCCGAATAAGTAAGTTTGGCTTTAGGCCTCAAGAGTAGGAAGGAGTAGGACGAAACGAAGATAGACTTGTCTACCTTTCGGGCATTTGTCAGACTGCTCCCTACTCTTTTCTATGCGTACGCTCTTACTTACCCTTGCCGGTGCCGGTTTGACGGGCTTGGTTGCCGCGCAATCCACCGTATCTCAGCTCCGGGTTGAAAACCTCACGAATCCGCTGGGCATTGGGACCCCGCAACCCCGGCTAAGCTGGCAACTGACCTCCCCCACCCGCAACACCAAACAGACGGCCTACGAAATTCGGGTCAGCCCGGCTGAGGCCTCGTTGGCTAAAGGGGCTGCCTGGCAATCGGGGCGAGTGGCCTCCGATTCGTCGGTGCACGTTGGCTACAAAGGCGCACCGTTGACCTCGGGCGGCCGGTATCAGTGGCAGGTACGTGTGTGGGACCAAACCGGCAAGCCATCAGCCTGGAGTGGGCCAGGTACGTTCCAGGTCGGCCTGCTCAGCCCCGCCGACTGGACAGCCCGCTGGATCGGCCCCAACCCCGCCGACACGGCCGGTCAGCCGTCGCCGCTGCTTCGGAAAGCCTTTACCGCCAAAAAAGCCATTCGCTCAGCAACGGCCTTCATCACTGCCCACGGCATGTATGAAGCGCAGATCAACGGCCAGCGGGTGGGTAACGCTTACCTGACCCCCGGCTGGACAAGCTACAACAAACGCCTGCAATACCAGACCTACGACGTTACGAACCTGCTGCGGAGCGGTCAGAATGCCGTGGGCGTCATGCTCGGCAGCGGCTGGTATCGGGGCAATCTAGCCTGGTCGAACGCCCGTAATCATTACGGGTCCGACATTGCGCTGCTGTTCCAACTCCTAATTACATACACCGACGGCAGCACCGATACGGTCATTTCCGATGGAAGCTGGCAGTCATCGACGGGGGCAGTTCGTCACTCGGAGGTGTATCATGGCGAACTCGTCGACGCCCGCATGGACAAACCCAACTGGGCTACAGCGGGCTACAGCGCATCAGACTGGCATCCGGTCGTGGTGGCCGATTACCCCAAAAACCACCTCGTTACGACGGTGAACGAGCCGGTTCGGAAACACGAAACCTTCACCATGCCCAAACTGATTCGCACGCCAAAAGGCGAACAGGTACTCGACTTTGGGCAGAATCTGGTTGGCTGGGTCATGCTGCGGGCCACGGGCAAAGCCGGTAGTCAGGTACGGCTGACGCACGCCGAAGTGCTCGATAAGGCGGGCAATTTTTACACCGAGAACCTACGGGCGGCCAAATGCGAGAACACGTATGTGTTAGGCGGTACGGGCCAGCCTGAACTGTTTGAGCCCCACTTCACCTGGCAGGGTTTCCGGTACGTACGCGTCGAAGGCGACGCCCAAAGCATCGCCACGATCGATCCGGCCAGTTTCACGGCGGTGTCGTTGTATTCCGACATGACGCCCACGGGTACGTTCACCAGCTCCAACGCGCTGCTCAATCAGCTACAGCACAATATCCAGTGGGGGCAACGGGGCAATTTCCTCGACGTACCCACCGACTGTCCCCAACGCGACGAGCGGCTGGGCTGGACAGGCGACGCGCAGGCTTTCTCGCGCACGGCGGCGTTCAATTTTGGCGTCAATGCCTTTTTCAGCAAATGGCTGCGCGACGTAGCGGCCGATCAGCTCCCCAATGGGTCGGTGCCGTTTGTGGTGCCCAACGTGCTGGGCGCGGGGGCCTCGGGCAGTGCGGGCTGGGCCGATGTGGCCACGATTACACCCTGGGATATGTACCTGGCCTACGGCGACCGGCAGTTGCTGGCAACACAGTACCCCAGCATGAAAGCCTGGGTCGATTACATGACCAAGCAAAGCAAAACCGACGAAAACGGGCGACCGCTCTGGAACAGCGGCTTCCATTTCGGCGACTGGCTTTTCTACCGGCCGTTCGACGACAATGATGGGCGCTCGGCCGTAACCGACAAATACCTGATCGCCCAGTGCTTCTTCGCACATTCGACCCAGCTGCTGGTAAAAACGGCGCAGGTGCTGGGCAAAACCGACGACGTAAAAACATACCAGGCCCTGCTCGATCGGGTGAAGGCGGCCTTCCGGCAGGAGTATGTGACGCCCAGTGGCCGCTTGCTTTCGAATACGCAGACGGCACATGTGCTGGCGCTCCAGTTTGATATGCTGCCCGAATCGCAGCGGGCCGCTACCGCCCAACGGCTGGTCGACAACATCAAATCGTATGGCAACCACCTGACCACGGGCTTCCTGGGTACGCCCTATCTGTGCCACGTACTGAGCCGCTTTGGGCACGACAGCGTCGCCTACGATCTGTTGCTGCAGGAAACGTACCCGTCGTGGCTGTATCCGGTGAAGATGGGCGCCACCACCATCTGGGAACGCTGGGACGGGATTAAGCCCGACAGCACCTTTCAGACGCCGGGCATGAACTCCTACAACCATTACGCCTATGGGGCCATCGGCGACTGGATGTACCGCGTGGCAGCGGGCCTCGATACCGACGAGCAGCAGGTGGGTTATCGCCAGCTGCGCATCCGCCCGCACCTCGACCCCCGCCTGACGCAGGCCGAAGCCACCCTGCAAACGCCCTACGGACAGGCGAAGTCGGGCTGGACGACGACCAACGGTAATGTGGTGATGAACGTGGAGGTGCCCGCCAACACCACCGCGCTCGTATCGATTCCGGCTAAATCGGCCGCACAGATTCGCGAGAATGGGCAGGCCTTGTCGGTGCCCGTGCGCAACACAGCGGCTGGGTACGTTACGGTTGAAGTGGGTTCAGGTACGTATCGGTTCGACGTGAGCAAGTAACGGATTAAGGCAGCGGGAGGGTAATTCTGAGTTGGCCATAGAAAAGTAATTTTAGACTATAGATCATGTAGTTTTTCAAACATTTGCCAGCACACCCTGTTAGGCAGACGTACACTAATTTCTCAACGTCATGCCAAAGAACCTGAATCCCAAGCACGATGAAGGCCCCGTAGCGGAGGCTATCGAACAGCAAACCGCCAAGCTCCCCTCCGATGTTTTTCTGTGGGGTGGTCTGGGCGCACTCGCAACGGCGGCGGCCTGCTTCGCCAACGGCAAACGTCATGAGGCGCTGCTGATTGGTCAGTGGGCGGCTCCCATCCTGATTCTGGGCCTGTATAACAAGGTCGTGAAACTGGAAGGGTCAGACTAGCCACAGCGGGCCCAACGTATAACGGGCGCGGAGTGAAGGTCACGGGGTAGCCAACTACCCACCGGCCTTCGCTCCGCGCCCGTTGCTTTTCGTATGTTTGTAAGGCCCGACGCGCCGGTAGTTCGACGCCTCAAGCCCGACCAGTATCCCCCGCATGAAGGTATCCACGTTATTCCGCTTTATCTACCATCACTACAAACGCGTTATCTGGCTTGGTTTGGGGCTGTTGGTGAGCGGGCTGCTTATCTGGCGACTCACGCGGCCGGCCGATACCATGCAATGGCAGTTCGTGGAGGCCTACGGCATCAAATTCCCGACGCGCTACACCGTGCATGGGCTGGATGTGTCGCGGCACAACAGCCGCATCAATTGGGACCGGGTCGCCGCCATGAACACGGGCGGTGTTCGCCTTCAGTTTGTGTTTATCAAAGCCACCGAAGGCGCTACGCTGGGCGACCCCACCTTTGCCAAAAACTGGAAAGAAGCCAAGCGCGTGGGATTGCAGCGGGGGGCTTATCACTTCTACCACCCCACCCGCGACCCCATCAAACAGGCCAACAACTTCATCAAACGAGTTTCGCTAAAACCCGGCGATCTGGCGCCCGTGCTCGATTTTGAAGTGACCAACAACGTACCTGACGATAAGATCATCGCCGACCTACAGGTTTTTCTGGATGCGATCGAAGCCGAATACAACATCCGGCCCATCATCTACACCAACGCAACCCTGTATAAGCGCTTCATCAAAGAGCATTTCGACGTGTATCCGCTCTGGATTGCCGATTACTCCAAGTCGGACCTGAATCGCTATGACGCCGATAAGCTGTACATCTGGCAGCATAACAAAAACGGCTGGGTACGTGGTATTCGCGGGTTCGTCGACATCAATACCTTCGTGATGGAGCCCGACCGGATCAACGAGCTGACGCTGTGATCCGTTTTAAGGGAGCCAAGCCCTGACAGCTCAAGCCCCCTTACACGGTACTTACCCGCTTCCGCAGCGTCGACAGCCTAAAACGTAATAGTGCTACCGCTCTTGGTAAACGTGGTCACGTTGACCGTTCGGACGTTGAACGAGGTATTACCCGTAAATGACTTCGACCCACCGGGGTAGCTAACCGTCACGTAGAAGTTAGTTTGTGTGGCGGCCCTGTAGGCATTTACTCGAACCTGATACCTGCCGTCAGGCGCATTTTGGGTCCAGAAAATATTCTCGGGACCGTAGCCGCTTGTATCATCCCGATCAAGCGCCCCACCCGATGACGACGACGTATTCCTATACGAGATGATCTCATTGGCCGGGTCCGTTACGTATAAATCCTGATCGGTGTCGTCATCCCACGACAAGCTCACCTGAATGGCACCAGTGCCCAGACGTAGCACGTTGATAGTTACCGTTACCGGGGCACTTACCCGGCCATTTGCGTCGTACACACAGAATGCCAGCGTGAATTGGCCATCCAATACGTTGGTCGGAATACCTACCGGCAACGACAACCGACCGCTGGCCGATGAATTACTGCCGTAGGGAATGCGGAAGTACCGATCGGCGCCCACGACCTGTACGTAACAACCGGCCAAATTGCCACTCACGTTCTGATAGGTGTAAGTGAGTGGTGCCGTACTACCGTTGGATGAGATCACCGTGGTGTAGGGCGAGTTCACGACGGGCGTACCGCTACTAGTTGTTGGGGAAGGGGCGTCGCCCGCCTGGGTCTGCGTTCCTGAAGGCATGATGAGTACCTGACTCAACAAGGATGCGTTGGCCGGGTCGATCTCGGCAGGCAAAACGTCGGCGGGCTTTTTACAGCTGCCCGCCAGCAGGGCCAGCGAGATGGCGAATAGTATCACCCAGAAGCGATTGGTACTGCCGAAGGTGGAGAGAGTTTGCATAATTAGCGGGTAGTTATAGGCTACTAGTAGCGTCAGTTAGCGCGTTGAGCGGGGCTTTACCTTCCAGATGTTGTAGTTCCGATCGGCGTTGGAGTAGAAGTAGATCGTACCATCCGGGCCAAACGTGGGGTCGCCCTCGTCTGTGTCGCCCTGAGTAAGCTGCACCAACTCAGTCCCATCGGCCTTCATCATATACAGGTGATGGTTCTTCTTCTTCGGATTTTCGCGATTGCTCACAAACGCGATGTACTTACCATCCCGCGAAAAGGCCCCGTCTTTATTGTTGTAATCGCCCTGGGTGAGTTGAGCTTTCTGGCCCGTCTTCAAATCGAGCGTAAACACCTGTACCACCTTACCCACACGGCCGTTGTAAATGATCTTCGTGTTATCATTGGGATTCAGCGCCAGGTGCCCGCCTTCCGTCAGGACGGTGAAGTTGCCACCTTTGGCATCCATCGAGCAGATCATCCGGCTCTTGCCCATGAAGGTGGTGAAGAAGATCTGGCTCATGTCGCGGTTGATGACCGGCTCAGCATCATCTTCGCCCATTTCGCCCTGCGAGATATAGTTCAGGCCAACCCCGGCCCCATTCGACCGCGCAATGACGGGGCGCATGGGCTTGATGTAGGAAAAAATAATACCTGATCCATCAGGCAGCCAGGTTGGATAGGCGGCATCAACCACAAGCGGGTTTGTCACCGGCGATCCAATCTCCTTTTTAATAATTCTGAATTTCTTGTCGGTTTTGGTCGTCAGACTGCCCGTCTCTGAAACCGTGAAATACGTTGTCTTTTCCAGACTGTTGTAGAGCAGCGATTTGCCATCTGGGCTTACGCGCGGGTAAAATTCCTGACCCGCATCGACGGTTTCGCGAATGAGGCCTTCGGCGTTACCCGTTGCCGATGGGGCCACCGGCCCTTTCTGGGCTAATGCAGCGGTCGCCAGGCAGGAAAAGAGCAGGCTGTACGTGTAAATTTTCATCATCTGATTCGATTGATTAAGACTCTATTGCCATTTTTTCAGAAGAAAAACAGTGCCACCTGATCGGTGCAGATGGCGCTGGATGCTTCACAGAATTATCAGAATACGACTGATTAAGAGGAGGTTACTCACCGAAGAAGTAAGCGACTGATAAGCCGAATGTGCTGTTGGTGTTGCTTGAGCCCGTGCGGGGGGCATTGGTAGCGATGTTGGTGAAGCCCGTGTTGTAGAACAGGTTGACGCTGATTTTTTGCTCAGTCAGTTCGTACCCACCCAGCAAGCTAAGGCCCGCGTCCACTGTTTTCAGGCCGTCGACTTCATCCCCATCGGAATCACGGGCACCAGCCAGAATACCGATGTAGGGCCCTAGTCCGCCGAAGAGCTTACCCGTTCCAACCTCGGCCTTGTACACAGCATGGATAGGGATCTCGATGTATGACAGGTTGATCGAGTAGGTGAGCCCACCTGCGCTCACGCTGGCCCCTTTGGTGCTATAAAGCAGTTGGGGGCGGATCAAGACATTATCGTTGATGGCGAGCTCAGCCACCCCGCCAATATGGAAGCCGAACTTACTATCCAGTCCCGTGGACCGGATCGACGCCGAGTGGAGTCCACCGACTATCCCAAAGCGTTTGGAAATTTGGGCATGCGTCAGCGTGCTCATGCTTATTAGGAGCACAAAAGAGAGTAGTATCGTTTTCATGAAATCAGGTAGTTATCAGGGTCTTGTAAACGCACAGTACCGCAGGCCAGATACGTTATTTGCGCCCGCCGCCGATAGTTGTGCCGATCTTTAACGAGAAGTAGTTACTGTCTTTTACAAGGTTGTATTCGAGCCCCAGCCGGAAGTGCCCGATTTGTAAACCTGCCCGTGGGGCAATACCGAATTGACTGGTCTCGCCAGCGATCAGCTCCGACTCGTCGCTATCCGACAGATACAGGTAGCCCTTGTAAAGCCCCAGGCCAAGACCAACGTAGGGCCGCACGGTGCTTTCGCCAACATAATATTCACCCGTGAGTTGAGTAGCCCGCACGATGGCCAGGGCTGTGATCCCGCTGCTTTCGGCAGACGCCAGCACGGCGCCTTCTACCTTCACGCCCACCGCAATGTTGTCGGTGATGTTGTACTTAGGCTCGATCGAGAAATTGATACCTCCGTTGTTACCGGTTCCGCTCTGGCTTGATTTCGAGTAGCCGGTGGTGATGTCGACCTTGAAAGCGCGGTAGTTTTCAGACTGGGCAAAGCCCGTCAGGGCCGCCAACAAGCTGGCGGTAAGACACACTATTTTTTTCATGGTATGAGATAGAAGCGGTTTAACAACGCTTCAAAGGTTCACACCAGATGGTTACCAAAAAATCGTAATAATTACGATACACTAAGTGACTTTTGCGGCGGTTCGGGTAAGTCTGCGCCCTATGTTTGCACTCCTAGCCACACACACCATGCCGTCGTCATTTACCTTCTGGAAGGGCCTGTTCCTACTGTTCATCAGCGGGTTATGGACCCATCGTCTGACGGCTCAACCAGTGTTGGTCATCGACAGCAGCCAGATGCACGTTGAGACAGGACTTTGGGCCGAGTGGCTGGCCGACTCTTCTCGCCGCCTGACGTTACACGACGTAATCAGCCCGGCCGTGAGTCCGCGTTTTCGGCTCGTGAATACGCAGTATCCTAACGCGGGCTACACCCTCGACGATTATTGGTTACGGGTACGTATCCGCGTGGTGGGTCCCAATCAAAAACCGGGTGAAATCCTCTTTTTAGAGAATGCATTTCCGATAGCTACCTCTGTAGACCTATTTGTTCTTGACAGCACAGGGCGAGTGTTGGAAACGCATCGGTCTACCTCGTGCAGTCTGGGCGATCGTCGGGAGGTACCTCATCCCCATTTCGTGTTTACCATGCCGGTACGTCCGGGTCAGACACTCACCCTCTACGTCCATAGCCGCAACGAGATGGGGCTGCAATACCTGCCCCTGACGATCTGGCGCGAGGCTGCTTTCGATACTTATACGATCCTGCTTCATTACGGCTGGGGCATCTACTCGGGCTTTGCACTGCTGGCACTGCTACTTCATTTGCTGCTATATGGCTTCACCCGCGAACGCCGCTATTTATTGGTAGGGCTTATGGTAGCCAGTTACCTGCTTTATGAGACAAGCCGGGGAGTAGGGCTGGGCATGCGCTATCTGTGGCCTGAGCGTCCTTGGCTGCTCTCCCATGGCATCAATCTTTTTTTCACGCTGTGGATTTTTGCTTACCTCTATTTTTTCAATCAACTGTTTGCCCTTCGCCAGACGGCCCCCATTTGGCATCGGGTGTTTATCGGGTTAGGCCTGCTGAATATCACGCTATTTGCCTTGTCTCTCCCCGACTGGTGGGTACCAAGAGCGGCGCTGCTAGTTTATCAGGGTACACCCATTATGTTGACCATGTTTGCGTTGGGCTGCTATGTTGTCTGGCAAGGGCAGCGTTGGGCTATCTACTATGTAGTTGGTACGGGGGCTTTGCTATCGGGTGGCCTACTGCTTGTTTTAAGCCGCTCTGGCTTACTGACAGCCATGAGCAGCAACCTAAGCGCCATGGCACTGAGTGGCGGCACCATGCTTGAAATCAGTTGTTTCACGCTGGGCATTGCTGCGCAGTCGCGACGCGAACGGCATGAACGGCGCGTTGCGCAGGCACAGCAACGAGAAGCGGCATTACTTAACCAACAGGAACGCCAGCAACGGGAACGCCAGGAGACTGAAGCTCGCCTCCTGGCCCGTATCGATGAGCGTCGCACTGTGGCCGACAACCTCCACGATAACCTTGGCAGCATGTTGTTCAGCCTGCAACTTCGGCTCGATGGGCTGAGCCGGCAACCGGCGATCTCAACCGATGATATTCAGTCTGTTCAACACCTGTTGCTACAGGCACATCAACGATTTCGGTTAATTGCCCACAATCTGATGCCCGACGAGTTTAGCCGCCAGGGCGGATTGGCTCCTGCGCTTACATCATTTATTGACGAACTCAATCTGGTATCGACCACATCCTTCGGGCTCTATGTAGATCCTAAAGCTCAACTATTACCACCTAACACCCAGTTTGCCCTCTACAACATTGCTTTTGAGCTGCTACAGAACGTGTTGCGGCATGCACAGGCTTCGCAGGCCAGCCTTCAGGTACGTTGCCCTACGTCGACGCTCGTACTGCTTAAGATGGAGGATAACGGCATCGGAGTGGCTAAAACTAAACTAACCGACAGCCGTGCTTTCTCCACTATTCGGCGGCGGGTCGAGCAGGCTATGGGTCAATTTCAGATCGGTTTGCTAGCGGGCGGCGGCACTCGGGTCGTCGTTGAGTTGCCTGTCGGGCCGGACAGTGAAAGACAGTCATGACCCAGATTGATGTACAGGCTTATTCAAGCAAATGACGAATGGCAAAATTGCGTAACTCTACATCGTGATGAATCTGAAGCTTTTCGCGAGCCATGTTAAGCTGAGAATAGACGGTGGTTACGGCCACCCGCCGCTCATGAGCGATCTCCTTCGGTTCGAGCCCCTGGCCAAAAGCCCGTAGCGTTTCCACCTCCTTCCGGGTTAGCGGCTGCAACTGCGTAGCTTGCTGGGGGCGTGGGGGCGTCGTGAGCTGATGCATGCGCAGCCGTAGGTCGTGGGGAGCAATGTACGGATCGGGCAGGCGATCGACATTAGCAGCCCAGCGAATAGCCTGTTCAAAGTCAGCAGGGGTGCTACGCTTGCTCAAAAAACCCGCAGCCCCAGCCCCCAATACCTGCCTGATTGTAGCGGGTTTTTCATCGGAGCTCATGATTAGCACCGGTAAGGAGATGCCCAGTTCACGCAGTTGTAGCATCAATTGGATGCCCGTAGTTGTATCGCCCAGATAGAGGTCCGAGAGCACGACATCGACAGCATCCTGTCGAAGCTGCGTCAGTGATTCATCTACGGTCTGTGTTGCGCAAACGATTTGTAAGCCAGCAGAGCGGCCAAGTTCATAACTGAGCCCGCTCTGCACAATGGGGTGATCATCCACCAGCAGGACGCGGACGGGATACGTGTACATGATTATGAGTAGATTAGGATAGAAGCATTTAGTGAATTTATTATTCACCAAAACAGCTACCAATATACAAAAAGGAAAGTCCCACTCAGCGCTGAGTGGGA